>DURL01000223.1 GCA_012837345.1 Bacteroidales bacterium
CCGACGGTCTCACCACGCAGCGAAGCGAAAACAGCCCGTGTGTCGTCGTACTGATCGGGATAAGCTGCGGAGTAGAATGTGTTGGCTCCATAAGCCTTATCGTTGAGCCCTGCCTGAATATCGATGGTTGACCCCTCTACATCGAAATGACTCTTCCAGTGAAGATTTGTAATCCCGTAATCACTGTTACGGATGTATCCGTCCGATCGTTTATAACCGGCAGAGAGCGTGTGCACTGACCTCCCCATACGGGTTGCACCGCGGGCTTCTGCACCCAGGAGGCCATTCATGCCTCCTTCAAGTTTGGCAAAGGCATTTGTCTCCTTGTCTTTTTTCGTGATGATGTTGATTCCCCCGGAAAAGGCGCTGGCACCATAGACCTGAGAAGAAGGGCCTTTTACGATCTCGATGCGTTCGATATCGGACAGGTTGACGGGGATGTCGAAACTGTAATGTCCTGTGTGGGGGCTGGTAAGGTTAATTCCGTTGAGGAGAATGGCTGTTTGATCGAATGATCCGCCACGAAGGGAGATGTCCGCCTGTACGCCGTGCGGTCCGCGCTGCAGGATGTCTACGCCTGCTACATGATTCAGTAGGTCTTCGATGCTGCGCACCGGCGATCGCTCAATTTCCTGTTTCGTGACAATGGTTACCTGCTTTGCTGCAAGGTTTAAAGGCATACCAACCCTGGAGGCGGTCACGACTACTTCATCAAGCTCTGTTGGAGAGATGGTGTCGAGCGATGTCTCGGCTACCATACGTTCTTCCGGTTCTGCATAAGCCGCATGTGCGCTCACCAGCGTGCAGCCCGACAGTACACCGATGGTGACGGCCTTATGCATGCTGTTGAAGATGCTGTACGACTTTCGCGCAAATCGTTTGAAACGAAAAGCACTCATTGTGTTCGATTGTTTTTTACGCATATTGCTGTTTTTATAAATACCCTGCAAAAATAAGATAAAATGTAGCAGCATAAAAATCTACTCAACAGACAAGAGCCGATTTTTCGTCTGTCAGAGTGATGCCGGCTGAGAAGGGTGGGAGGTCGATTTTGTGGATGATTAATCCGAAACCGTTTGAGTGAAGAAGGTGAAATGAACGTTTCCGTAGAGACGTTCCTCCAGGAATTGGGGCAGCTGTGCGAAATTGTATTTCCGGGAATGCTCAAATACAAAAACACCGTCAGGTTTCAGCAGATTCCTTTCAAAGACAAGTGAGGGTATGGTGTCGATACCTGCAAGGTCATAAGGAGGATCGGCAAAGATCAAATCAAATTGTTGCTTGAGCGATCGGAGATACTTGAATACATCTGCTCTCACCGGGAATAGTTCCGTTGCGCCCAGCTTCTCCTGTGCCTGACAGATAAAGTTAAAGTGATGCTGGTTTTGTTCTACACTCACCACGTAGGGGCAGCCCCGGGAGACCAGTTCGAGTGCAATGCTTCCGGTACCGGAAAAAAGATCCAATGCCGTCGTCTCTTCCCAATCGATCCGGTTGTGCAGAATATTGAAAAGATTCTCCTTTGCGAAATCGGTTGTCGGCCTCGCTTTAAGATTGGGAGGTACCTGAATCCTCCGGGATTTGTATTTGCCGCTGATTATTCGCATAACATAGCCAGGGTATCGGTGGGTAACTGTCTCAACAACTCTTCATCAGCCATTACGCGGGGATCCAGGATGACGGTTTCTACATTCCTGATCAGTTTCTTTAGTATCTCCACCGTTGCTGTGTGTTGTGTTATCTCCCCGGAAAGAAGGAGTTTGTCGGCTGATTGGTCAAAATCCAGTTTCTCCCACACACTGGCAATGAAAAAGGTGGTATCATGTATGATCTGTGCGGGAAAAGTATTGACGGAAAGAAGTCCCTCTCCCGAGAAAGAGATGATGGTCACGTTCTGGTCGTGAAAATCAACAAAGCAGCTCTTGTGATCCTGATCCTTTGGGTAGGAATGGAAAAGCCGCAACAGGGATCCTGCATGATGGAGAAAACGGGGATTCCACAGATTACGGGCAAGAAAAGCATGCAGCTCTTCCTCCAGATCAAACAGGATGTGGTATGCTCCCTCTTGAGAAGAGTCGGCTAGCACGCTCTCTCCCGGTTGATGGAAGTTGTACTGAAACAGATCCCTGATTCTCTTCCTGTCGTAGTAGCGTTCTGGTACCAGGGTGTAGCGTGGGGAGACCACGGTGACAGATGTCTTCCTGAAAGGCAGGCTAAAGAATCCCAGATCGAAGATCACCTTCTTGATGTGATCGGTATGGGAGAGTTTATTCCCAAGGGGAGTGCCCTGATAGTGGAATATGGAGGGGTCAGTCGGGCTGAAGATGCAAAAAGAAAATCCATCCGGCGCGAGCCGAATGGATAAATTATATTCTTCAGAATGAGCCAGATCAATATTTTCCGGTAAGAACATTGGTTTGATTGCCAGTGGAATAACAATTATTCCCAGTTGCCGGAATTGTTGTTGGCTACTTCAAGCGATCCGACCTGCATGCCGGGATATTTATCGCCCGGACGATCCAGTACTTCCTGAATCTTTTGCTCGAGTAGTTTCTTGTCGAGGTCACCCAGGTAGGTACGGTAATGCGTCTTTGCTTCAAACACCTGAATGGGATAACCCGATGCGGTGATCAGCGAATCCACGCCCATCTCAAATTCAGTTCCGTTCCCGAAGGGTACGTACCGTAGTGAGTCAACGCTGAACCTGGCACGATTGGGATAGAGTACTTGTACTGTGGGTGAGAAGATGGAGTCTCTTACCAGTTGGGGTGCATTTTTCGTTTCATCCCACAGTCCGGCTGCTTTGATGGCTGCTTCATTTCCCTTGCGGATGATCTCCATGGCCTTTTCTTCCGTCATCCCTGCTTCCAGCTGTTCCTCGGTGAGATCTCCCTCCTTGATAAGGGTGGCAATCTTCCCATCTTTCACGAACTGGGTCAGCGTGTCGAAACTGGCGGTATAGGAGCCGGTCTGACCACGAAGGGCAACCTGGGCGGTACGGATGTCAACCAATCGTTGGATAACAGCTTTGTCGCGCCTCGCAACCTCAGCGTTAAAATCTTCCGTTCCCTTGATGCTTTGCCAGCAGATGTAAGCTAAAAGAACAATGGCTAATGCTAGAAGCACTCTCATTACAACTTTCATGGACTTTTCTTTTTAATATTTATACTGTTATTGATTTGATTCCCCGATTTTAGATTACAAATGTAGAAAAAGAATAAGAATTGTGCTACTTTTACGGGAAAAATAACCAAAAAAAATGATCAATCGTTTCTTTCTTGAGAAAATCAGCGACAATTTCCCATTTTCTTTTACAGACGACCAGTTGGCGGCGTTGGAGCAGATTTCTGATTTTCTTTTTTCAGGAGTGAATGATCAAATATTCTTGCTGACCGGATACGCCGGAACAGGGAAGTCATCACTGATCGGCAGCCTGGTGAAGACACTCACCGCATTTGGCCAGAAGACACAGTTGTTGGCACCCACCGGTCGTGCAGCCAAGGTCTTCTCTACCTATGCCTCCCATCAGGCTTATACCATTCATAAGAAAATTTATCGGCAAGAGAAGTTCGGGGAGGGAACACCCCATTTTTCACTGAGCGAGAACCTACACACCCATACCCTTTTCATCATCGATGAGGCTTCCATGATCCACAACGAGTCGGCCGACCACTCCCTTTTCGGCACGGGACGCCTCCTGGACGACCTGGTCGAGTATGTCTACGGTGCAGAGGGGTGCCGGTTGCTCCTGATTGGAGACAACGCGCAGCTTCCGCCGGTGAAGCAGCCCTCAAGCCCTGCCCTCGACAGTGATCTGTTGCGTTCTTATTCCCTTCAGGTGATGGAGGCTACCCTTACCGATATCGTCCGTCAGGCAGAGAGCTCGGGAATCCTCTATAACGCTACCATGCTGCGCAATGCCCTTCTCTTCAACGAGACAGATCAGTATCCGAGACTCAGGGTGGAGGGTTTTGCCGATGTACAGCGCATCACAGGGTTGGAGCTGATTGATGAGATCAGCGATGCCTACCGGCGTGACGGTGTAGAGGAGACCATTGTCATCTCCCGATCCAACAAGCGGGTGAATGCCTACAACAACGGCATCCGCAACAGAGTGCTCTTCCGCGAAGAGGAGCTGTCAGCCGGTGACATCCTGATGATCACCAGGAACAACTATTTCTGGGTTGCCGGTTATGAACACCTTGACTTCCTGGCCAATGGCGAGTTTGTGGAGGTGATCAGGGTGAGAGGTGAAGAGGAGATGTACGGCTTTCGTTTTTGTAATGTGCTCCTCTATCACCGCGACTATGAGATTGAGTTTGAGTCGAAAATCCTGCTCGATGTGCTTCACTCCGAGGTGCCCGGTCTCCCCCGTGAACAGCATGAGCTTCTCTTCTCCGGTGTGATGGAGGATTATGCCGAGATCACCCAGAAACGCAAAAAATACCGAAAGGTGAAGGAGAATCCCTATTTCAATGCCTTGCAGGCGAAGTACGGCTATGCCGTCACCTGTCACAAGGCACAGGGGGGAGAATGGAAGAACGTGTTCCTCGACGTGGGATACATTCAACAATCCTACATGGGGGACAATTTCTATCGTTGGCTCTATACATCGGTTACCCGCAGTTCCCAAAAGCTCTATCTTGTGAATTTGCCCGACGATTTTGTGGAGCTTCCCAAAATATGATTACATTTGCAAGTGACAGATGACAGTGGTGGATGACTGCTAAAAGCATACCAGTCGTTTACCTGCCGGTAAAGTTAATTTTGTATGAAAGAGAACAAGAAAGAATATATAGGTCAGTTGCTTACAACCTTGCGGTTACTGGAGGAGAAGGTCCATTCTGCCGAAGAGAGTGAAACCCTCTCATTTTCTTTTTTCAACGAATCATTCGATCGGATGCAACAAATCTCCCGGCTGTTGCATCAGCTTCAGTCAGTGCAGATTGAAGAGATGAAACGACAGATGGAACAACTGGTGCTCTTTTTATCTGAAAAAATGGAAGAGGAGTCAATATCCGTGACCCCGGGGGAGCCTGAAGTGAATGAATCGTCACCCACCGAGGTCATTGAAGAAGAGAATCAGCCAGAAAGGGTTTCGCTTCCCGGATATAAAAATCCCCGCCTAAGTGAACCCTTACCCGTGGAACAACCAGTACCCGCGAATGATGCCGCATATAGAGATGAACAGCGGGGAATACCATCGCTTAACGACGTGATACAAGCGCCTCCCTCCTTGCTCGATCTGAAGAGAGGCATCAGCCTTAACGATCGTTTCTTGTTCCAGCGTGAGCTGTTTCATAACGACAGAGAGGAGATGAACAGCATGATGATTCGTCTCAACGCGTTTGAGAGCTTTGAGAAGGTAGAGGAGTATCTGAAGAGTCAAATGAATTGGAATTTCGATGATTCTGTTGTGAAAGATTTTCTCAGGGTCATCAAAAAGGGGTTTGCGTAAACAGCCGGCATCATGATGGGAAAACTCTATCTCATACCCACACCCGTAGGAAACCTGGAAGATATCACCATTCGGGCGATCAACCTGCTTAAGGAGTGTGACCTGGTTCTGGCTGAGGATACCCGTACCAGTGGTTTTCTGTTGAAGCATTATGAGATTGGCACGCGGATGCAATCACACCACAAGTTTAATGAACATCAGTCCGTGCCACATCTGGTGGATCGACTGAAAGCTGGCGAGAAGATGGCCCTGATCTCAGATGCCGGCACTCCCTCCATCTCCGATCCCGGCTTCTTGCTGGTGAGGGCTTGCATTGAGGCGGGTGTCGATGTGGAGTGTCTGCCAGGGGCGACCGCTTTTGTGCCGGCGTTGGTGGAGTCTGGCCTGCCGAGCGACCGTTTCTGTTTTGAGGGATTTCTTCCACCGAAGAAGGGACGACAGACACGATTGAAACAACTAGCCGAAGAACATCGTACCATGATCTTATACGAGTCACCCTACAGGGTGGTGAAAACCCTATCTCAGCTGGCAGAACACCTGGGAGGTGAACGGCAGGCATCGGTGTCGAGGGAGATCTCCAAGCTCTATGCCGAAACGGTGAGAGGCACCCTGGAGAGCTTGATCACCCGTTTTACCGAGCAGGAACCGAGAGGTGAGTTCGTGATTGTGGTCGCAGGCAGGTAAAACTTTTTTGAACAAACTATTTTCAGCGAGTGATTGTTTAATGAATATAGAAAAGGAGAATGTTATGAAAAAGAACGGTTTTTTGTTACTGATCATGGGACTCATAGCGGTCTCGTGTACGAACGTGAAGGAATCGAAAGAGTATAAAGATCTTCAGGCACAGCGTGATTCTCTTCTGATGCGATCTGCCGGTGCCGAGTCGGAAGCAGCCGAGATGATGGCGGTGATCAGCGAGGTGGAAGCCAACTTTGCCAGGATCAGGGAGGCTGAAAAGTATATCGCCTCACAGTCGGCTCAGGGAGAAGAGATGACCCAGGATACCAAACAGAGGGTGCAGGATAATTTTATGATGATCAATGAGATCCTTCAACGCAACAAGGCGCAGCTGGAACAACTCAACAGGAAACAGAGCGCGGGAAGCAAAGAGATCGCTTCGCTGAAGAACACCATCAACCGCCTCAACACGGAGATGCGCGAGAGTACCACCCGGTTGGCAGTGCTTCAGGAAGAGTTGGCACGCAAGGATGAGCAGATAGCCCAACTCTCTGAAGATGTGACGGCATTGGCTCAGGAAGCCGAACAGCAGTCGGTCACCATCCGTGAACAGGACAAAACGTTACACACAGCATATTACGTGTTTGGTACCGCCGCAGAGCTGAAAGAGCAGAAGATCCTTTCCGGTGGCTTCCTCCAGCAGACGCGTGTGTTGCAGGACACCTTCAACAAGGAGTACTTTCTGAAGATTGACATACGGGAGGTGACAGAGATCCCCCTTTATGCGCCCAAGGGAAAGGTGTGGTCTACCCATCCGGAAGGAACCTATGAGTTTGTGAAGGGTGATGATGGAAACCTTGTTCTCCTTATCACAGATACGCAGCGCTTTTGGAGCCTCACCAAGTACCTGATTGTAGAAGTGAAATGATCAGGGTGTAACCCCATCTGACTCAAAAAAATGATCTCATGTCACGGAGTGATCTTTTCTCACTCCGTGATTGTTTAGAGCCATGCAATATAAAAATCTATTCATTGATCTGGATGATACCCTTTGGGATATCCATCAAAACGGCAGGGAGTGTCTCGAAGAGATCTACCATGATTACGGTTACGAGAAATACTACCCTACTTTCGACGCGTATTACGATGTCTACATGCCAGGCAACCACCGCCTCTGGGCCATGTATCGCCAGGGTGAGATCCGCAAGGAGGAACTCATCGTGGAGCGCTTCCTGGCTCCTGTACGGCCTTTCGGAGTCAATGATCCTGAATATGCGAAACGGCTGAGTGATGATTTTTTGGACCGCACCACCCGTAAGACCCGACTCATTGAAGGTACCATTGAGCTGCTTGATTACCTGCGACCAAGATACCGGATGCATATCCTCTCCAATGGCTTCCGCGAGGTACAGTATAAGAAGATCGAAAATTCAGGCTTGAAACCCTACTTCGACAAGATCATCCTCTCGGAGGATGCGGGCATCAACAAACCCCATCCCGATATGTTTACCTATGCGTTGAAAAACACAAACTCACGGCGCAACCAGACGGTGATGATCGGTGACAGCTGGGATGCCGATATCGTCGGGGCTCACAAGAGCCGGATTGCACAGATATGGTTCAACCCTACGGGTGCACCAGGAGTTGATTTTCAACCCACCCACACGGTGCGTAGTCTCGCTGAGATAAGAGCGATTCTCTGATCCGCGTTCAACCGATTCTGAATGTTACGATAGGTTGTGGTGTCTCCAATTACCAGTTCACGGGTGAGCGACGTAATGGCATGGTCATACAACGAGGGCCGCCACCACCACGAGGGAGCTCCGATCCTTCGAGGGTGATCACACAACGGCCCTCAGCCGTAAGGTCATAGCGGCCGTCGATCACCTCCGCAGCGCTTACTATCCGGAAGCCATGTTTATTCAGTTCCTCCAGTGTATGTACGTTACGCGCGTAGGAGAGTACCTTACCCGGAGCGATAGCCAGGAAGTTGGCGCCACTGTGCCACTGTTCCCGCTCCTGATCCCAGTCGTCGGCTTTACCCCCACACACCACCGGCTCCAGGTCAAGCCCCAACTTGCGGAGCAGGCTCAGGATACCTCCCGCGGAGCTGATCCTGCTGACCCTGCCGTTATCGATTTGTATATGGACTGTTTGGTACCGGGAGCTGTCCATGATCAGGGGTTTGTATACCATTGCCTTGTCTCTGTCGAGCATGGTAAACACCATGTCGAGATGAATAAAGGATTCGGGTGATTCGGGCAATTGCTGTACGATCACATGTTTCTTTCCCGTTCCGTTTTTGCAAAACTCCTTCACCAGCATGTCGATGCCCTGGGTAGTGGTTCTCGAGCCGTTGCCTATCAGCAGGATATCCTCTCTCACCACCAGCAGATCTCCCCCTTCAATCTTAATATCAGGGTTGTGTTGCGACAGCTGGTAGCTGTTCAGCTTCCTGGTCTCAAAAAAGAGACCGCTGCCGAAGATGGCATCCATGATCATCGCCTCCCGCATGCGTACATTGTTGGCCATCTTACAAATAAGGGCGCTGTTGCCAATTACCGCTGAAGCATCGCGGGTGAAATAGAAGTTATAGAGTGGTTTGAGGGCGTAATACTCCTCCCTGAGAAAATCAGTAAGCGTGCTGACTTTGAGAGGGAGTCCCTCGATTAAAATGGTGGCAAGCGTTACCGGTGGCAAATTGGTCAGATAATCAAAATAGTCAGGCACCTGCTCCGTGGCACATATCTGCCTGATCAGGTTCGTCTTATTGTCATCATGTTCAAGGAGCTGTGTTAACAGGTCCGATACTTTGTATACTTTCGACTGTTTTTGTAACACCCCCAACAACTGATCATATTCTCTCCGGGCAATGGATAGATTCAGAATGTCACTGTAGAGTGCTCTCTGCGCGTTACGGGGTGTCATGTTTTCTACTTCTGCACCCGGGTAATGCATCAATACTGCTTCCAGTTGGCCAATCTCCGATTGTATTGTCAGTGACAATGGTTTAATCTCCTTCATAATAATATTTTTCAAACAAATATATACAAATTGCGAAGATCGGCAACATTTTTTTACCAAAAGGGTGCTTTTTTGATGCTGAAGCAATAAGGCTCCTTTTTTTTTTATATATTTGAGCATTGTGATTGATTGCTTTCATGCATCTGACTGACCTTTCAAGATGATGCACAATCAACGAGAATCTACCTGTTATCGAATTAGAGGGGTTATATCATGGTTCAGATCACCTTAAAGGATATTGCAAAAGCACTCAACCTGTCTCCATCCACCGTATCACGGGCCATGAAGGATCATCCCGCCATCAGCCAGGAGACACGCAAGCTGGTGCAGGCTTATGCATTGGAACACAAGTATAAGCCCAATACGCTGGCTATGCAACTGCGTACCAACAGAAACAACACCATTGGGGTGATTGTCCCGGAGATTGTGCACTATTTCTTTTCCACGGTGCTGTCGGGTATTCAGATGGAAGCGGAGAACGACGGTTACAATGTGCTCTTCTGTCAATCTAACGAGGATTATGAGCGTGAGGTGCGAAGTGTTGAGACACTGCTCGATGCACGCGTTTGCGGGATCATGGCGTCTCAGTCAAAAACAACAACACAGTTTGACCATTTCCGCGAGATCGTCGACAACGGGGTGCATCTGGTCTTCTTTGATCGCATCTGCACCGGTATCAATACCGACAAAGTAGTGGTCGATGACTATGCGGGTGCATTCAATGCGGTTGAACATATGATCCGGACCGGATGCAAGCAGATTGCCTTTCTGGGAGCTACCTCCTCACTGCCCATTGCCAACAATCGGCGGATGGGGTATGAGGATGCGTTGCGTAAATACAAACTACCCGTGGAGAACAGGTTGAACAGGATCTGTGACACGGTGGAGCTTGCCAGAACGGTGATCCCTGAACTTTTACGGTTGCAACCGCTCCCTGACGCCTTCTTTTGTATCAATGACGAGGTGGCCTCTTTTTGTATACAAATTGTGAAATCAGCAGGCTACAGGATCCCTGATGAAATCTCGGTCTGTGGATTTACCAACAGCTACCTTACCGAGGTGACCGATCCCACGCTGACAAGTGTGGACCAGCACGGCTTCGAGATGGGCTGTACCGCTGCCCGGTTGTTAATCAACCGCATTGAGGGCAAGGAGACCAAACAGGGGGTGGTGAGCCGTCTGATCAAGACTGATCTGGTTGTGAAGAGTTCCACACGATAAACCTTTCATGCACTCGTTTGCACAGAAAAATGGGGCGGTTCGCACCTGAGGGGGGCGTCCCGACCGGGAATGCTCTCTATATTTGTCTATTGCATATCCATTTGGAACGTTTCAATACCTACATCAACATAGATCAAAAGAGAACCATCAGCATGAAAAAGAGACACCTTTCCTTTTGGGAGATCTGGAACATGAGTTTCGGGTTTCTCGGCATTCAGTTTGGCTTCGCCCTCCAGAATGCCAATGTGAGCCGTATTTTTGAGACGCTCGGTGCGCGGGTTGAGGATATCCCCATCCTCTGGATCGCCGCACCCATCACCGGCCTGATCATTCAGCCCATCATCGGCCATCTGAGTGACAACACCTGGAACCGCTTCGGACGACGCAGACCCTATTTCCTGGTGGGGGCCGTCCTTACCACCCTGGCACTTTTTTTCATGCCCAACTCACCTTCACTCTGGATCGCTGCGGGTATGCTATGGATCATGGATGGCTCGATCAACATCTCGATGGAGCCGTTCCGCGCTTTCGTGGGTGACAACCTACCCTCCGAACAGCGTACCATGGGGTTTGCCATGCAGAGCTTCTTTATCGGTACCGGAGCCGTGGTGGCTTCGGCACTCCCTTATATCCTTACCAACTGGTTCGGCGTACCCAATACGGCTCCCGAGGGGATGATACCGCTATCGGTGAAGCTCTCCTTCTATATCGGTGGGGTGGTGCTCTTCCTCTCGGTGCTCTACACGGTGCTCACCTCGAAGGAGTACTCGCCGGAGGAGTTAGCTGCTTTTGAGGAGGAAAAGGAAAAAATAAGTGGTGTGAAGAGCACTGCGAAAATAGCGGTTACCTCCGGTCAGTTTCTGCGCAAAGGACTGATCTGGACCCTTGTAGGTGTTGTTGCCAGTGCGCTGATCTTTTTCTCCTCCCTTGGTGAGCTGAACGGGCAGCTCTACATCGTGGGAGGGTTGTTGCTGCTCTTCGGCATCATCCTGCTGCTCTCAGGGGTGATTACCAAAAACTCATCAAGGCCAAACGGCATGGTGGGGATCATGAACGACCTGCTCCATATGCCCAAGACCATGGGGCAGCTGGCGGTGGTGCAGTTCTTCTCCTGGCTCGCCTTCTACGCCATGTGGATCTATACCACACCGGCTATCACGCAACACGTCTATGGTACTACCGATTCCAGCAGCGAGCTCTACAACCAGGGAGCCAACTGGGTGGGGGTGCTCTTCGCCGTCTACAACGGGGTGTCGGCCATCAGCGCTTTTCTGTTGCCGGCACTGGCACGTCAGATAGGCCGCAAGGCGACACACTCCATCGCCCTGACCATGGGAGGGGTGGCCTTTATCTCGCTCTTCTTTATCCGGGAACCCCAGCTGCTGCTGCTCCCCATGGTGGGGGTCGGCTTTGCCTGGGGGAGCATCCTCTCCATGCCCTACGCCATCCTCACCGGCTCGCTGCCGGCAGATAAGATGGGAACCTATATGGGCATCTTCAACTTCTTCATTGTCATCCCGCAGATCCTGGCTGCCAGCATCCTGGGCTATATCACCAGTGAGCTGTTTGAGGGGCGGGTGATCCTCACTTTGGTGCTCGCAGGCTGTTCCCTGATAGTGGGTGCCCTGAGCGTATTCATGGTGCAGGACAGTGATGATGTCTACAAATTGCAGAAAAAGAACAACTGATCAATCCTGTCATTATGAAGAAAATCTATCTCTACTCCCTGCTCATCACCCTGTTGGTGTCGTGCGGAAACAAAAACAAACAAGCTGAAACGACCGGTACAGCTGAGAGTGTCCGACCCGAATGGGTGTATGATGCGGTACTCTATGAGGTCAACACGCGGCAGTTCACCCCCGAAGGGACGTTCACTGCCTTTACAGCACACCTGCCCCGTCTCAGTGAACTGGGTGCCGATATCCTCTGGTTTATGCCCATACAGCCGATCGGTGAAAAAGATCGAAAAGGTACGCTGGGGAGTTACTACTCCATCAGCGATTATACCGCGGTGAACAGCGAGTTCGGCACGTTGGACGATTTTCGGGCGGTGGTCGATCAGGCTCACGGGCTGGGTATGAAGGTGATCCTCGACTGGGTGGCCAACCACACCTCGCGTGATGCCGTGTGGGTGGAGGCTCATCCCGACTGGTACGTGCGGGACAGCCTGGGCGAGCTGAACGTGATGTACGACTGGACCGATATCGCCCAGCTTGATTACAGCAAGCCGGAGATGCGTGAGGCGATGATTGCCTCAATGCTCTTCTGGGTGCGTGAAACCGGTATCGACGGCTTCCGCTGCGATGTGGCGGGTGAATTGCCGACCGACTTCTGGGTAGCAGCAAAAGATTCACTCATCGCCTTGAAGCCCGATATCTTTATGCTTGCCGAGGCGGAGAAGCCGGAGCTGAACGAGTCGCTGTTCGACGCCTACTATGCCTGGGATTTCCACCACCGTATGAACGCTGTGGCGCAGGGTGTGGAGGATGTAGATTCGCTCAGGGCTTCATTCGACAGGATGATCGATCGTTTCGCACCGCATGCCATACCGATGTTCTTCACCTCCAACCACGATGAGAACTCCTGGAACGGTACTGAGTTTGAGCGGATGGGGGAGGCGGCACGCAGCTTTGCCCTGCTCACTTACCTGTTGCCCGGCATGCCGCTGATTTACAGCGGACAGGAAGCAGGCTACGACCATCGGCTGGCTTTCTTTGAGAAAGATGAGATCGACTGGAGCGATCCTGATGATTTCAGCTCCTTCTACAGTGCGTTGAATCGTCTCAAAAAGGAACAGAAGGCGCTGCAGGCCCCCGGCCGCAGTGGTGAGATGAGCGGGATTGGAAATGACAGGCCGCAGTCGGTATGGTCTTTCCGCCGCACGAACGAAGGCAGCGAGGTGATCGCATTGCTCAACCTAAGTAACGAAACGGTAGAGGTAACCTTCGAAGAGCCGCTGCCGGGTGTGGGTTATCACCTCTTTCCCGGTGGAGAGGTGGTTGAGGCTGCCGGGACGATGCAGCTCAAGCCCTGGGAGTACAGGGTCTTTTACAAATAAACTCGCAGCGGATATTTCCGCATAAGAGATAAAAAAACCGGGCATCCTCTGTCCGGTTTTTTTTGCTGTTTACTGCAGGTAGGGTTTCAGTTGTTCCACCCAGGCGGCAATTCGTTCATCGGTCAGCTCCGGCTCGGTGTCGTCGTCGAGTGGCAGCCCCACGAACATGTCGTCCACCACCGCACGTGAATATTCGAAGTCATACCCTTCGGGTGAGACCTGTCCCACGACAGTCGCACCTTTTTCTTTCACGATCTCGTAGAGGATCCCTATGGCATCCACGAACGAACTGGGGTAGATGGAGGCATCGCCCATGCCGAAGATGGCGACGGTCTTGCCGGAGAGGTCCAGCTTCTCCAGCTTGGGGTAAAAGTCGTTCCAGTCGTCCTGCAGATCCTGAACCCCCCAGGTGGAGACACCCATGATCAGCACATCATGCGTAAGGAAGGGTTGTTCATCCCCGTCGTAGATATCGACCAGGGTGGGGGTGTAGTCAGCGATTTTTTCCGCGATCTTCTCTGCGGCTCTCTTGGTGTTCTCGGTACTGGAACCGTAAATAATTGCGATAGATTTCATTTTGTTGTTGTCGTTACTGTGATTACCACTCTAAACACCGAAAAGATGGAATATGTTTATCCTTTCCGCTTTTTCCTGCAAAAAAGAGGGAGTGTCCTATCCGATACTCCCCCTTAATCTTCACCGATTAGCAGAAAATATGGTGATGTTATGGCTCAAAATTGGTATAGATCTTGAAACTGTAAGGTGGCAGCTCTACATTCATGGTGGGTGAGGGCACATAGATCGTTGTGCCGTTCTCCAGATAGTTATGCCAGACACCCGTTTGGGGGAAGCTGACCCCACCACCGGTGGTTTTGTCTGTAAAGTTGGCAATCACCATCACGTTTTTTGCCTTGCCAAAGGAGGAGAGGGTAAGGTAGCGACCATCGCTCCAGCTAAGGGTGGATGTTGCATTGAAGAGCTCCCCATGCTCCATCCTCAGGTTGATCAGCGTTGAGTAGGTATCATGTAACTCCTTCCGTTCCGGTACCAGCAGGTAATCCCATTTAATGGGTTTTCTGCCTAATCTTCCGTTCTCGTTGATGGAGAAATCATATCCCAACTCGCCAAACTGCCATACCATCTTCGGACCGGGAACGGTGAAGAAGAAAGCGGCGTTGGCACTTAGCAATGACATGCGCACACCCAGGTTGTTCTTGATGTAGGTTGAAGCTTCCGACAACTGAACATAGGCAGTCCGTTCCTCGTCGTGACTCTCCATATAGCTCACCAGGCTGTTGACCGGGCGATCGGAGCTGCCATAATATACCGGGCTGAAATCAGTTTGAAAACCTTTTGCAGATCGTTTGAACAGATCGTTGTTGTTGCGCCAAACCATCATCCCATCGTTCGAGAGCTCGGTCTCCTCCCTGCTGTCGGCAAAATGCTCCAGGATTACATATACATCAGGGTCGACCGCCTTGATGGTCTGGTTGTAATCCTTCAGAATCGCAATGCGGGAAGCATCGTAATTGCTTGCGGTGGACTCGGTTGAAGAGCGTTGGGTAAATCCCTTGGTGAGGTCGAACCGGAAGCCGTCGATGTTGTACTCCTCCAGCAGGAACAGCAGGTTACGCTTCACGAAGGTACGCACCAGCTCCGATTCATGGTTGAAGTCATGGAAAACGCTGTAGGGATGGGGTGCATCCACGTTGAAGTAGGGGTTGTTTGCGGTAGTCTTGTCAGCCGATGCATCCCACCACATTTTAGCAAAGGGGTTGTCGCCGGTGGCGTGGTTGTAGACCACGTCGAGGATTACCGCGATCCCTCTGCTGTGGCACTCATCGATAAACTCCTTGTACATCCGGTCGGTGCCGTAAGCCTTGTCCATGGCGAAGAAGAAGGCGGGATTGTAGCCCCAGCTGTCGTTGCCGTCGAACTCCTGCACCGGCATCAGCTCAATGGCGTTCACACCGAGCGACTGCAGATAATCCAGCTTCGCCATCGCCCCTTTGATATCACCGCTTTCAGTGAAGTCGCGCAGCAGCAGCTCATAGATCACCAGGTTGTCTCGTGAGGGCTTCTCGAAATCGGTTACCTTCCAATGATATTCTTCTTCCTGGATCTTGAATACCGAAACCATCCCTATAGCTCCCTCCGGGTAAGTCAGATTCTCAGGATAGGTGGAGGGAGAGATATATTTGTCGTTGTTTGGATCCAGCACCTTGCGGGCATAGGGATCGGCTACGCGAATGGGATCCTTGCCTGTATTGCCCACATAGTACTGGAAGGCATACTCTTTCGCGGGGTCGAGACCTGTGAAAGTGATCCACCAGCAGCCGGCGGCATCGTCGCGGAACATCTGCGATTGTTCGTCGTTACTCAGCGTCCAGTTATTGAAGTCACCCACCACATGTGCGAAATCCTTCCGTGCACCATCCTTGTCCTTGTCATAGAGCTCCAGTGTCACGGTGCTGTTGTCAATCATGTTGATGCCATGTTGCAGCCCGGCGGGCATGGAACCGCTCCTGACCGCTCCCGGCTGGAATGGCTTGTACTTGCTGTCGGTGATGTTTTCAATAAAGAAATCCTTGCCATCCTTGTTGCCTTTCTTTTTGGTATCGGCACTTCTGACCACGA
>DURL01000233.1 GCA_012837345.1 Bacteroidales bacterium
ACGATGCCATTATCCGTATCTCCTATATTGGATACATAGAACAGGAGATCCCTATAGCAGGTAGGAATGTGCTGGAGATCGTGTTGCAGGAGGATACACAAAGCCTCGACGAATTGGTGGTGGTGGGGTATGGTACCATGCGTAAATCTGATGTGACCGGATCCATTTCAACTGCTAAGGGTAGCGATATCATCAAGAATCAGTCGTTCAATGCATTGGAGGGATTGAAGGGAAAGGCTGCCGGGGTGAACATCTTCTCCAATACCGGTCAACCAGGTGGTGAACTGCGTGTCATCATTCGGGGTATTTCCACCATCAACGCCTCTGCGAGTCCTCTCTACGTGGTGGATGGTGTGGTGATGTCCAACTTCCAGTATATGAATCCCAACGATATTGAATCGATAGAGGTGTTGAAAGATGCCTCCTCTGCAGCTATCTATGGTGCCCGTGGTGCCAACGGAGTGATACTTGTCACCACCAAGCGGGGGGGTGATACCAGTAACAAAGCCCGTCTCTCTTACAGCGGTTCTTTCTCCATCAGCAACATGGCGCGCTATATGGATGTGATGGATGCCGGTGAATGGATGTCAACCTTTAAACAGGGGCTGGAGAATGCCAATGCCTGGCAAAACAGGAATTTCACCACTGACCTGTCTCAGATTTTTACTGACGAACGACTATTCAATGCAGATGGATCCCCTAAATACGATACTGACTGGCAAAGAGAAGCTTCACGTACCGCTCTCTCTCATAACCACCAGCTGAGTATCCAACGGGGTGACAAGGAATCATCGGTAGGTGCCTTCCTAAACTATACCGACCAGCAGGGAATTCTGCACAACACCTATTTCAAACGATTGAATGCCAAGCTGGCCTATGATGACAAACCCACCAAATGGTTGTCGACCGGTGTGAATCTGCTTGTGAACCATACATGGGGCAACAGAACCTCCGATAATCCCTATGGCCAGGGTGCACTGCGTACCATGATTGAGCTGTTACCTTTCCTGCCGGTGATGCTGGATGGACAGTATGCCCAGACAAACAGCTTCAGGACTGATGCCATTTATCGTGACATGAACAATCCGGATCCCGGAGCGATGCAGGGATTTAGTCCGGAAGGTGTAGGGAATCCTGTAGAGCTACTCAAGAGAATGGAGGCAAAACAGTACAGGACACAAATCTTTGGTAATGCAGCCTTGACCTTCCACCTGGCTGAAGGACTTGATTTAAAAACACAGTTTGGTGTCGATTACCACAACAATCGCAATGCCAACTATACCCCGTTCACTCCGCGACCACTAATTAACCAAAGTTCAACGGGTCGTGCCGAGGGAAACAACTCCAATACCCTTTATTGGCAGGAAGAGACCTATCTTACCTACAACAAGCTAATTAATAGACACTCAATCAATGCAATGGGTGGTGTTTCATGGCAGGAACGTAGCTATTCCTATTTCTATGCGGTGGGATCCAACTTTTCAGATGACTTTTATGGCTATTACAATCTGGGTAAAGGATCTGACAGACCTTCGGTAGGCAATGACCACGATAAATGGTCCATGAACTCCTATTTTCTGCGGGGTGCCTACAGTTACGACAACAAGTATATGGCAACGATCACAAGCCGCTGGGACGGCTCATCGAAGTTCGGGGCTAACAGTAAATATTCCTGGTTCCCCTCAATAGGTTTGGGCTGGATGATGTCAAACGAAGATTTCCTGAATGACCATCCGGTGATCAGCCGCCTGAAACCCCATACCTCCTTTGGGGTGACCGGCAATTCAGAGATAGGTACGTATGCATCACTGGCTACCATAGGCCAGTCGACTACCATCATTGGTGACGCATTACAAACAGTCTCCTACACCAATCGAATGCCAAACCCTGATCTGCGATGGGAGAGAACCAATCAGTGGGATGTTGGGGTAGACCTGGGACTGTTTAACAACCGACTTAATCTGGAAGCATCTTATTATTATAAATATACCACTGACCTGTTGCTTAGTCGTCCCCTCCCCAGATCAACCGGTTTCTCCTCGATCACCAGCAATATAGGAGAGGTCTCTAACCAGGGACTGGATCTCTTGATCAACGCCTATCCGGTTGATGTGAACGGTTTTCAATGGAACACGACATTGAATCTGAGTTTCAACAAAAACAAGGTGGAGAAACTGGATGAAAGCTCATCGGTAGATCAGGTGACCGGCAAACGGCAGATCCTGCTGGACGGATTCGTGGGATACGACATGTTGATCAGAGAAGGAGAAGAACTCTCAACCTTCTATGGTTACAGACGTGCAGGTATTTACGACGGTGTAGCGGCTAACTGGGACCCGGAAACCATGAATGTTCCTTCCACAATTGGTGAAAAGGTAACCTATAAACAGCGTGAGATCCTGGGTAACGGGCTGCCAGACTGGATGGGTTCGTTTATCAATACCTTCAATTACAGGAATTTTGACCTGACTGTCGACTTGCAGTTCTCATGGGGTGCCGATATCATGCAGGAATTCTTCCATTCCACCGAGGGGCGTTTCCTTACCAGCGGCATCGATCGTCTCTGGCAGGAGGCATGGCATCCCACTCTTAATCCGAACGGTAAGGCACAGGCAATCCGTCTGGCCAACTTTTCTATGGGTAACAACGCCAATGCAGATGATACCTGGGTGGCAGATGGTTCCTATCTGCGAGGGAATCTCATTCAGCTGGGTTACACCTTTACTCCTGAATATCTGAGAAAAATGGGGCTTTCAGCCCTCCGTCTTTACGGCAATGTGAATAATGCATTTCTCATAACTTCCTCCGATTATCTGGGCTATGATCCGGAGAACTCATCACGTTTGGGGGACAATAAGTGGGGAACAAACCGTCAGTTCTTTACCTATCCACGGCCGAGAACAATCACGGTAGGTCTCAATGTGACATTTTAATAGTTGGTTGTAAATATATATAAAAACAGATATCATATGCAATTACATAACATATACAAATCCATCTTTTGCGTGATTGCCTTATCGTTGGTGATGAGTGCATGTGAAAGCTTCCTGGAGGAAAATCCTCTGGATGAAAAAACAACCGGTCAGTTCTGGAGAACCGAATCGGATGCCCAAACGGGAGTAAATGCACTCTATTTTGGAGGTGTTCCCTACCTGCACAATATTGATGTGGATGGCGGTTGGACGCCAAAGGCTACCATGTGGGGAGGTGTCATGTCCGGGCTATTCATAGACAAACGGAAAGACAGGACCTTTACCAATGCATCGGAAGGGGCCAATTTCAATATCGAATCGTTTGATGCAACCTCCCAGAAAATGTGGACTGAATTCTATATTGGAATATCGCGTGCCAATTTTGTCATTGCCAATATTCCGACCATGACGGATGTTTTGTCTCCAGATAAAATTTCTAACTATGTAGCTCAGGGGAAATTCTTCCGGGCATATGCTTATTACTATTTGGTAAAAGAGTATGGTGATGTCCCCTATATAGATCAACCCTACACTTCCCTGGAGGGAATTTATGTGGAACGCACGTCGGCAGCAGAGGTCTATGCAAAGATTGAGGCTGATCTGTTAGATATCATTGACGGGAATGCCCTTCCCAACGTTGCTTTTTATGACAACGGCGGGTATGTGACCAAACCCATGGCACAAACCCTGCTTGCTCAGATCTATCTGCAGTGGGCAGGTGCCCCGGTGAATGGGGGTAATGAGTATTATTCCAAAGCAGCCAATATGGCTATGGATGTAATCAATGGCGGCCAGCATGGGCTTGTCCAGCCTGACGGCAGCAGTGATGATCTCAATTCCGCTTATAATGTGATTAAAACCACCAAGTCGTCGAATGAAATTATCTTCGCTAAGGAATATAATCAAACCAGTTACAATGTGGGTAACTCGTATGCAGTACGTTCCATCGGCACAGATGCTTTTCAGTGGAAGAACGCAAATGGCAACAGTGTATTTAAACCGGGGGGGGATGTATTGTATAATGCTTACCTGCCTTCTGACCTGTTAATTGACAGCTATCATCCGTCAGATGTCAGAAACAAGGAAAAACAATTCTTCTTCCGGGAGTATACTGACGAAACCGGAGTGTCTCATACATTGAATAATGTGGGAAACTGGGCGTGGTTTGATGAAGGTTCTCTGATTAATGGCCGTAACGGTGACTATAATATGCCGATATTTCGCTATGCCGAGGTGTTGCTGATTGCTGCCGAAGGTCTTGCCCGAACAGGTAGTGACGCACAAGGCCGATCCTATTTGAACCAGGTGCGTCGCAGAGCGGGACTGGGCGATGAGACTGCATCCGGAGATCTCCTGATCCAGTCGATATTGACAGAAAGGTTCCATGAGTTCCCACTTGAGTTTAAAATATGGGATGATATCCGTCGCACCCGCCTCTATCCGGAAGCTGATGGGGTGCAATCGGGCAGATTGAAATGGGTGCCACTTGCCAGTGCGGTTATTCAGAACAAACCCGATGGGAGTACCAGAGTGGGAGCCATTCCTGAGTATGCATTGCTGTGGCCGATCCCCTTGAGCGAGATGCAGGCCAATCCTGCACTGGAAGGAGCTCAAAACCCGGGATGGAATTAAAATCCCGTAGCCTGAAATAGTAATCGGGGAAAAAAAGAACGTCCCGCGCAACCATCTGTTGAGCGGGACGTCTTATATTTACGGTTGTTATTTTGCTTCGTCCGTTTGCATGATGATTTGTTGCTTCTCACTGTCGAAGTCCACCCTGAGGATATCACCCTCCTTCAGTCCGGTGCGAAGAATCTGTTCAGCCATCTCATCTTCAATATATTTCTGAATGGCCCTCTTGAGCGGGCGGGCGCCAAACT
>DURL01000029.1 GCA_012837345.1 Bacteroidales bacterium
GCAGGAGATGATCGCCCGTTTCGACAGCGTTGAGAAGGTGGACAACGCTTTTGCCGTATTACGTACCTACTGGGATCAACTGTTGGGTAACTTCCGGGTGAAGACAGGGGAGGAGAAACTGGACCGGATGGTGAACATCTGGAACCAGTACCAGTGCATGATCACCTTCTGCTTCTCCCGTTCGGCATCCTACTTCGAGAGTGGCATCGGGCGCGGGATGGGTTTTCGTGACTCCAACCAGGACCTGCTCGGTTTCGTGCATCAGATCCCCGAACGGGCCCGCGAGAGGATCATCGACATCGCCTCTACGCAGTTCCCCGATGGCTCCTGCTACCACCAGTACCAGCCCCTCACCAAGAAAGGAAACAATGAGATTGGGGGCGGCTTTAACGATGACCCGCTCTGGCTGATCCTCGGTACAACCGCTTATGTAAAGGAGACGGGTGACTTCGCGATACTGGACCAGTCCGTACCCTTCGACAACGAGTCGGGCACCGAGGTGCCGCTCTTCGACCATCTGACCGTTTCATTCGATCATGTGATCAATCACCTGGGACCCCACGGTCTGCCCCTGATCGGGCGTGCCGACTGGAATGACTGTCTCAACCTCAACTGCTTCTCCGACGACCCCAACGAGAGCTTTCAGACCACCGAGAACAGGAGCGAGGGATCACAGGCGGAGAGTCTAATGATCGCCGGCCTCTTCGTGGTCAGTGGGCGTGATTACGTAGAGCTATGCAACAGGCTGGGCAAGAACGAGGAGGCAGCACGGGCGCTGCATCACGTGAACAGGATGGTGGAAACAGTCAAACAACATGGCTGGGATGGTGAGTGGTTTCTGCGTGCCTATGACTATAATGGTCACAAGATAGGGTCGAAGGAAAATATCGAAGGACAGATCTTTATCGAGTCCAACGGCTGGTGCAGCATGGCCGGCATCGGACAGGAGGAGGGGATGACAGAGAAGGCACTCGACGCGGTGAAGGAGCGGCTCGACTGCGAGCATGGCATCGTGCTCAACAACCCTCCCTACACAAGATATTATATTGAATATGGCGAGATATCAAGCTATCCCCCTGGTTACAAGGAGAACGCGGGCATCTTCTGTCACAACAACCCCTGGGTCATCATCGGCGAAACGGTGCTGGGACGGGGAGACCGTGCCTGGGAATATTTCCGTAAGATCTGTCCCTCCTATAGCGAGGCGATCAGCGACTTGCACAAGGTGGAGCCCTATGTCTATGCCCAGATGATTGCCGGTAAGGATGCCTTCCGGCCCGGAGAGGCCAAGAACTCCTGGCTTACCGGTACGGCAGCCTGGAACTTTTACACCATCTCTCAGTATATCCTTGGGATACGTACTGCCTACGACGGCTTGATCATTGATCCCTGTATTCCCCCCGAGTGGGAAGAGTATCGTGTAGTGCGCAGGTTTCGCGGTGCTACCTATTGTATCACCGTGAAGAATCCTGAGAAACGGATGAAAGGGGTGAGAGCCATCACCCTGAACGGCAAGCCGGTAAAAGGAAATCTGGTTCCACTCCAACCTGTAGGCAGCGAATGTATGGTGGAAGTGATTCTCTAATCAAAAGAGTGATGATGCATGTGATAAATTTGAAAAATGAGATAGTCGATGAGCTGACGGCCAACATCCTCCCCTTCTGGATGAAACGGATGA
>DURL01000224.1 GCA_012837345.1 Bacteroidales bacterium
AAATTTACGTTTTTATTCCCGGAAAAAGATGCCGATAGGGGTCGATTCTGGGAGCTACACAAAAAAGAATGGGAGAAATAAGTTTTCTCCCATTCTTTTATTTTGTCGGTTTACCTCTTAGAAACGCCTGCCAATGGTGAGGCCCATGCGGGGATAGGCTCCATCGTTCACGAAATCACGACCCGCACCGAAGTAGAACTCACCCACCCAGTTGTTACGGGTGAGGTACTTCCACCCCAGAGCCAGTCCCAGGCCGGCACCGGTAGCTGTCTCCTCACGGGTACCATGCACTCCGTTTTCATAGAAGAGCTCGTCGTCTGAACGGGTGAAGAGCCCCCCGTTGGCCTCTATAAAGAAGCCGGCTCCGTATTTTTGCAGGTTCTCCGAATTGCCGCCGAAGAACCAGCGGAAATAGGGGGTGAACAGCACGTGGGTGGGGTAAATATCGGTGTCGAGCGCCACACCCAGTGAGGCTCCCACACTGATGTCGGTATTCAACAGATGTTCATAGCTGATCTCCGGGAAGGAGCCGAAGATGGTGGTGCCCAGGTTCAGCTTCAGCTCGTTTTGGGGTATGTCACGGGTGATCTTCCATCCCGCCACGCGGTGTGTCTTCTGTGAGAAGGTGGTCAGGCTGATCATCAGCGCAGCCACCAGCAGCAATTGTTTCTTCATGCGATGCATTGATTTTGAGTGATACATACTATTAAGACGGTGAAACATTGAAAATGTTGCACATTTCACCGAAAAAAATATCCTTTATACCACCTGACTGCCCGGCAACACCTCTTTGGTGGGGGATACCAGTGCGAGCCTGCCGTCGCTGTTCTCCGCCGAGAGGATCATCCCCTCCGAGAGGATGCCCCGCAGCTTGCGCGGCTCCAGGTTGGCAATGAAGCATACCTGACGGCCCACCAGCTCCTGCGGGTTGGGGTAGTAAGCAGCGATGCCCGAGAGGATGGTCCGTTTCTCCAGACCATCGTCAAGCAGGAAGCGCAGCAGCTTGTCTGCCTTGGGCACCTTCTCGCACTCCAGCACCGTGCCCACACGGATGTCCAGTTTCTCGAAGGTGTCGAACTGGATGTTCTCCTTCACCGGCTTCGCCCGATAAGCATCCGCCTCGTTGGCTTTCTTCGTATCCAGCAATTTCTGCACCTGCAACTCTATTGTCGCGTCCTCAATCTTTTCGAACAGCAGTTCCGCTTTGCCCAGCGAGTGACCTTCCGCCAGCAGGTCAAAACGACCCAGCTGCTCCCACGGCAGCTTCTCTGTCTGGAGGAAGCTACGCAGCTTCTCCGCCGAGAAGGGGAGAAACGGTTCGCATACGATGGAGAGGTTGGCAGTGATCTGCAGGGCGATGTGCAGGATGGTGGCGGTGCGCTCCATGTCATTCTTGGCAGTTTTCCAGGGCTCACAGTCGGCCAGATACTTGTTGCCGATGCGGGCCAGGTTCATCGCCTCCCGCTGCGCGTCACGGAAGTGGTAGGTCTCAAGCAGTTTCTCCACCTCATCCTTCACCCTTGCAGCCGCGGCGATAGTCTCCCGGTCGTAGTCGGTCAGCTCACCCGCTGCCGGCACCCGGCTGTCGAAATATTTCTGTGTGAGCACCAGTGCACGGTTCACGAAGTTGCCCAGCACCGCTACCAGCTCATTGTTGTTGCGTGCCTGGAAATCTTTCCAGGTGAAATCGTTGTCTTTCGTCTCCGGTGCATTGGCGGTGAGCACGTAACGCAGCACATCCTGCTTGCCGGGGAACTCCTCCAGATATTCATGCAGCCAGACAGCCCAGTTGCGGGAGGTGGAGATCTTGTCTCCCTCCAGGTTGAGGAACTCGTTCGAGGGTACGTTGTCGGGCAGGATGAAGGAACCCTCCGCCTTCAGCATGGCTGGGAAGACGATGCAGTGGAAGACGATGTTGTCCTTGCCGATGAAATGCACCAGCCTGCTGTCCTCCTGCTTCCACCACTTCTCCCAGCTGTCGGGAAGCAGCTCACGTGTGTTGGAGATGTAGCCGATAGGGGCATCGAACCAGACGTAGAGCACCTTCCCCTCGGCACCCTCCACCGGTACCGGTACCCCCCAGTCCAGATCGCGGCTCACGGCACGCGGCTGCAGGCCCAGGTCGAGCCACGACTTGCACTGCCCGTAGACATTGCTGCGCCACTCCTTGTGATCCTCCAGGATCCACTGGCGGAGCCACGGCTCATGCTTGTCGAGCGGCAGGTACCAGTGCTTCGTCGTCCGCATCACCGGCACGCTGCCGCTGAGGGCCGACTTGGGGTTGATCAGCTCGGTGGGACTGAGCGAGGTGCCGCACTGCTCGCACTGGTCGCCATACGCGTTCTCGTTACCGCAGTGGGGGCAGCTGCCGGTGATGTACCGGTCTGCCAGGTACTGACCCGCCTCCTCGTCGTAATACTGCTCGCTCTCCAGTTCGGTGAACTCCCCCTTGTCGTAGAGAGTCCGGAAGAAGTCGGAGGCGGTCTTTTTATGGATCTCCGAGGTGGTGCGTGAGTAAATGTCGAAGGTGATGCCGAACTGTTCGAACGACTTGCTGATCATGCTGTGGTAGCGGTCCACGATATCCTGCGGGGTGACCCCCTCTTTCCTTGCCTTGATGGTGATGGGGATACCATGTTCGTCGGACCCCCCGATAAAGAGGACCTCCTCCCCTTTCAGGCGGAGGTAGCGGGCATAGATATCGGCAGGCACATATACGCCTGCCAGGTGGCCGATGTGCACCGGCCCGTTGGCATAGGGCAGTGCCGATGTGATCAGTGTGCGTGAAAATTGTCTGGACATAAATCTTTCTAAATAGGCTGCAAAGGTAAGAAAAAATGTGCTTTTAACGGTTTGTCTGAGGAAATATCATTCATCCCGTGCGGGAAAAGTCACCTGCTGAAAAACATCTCCTCTTTTTCATCTGTTATAGACACAGTAAAAGCAAACGTTATGGATTTCAATCTGAAGGGAAAGACCGCCATTATCGGCGGCAGCAGCAGGGGGCTGGGCAGGGCATGCGCCGTTGCCCTGGCGGGCGAGGGTGTCAACATCGTGCTTTGTGCGAGGGAGAGCGAATCGTTGCAGGCTACGCAGCGGGAGCTTGAAGCGCTCGGGGTGCAGGTCTTGGCCCTCACTGCCGATATGGCCAGCCGCGACGACAATGAACGGATCGTGCGGGAAACGGTGGAGCGGTTCGGTGGGGTGGAGATCCTGGTGAACAACTCCGGCGGTCCCAGGGCAGGCAGCTTCCGCGAGCTGAGCGAAGCGGACCTGGATGAAGCCTACGAGAGTGTGCTGAAGTACAACATCCGGATGATAGGCCTCTGTCTGCCCTACATGGAGCGAAGGGGGTGGGGACGCATCATCAACATCACCTCCATCACCGTGAAGGAGCCGGCAGCCAACATGGTGCTCTCCAACATCTTCCGTACTGCGGTGGTCAGCTACGCCAAGACCATCAGCAAGGAGCTGATAGCGAAGGGGATCACCATCAACAACGTGGCTCCCGGCTACTTCCGGACCAATCGCGTGACGCAGCTCATGGAGGTCAGGGCGCGTGAGGAGGGTATACCTGTGGAGGCCTACGAGGCAAAGACGATTGCTGCCTTTCCGCACAAACGCTACATGGATGCGCAGGAGCTGGGCGACCTGGTCTGTTACCTCTGTTCCGATCAGGCCCGCTCGGTGAACGGTACCACCCTGCAGATCGACGGGGGACTGCTTAGCGGCCTTTAGTGGGATTCTCATCCCGGAAGCCTATCCAATAATCACGGATGGAACTTTTTACCTCCCGGTGCAACAGCAGCAACCCGATGAGGTTCGGGATGGCCATGAAGGCCACGGTGAGCAACGACAGGTTCCAGATGATGGTAGTGTCGGTGAAGGAGGCCATGAAAAAGCCGGCCACGAACAGGATCCGGTAGAGCATCACATGTCTTGCCCCTACCAGATAGGTGACTGCCCGATCACCATAATAGGACCAGGCGATGGCGGTGGAGAAGGCGAAGAGCAGCAATCCGATGGCAACAATGTATTTCCCGAAATCACCCAGGAAGCTGCGGGTGAATGCGATAGCCGTGAGAGGTGCACTGTGAACAAGTGAGTTGCCGGAGAAGGTGATGTCACTCTCTGTCTGAGTCACCTTCCCTTCCTTAACCATCAACGTGCCATTGTAGGGGACATTGTTTTTAGCTACTGTTACATCTTCAGCCAGTGAGCGGGCATGCAGCACCGATACCGGCTCCGTGATGACACCTTCCTCTACTTTCAGCTTCCCGTTGAACAGTGCTACGCGGCTACGATTGTTCAGATGGCCCTCCAACAGTGTCACATCAGCTGCACTCCCGTTGTCATAACTGCGTGCCAGCACCTCGATATCGGTCTTCTGGAACTGGTTGGGCAGCTTCTCATTCCAGACCCCTGACGAGAGGAGCACCAGCCCTGTGAGAAAACAGATGATGATGGTATCGATGAAGGGCTCCAGGATCGCCACCATCCCCTCGGAGACCGGTTCATGCGCTTTGGCGGCAGCATGGGCGATGGGTGCGGAGCCCTGGCCCGCCTCGTTGGAGAAGAGACCCCGGTTGACGCCGTTGTTGAAAGCAAAAGCGAATCCCGCACCCAGGAAACCGCCTACGGCAGCAGTGCCGGTGAAGAGGTCGCTGAAGATAGAGAGGAATGAGGGGATGATCTGCTGATAGTTGAACAGAATCACCGCGATGGCTCCCAGGAAATAGACGACCGCCATGAAGGGAACCAGCGTGGCAGTGACTTTTGCGATGCGTTTGATGCCGCCAATGATGATGAGAGCCAGCAACAGCGACAGGATGGCTCCGGTAACCATGTGATTGATGCCAAATGTAGCAAAGAGGGAGTTGGAGATGCTGTTGATCTGGGGGAGACTGCCGGTACCAAAAGAGGAGAGGATGGTGGCCATGGCGAAAAACCCCCCAAGCCAGTAACCTGTTTTGAGCTGTTTACCGTTCTTAAACGTTATGTTAAGCCTCTTTTTCATGTAATACATGGGTCCACCCGTTACCATTCCCTTCTCATCGAAGTCGCGGTACTTGTGCGAGAGGGTCACCTCAACAAACTTGGTACACATCCCTAGAAAAGCGGTCACCAGCATCCAGAAGAGGGCAGCCGGTCCACCCAGGTGCACGGCCAGTGCCACCCCGGCGATGTTACCCGTGCCCACCGTGCCCGAGAGTGCGGTGGCCAGCGCCTGAAAGTGGGAGGTGTCACCCTTGTCACCCTTCTTGTCATACTTGCCCCTGACGATGCGCAGGGCATGTCTGAAATAGCGTATCTGTGGAAACCCGAGGTAGAGGGTGAAAAAGATACCCGTACCCAATAGTAGAAAAACAAACCAATGATGACCGCTGATGTATTGATGGAGGAGGTTAAAAAAATCGTTGAGACCTTGCATCTGTAAGCACTGTTTCGATTTATATTCTGACTGTCGCGGACAAATATAGAAAAATCCTGTTAGAAATGAACAAAAGAACCCTTAATTTCCGGCCATACATTGAGCAATCTTTCTTACCTTTGTCACGAATCGTACCAAAAAACAACCAAAAAGATGGATAGACGCAACTTCTTGAAGAAATCTGCAATCTCTGCTACAGGACTGGGTCTCGCGCCTCTGATGGGGCAACCCTTCAATTCGCTTTACGGGAGCAATGCTCCCGGTGATAAAATCAAAATCGGACTCATCGGCTGTCGCAACCAGGGATGGAGCAACCTCAAAGCCTTCCTGCAATACCCGGGTGTGGAGTGCATCTCCCTGTGCGATGTGGATGATCAGTACCTTTACCAGCGAGCCTCTGATCTGGAGGAGCTAACCGGTAAGCGGCCCCCGCAACTGGTGAAGGACTGGCGCAGGGTGATCGACAACAAGGATGTGGACATGGTGATCATCGGTACTCCCGATCACTGGCACTGCCTGCAGGAGGTGGCAGCCTGTGAAGCGGGTAAGGATGTATACGTGGAGAAACCGTTGGCCAACACCATCGAAGAGTGCGACCTGATGGTGCGCGCCGCCCGTAAATATGACCGCATCGTGCAGGTGGGACAGTGGCAGCGCAGCGATCCCCATTGGGACGAGGCGGCAGCCTATGTGCAGAGTGGAAACCTGGGACGGGTGCGTACCGTGAAGGTGTGGGCTTATCAAACCAGCAAGTGGACCCTGCCGGTGGTGCCGGACAGCGAGGTGCCGCAGGGGGTTGATTATGATATGTGGCTGGGACCGGCTCCCAAACGCCCCTTCAACCAGAATCGCTTCCATTACAACTTCCGCTTCTTCTGGGATTATGCCGGAGGGTTGATGGCCGACTGGGGGGTACACCTGCTGGACTACGCCATGAAGGGGATGAACGTGGGACTTCCCTCCTATGTCTATGGTGCCGGCGGTAAGTTCGGCTATCCCGACGATGCGATGGAGACACCCGACACCCTGATGGCTACCTACCGTTATCCCGACTTCAACATCCTATGGGATCATGCCTGCGGCATCGGCAACGGTCTCTTCGGACTGCGCGAAGGGGTTGCCTTCTTCGGTGAAAACGGAACCCTGATCCTCACCCGCAGCGGGTGGGAGGTGGTGCCTGAACAAGCCATCAACAGCCGCTCCTTTCCATATTGTTATCCCTGCGACAGTGAAAGGAAACCCAACACCCTCCGCATGGAGGCTCTGGAGAAGAGAGGAGGCACCGGCAAGGGGCTCTACCTGCATGCGGGTAACATGCTCGACTGCATGCGCAGCCGCAAGTTACCCAATGCCGATATCGCCATCGGCGCCGAGGTGGCCAAGCTGAGCCATATGGCAAATATCTCCAGTCGTGTGGGAAAGGCACTGCATTGGGACAACGATACCGGCACGTTCGACAACCTGGAAGCCAACCGGCTGATCAAAGCCCACTATCGCGATCCCTGGAAATTGCCCAGGGTGTGAAGGTGATCAGGTTTAGCTGATCGACGATGAGCGGCAGATAGAATAAAACAGGCAGAAGATATCTGAAAGATCTTCTGCCTGTTGTTGCAAAAAAAAAGATGGCCCCTCAGGTTGGTGCGCAGGGCCATCCCGATCGCAGGACGCGATCTTTTTGATCACCTAAAACTTATACACCCACTCTGCAAAGGCGTTCACCCAGCTTTGCAGGAACGCACGCGTGTCGTCGCTCTTCAGGTTGTTCTGTTCGTCGAATAGCTCCCAGCTGTTGGCTACATAGGCTTCCGGCTGCTGCATCATGTAGATGTTGAGGAAGACCATCGGCTGACGAAGTGCCAGGTTGGCGCCTTCACCTCCCATGCCACTCATGGAGCTGCTCACAATGGCACCCGGCTTACCACCCCACTTGCTCTGCCCGTAGGGACGTGATGCCACATCCAGTGCATTTTTCATCACACCGGAAAAGGTTCTGTTGTATTCGGGAGTGACAAAAAGATATCCGTCTGCGGCACCAATTTTTTCACGGAATGCCACCCATTCGGCAGGCGGATTTTCATCCAGGTCTTCGTTGTAGTGTGCCAGCTGACCTATCTCCACGATCTCCAGTTCCAACGATTCGGGTGCCAGCTTTGCCAGCTCGTTGGCCAGTTTCCTGTTTACGGATTCTTTGCGCAGACTGCCTACCAGTACTGCAATTTTCTTCTTATTCATCTTAGTCGGTTTTATTATTGTATCGTTATTCTTTCTCCTGAGGGCTTCAAGCGCCCTTATCTTTCTACAGGATAGAACGTGAATGACACCCTTTTTGTTTGATCACAAATATCAATGGCCCATTTATACAAGATTGCCTTTCTCTCGGGCTTTGCCGACCAGCTCTGACAGCAGCTCGCGGATTTTGGCGGGACCCTTTTCAATTGATTGCAGCGTCTCAAAAACACGTTCACCCGTGATGCCTGCCTCACGCCAGCTGGTTCCTTTGCTGTAGGTGTTCAGCAACACCGGCATGATCTTGTCGATGGCAGCTGCGAAGATTGCGTTGGGTGTCTCCTCTTTTTCAAACTCATGCCACAACTCATAATACTCCTTTCCCTGGTTGTAGGGGAGGAGGGTGAAGAGCTTCTTGGCCGCCTGATTTTCGCGGTTGAACTTATCACGGTTCCCCTCCTCGTCGAACATAAAGGTGTCGCCTGCCTCTATCTCCACCAGATCGTGCAGGGTGATCATCCGTATGATCTGCAGCAGGTCCAGATCTTCCTTGTTGTCGGCATACTCAAAGAAGAGCATGGCTGCCAGGATAGAATGCCAGGTGTGCTCTGCCGTATTCTCCCGGCGGCTGTCGTCGGCAAGCCAGTTGCGGCGGATCACCTTTTTCAGTTTGTCTGCCTCCAGAATAAAATCAATCTGTTGTCTGAGTCTTTTCTCCATAGTTACTGTTTCTATTCACCCTTAGAGTTGACGGGTAACTGTTAAACAGATTTCAGGAGAAATCGTTTACCGTTGTGGAATCTTTTTTAACCCGCCCGTTTTTGATTATTTAACGCCTGAGGGTGAAGAACCG
>DURL01000225.1 GCA_012837345.1 Bacteroidales bacterium
ACAGTCGCTGCCGTCGGCCGCGATGAACACCCCGTCGAACCCCCGCTCGTAGGCATGCAGGATCCAGCTGGGCTTGATGCCGCTGGAACAGGGAACGGTGATGGTGTAGACCGTCGGCGGGTAGTGGAGCTTCAGCAACCCCGCCATGTCGATGGCGGGGTCGGAGATTTTTTCCGTCGAAAAAACCAGTATCCTGGCACTTTTTTTCATTGTTGCGGATGCTTTATTTCTTCTTCATGTATACCTTGAAGTAGCCGTTCTCCTCCACGGCACCGAGGTACTCGTGTCCCTGCTTCTTGCACCACTTGGGGATGTCGGATTTGGTACCCTCGTCGGCCGAGAGAATCTCCATCACATCGTCGGTGTCGATGGTGCCGATCGCTTTCTTCGCTTCGAGGAGCGGTCCCGGGCAGGCTGTGCCCCTTGCATCTACCGATTTAGCTACTGTCACTGCTCTTAATTCTTCTGTTGTCATAATTGTAAATATTTATTTATTATTGGTGTTATTGTTTTTCAGCGTTCAGCTATCAGCGTTCAGCTATCAGCCATCAGCAGTCAGCTTTCAGCAGTCAGCTTTCAGCTATCAGCGATCAGCAGTCAGCTTTCAGCTCTTTCTGTGAAAGCATTGCAAGGGCAGCGGTTTGGGGATTAGCCTTCAGTGGTCAGCGATCAGCTTTGAACTTCAAACCTCCTAACTTACTAACTTACTAACCTACAAACTTTGTTACGTTAAATGAACCATTGCATGCTGCTCTCGCCGGCATCTGCCACGAAGGTGGTGGCTCCGGCATAGCGCAGGTGCGGGTAGTCGATGATCTCCTCTTTTTTGAAACCCATCAGGTTCATCGACATCTCGCAGACGGTGATCTCGATACCCAGGGCGGCTGCCTCCTGAAACATCGCATCGAGCGACATCACGTTTTGTTTCTTCATCAGTCGTTTGATCATCACCGGTCCCATGCCACACATATTCATGTTGGAGAGCTTCAGCTTGTTGCGTCCCTTGGGCAACATCCAGCCGAACATCTTCGAGATGAAATCCTTGCCTTTTGCCTTTTTCTTGGGATCACGCAGTGCGGAGAGTGCCCAGAAGGAGAAGAAGAGCTTCACCTCTGAATCCATTGCGGCGGCGGCCAGTGAGATGATCATCGCTGCCAGGATCTTGTCCATGTCGCCCGACACGATGGCGATCGAGAGCTGGTCTTTCCGTGCTTCCTCAATATCGGAGGTTCTTGCCTTGAGCTTCTCCAATTCTTGCTGGAGTGCTTCCATTGAAAGGGGAGTCGATTTTTCCATAGTTTGATGGTATAATTTTGAAATTGAACCGGATGCAAATTACGGAAAAATATCTGCAATAAAATTCTTTTCGCCGGTGGGGTATTTTACACTATTTTGTGCGATATGTCACATCTTTCTTTATCTTTGCATGGTCGGCAGGTTAACCGTATGAATGACATCACGTTCTACGGAAATCCGTTAATTATGGTAACAGCAATGAAAAATGAGTGTATTGATTGTGACTGTGTCCTGAAATCATCTGTTCAGATGAAGGATTGTCAGCTTGAACTGCTGGGTGGCAGCCATGCAGTGGTCAGGTTTAAAAAAGGCGATACCATCATCCGGCAGGGTGTCTTCTCCACCAATGTGGTATTCCTGCGCAAGGGGATGGCCAAGGTGCATCTCAGCGGCCCTTCCCGCGAGCAGATCGTCAAGCTGGCGAAGGCACCCACCTACCTGGGTCTCCCCACCACTTTTGGTGACAAGATCAACCAATACAGCGTCACGGCTGTGGTGGAGTCGGAGGTCTGCTTCATCGATATCGAGGTATTTAAAAAGCTGCTGGTAGAGAATCCCGACTTTTCTGCTTATATCCTGATGGAGCTCTGCAAAAGTGAGCTGGAGGCATACCATCGTTGTGCCGGTCGTACGCAGAAGCAACTGAGGGGCAACCTGGCCGACGTGCTGCTGGAGTTCTCCGAGCATCTGTTCGAGTCGGATCGTTTCCTGCTTCCCCTCTCACAGTCGGATATCGGCAACTGGGTGGATGCCGGCAGGGAGAGCATCAACCGGGCACTCTCCGAGTTCATTGCCGACGGCATCATCCAGATGGAGGGCAAGCAGGTGACCATCACCGACAAGAAGCTGTTGCAGCTGATCAGTCAGAATGGGTGAGTTTGGTTTTTCATTCTTTCTTGTCGTTAGACCAGTTATCCCAACAAAATATATGAATCATATGAAGAGCAGAATAGGATTGTTGATAACCCTGCTGTCGCTGTGCACATTGTTTGCATTCGGACAGGCCGGATTTGGAGAAGCGGAGATGATCAACAGCGAGTGGAGATTTATCCTGCAGGATGTGGAAGAGGGTGCGGCAACCTCACTCGATGACAGCCGGTGGCAACGGGTGGATCTGCCGCACGACTGGAGCGTAAGGCAACAACTCAGTCCCACGCTTGCCAGCGCTGCCGGTTACCTTCCGGGTGGCATTGGCTGGTATCGCAAAGAGGTGGAGGTTGCGGCAGCCAAAAAAGGGGATAAGGTTTATCTCTATTTCGAGGGTGTCTACAACCGCAGTGAGGTCTACCTGAACGGTCACTTGCTGGGCAAACGGCCCAATGGCTATATCTCGTTCCTCTATGATGCCACACCCTACATCAGATTTGGCGAGGAGAACCTGATCGCTGTCCGTGTCGATCACAGCCGTGAAGCCGATTCCAGGTGGTACACCGGCTCCGGAATCTATCGGGATGTATGGATGGTCTATGCCGACCCGCTTCACATTGATCGGTGGGGTGTTTATGCAACCCCCACCACCGTAAGCACAAAAAGAGGTGAACTTACTGTGGAGGTGAATGTGACAAACGATTCGGAGGTTGAAGAAAGAAGAGTCACAATCCTGAATGAGTTGTTCGATGCCGATGGACACTCTGTTGCCCGCAAGAGGGAGCGGTTGTCGTTACAGGCAGGTGAGAAGCGTGTGCTGAAAACCAGTCTGACGGTGAAAAATCCGCTTCTCTGGAGTGTCGACGATCCAAATCTCTACAGTCTGAGGACATCGGTGATCAGGGGAGGGAACAGGGTGGATCAGTCGGAGATAAAGACAGGTTTTAGAATCTTCACCTTCGATCCCGATAAAGGTTTTGCATTGAACGGGGAGTGGATGAAGGTGAAGGGTGTCTGCCTGCATCACGATGGTGGGGTGCTGGGATCGGCAGTCTACAAGGATGTCTGGAGAAGAAGACTGACAAAACTGAAAGAGATCGGTTGCAATGCGATCCGCACCAGCCATAATCCGCAGGCCACCCATCTCTACGAGTTGTGCGATGAGCTGGGACTGCTGGTGATGAACGAGGCGTTCGACGAGTGGGAGTTCCCTAAGCGCAAGTGGCTGGAAGGGTGGAATGTGGGTACCCCCGGTTTCGAGGGGTCGTACGATTTCTTTGAAGAGTGGGGTGAGCAGGATCTGGCCGATATGGTGCAACGTGACAGGAACCACCTCTCCATCTTTGCCTGGAGCATTGGCAATGAGGTGGACTACCCCAACGATCCCTATTCCCATCCGGTGCTGGATGGCGGTGCCGATACCGGTTTCACACAACCCATCTTCGGTGGATACAGAAAGGAGGCGCCCGACGCCAACCGCCTTGGTGACATTGCCGAGCGCCTTGCCGCGGTGGTGAGGAGGTATGACCCGTCGCGTCCCGTCACTGCCGGTCTTGCCGGTGTGGCCATGTCGAACGAGACAGCTTATCCTGCCGCGTTGGATATTGCCGGGTACAACTATACCGAGAGCATGTATGACCAGGATCACCGGCGATACCCTGAACGGGTGATCTACGGGAGTGAAAACCGTCATGAGCTGGCAGCATGGAAGCATGTACGAGACAAGGAGTATATCTTCGGCCAGTTTCTCTGGACCGGCATCGATTACCTTGGTGAGTCGGGACGCTGGCCTTCCCGCGGCTTCTACTCCGGTCTGCTCGACTTCGGAGGCTTTATCAAGCCAAGGGGTTATTTCAGACAATCGCTCTGGAGCAACAGACCCATGGCCTACCTGGGAACATATCCTGCTCCCGGCAATGGCGCACATAGTCAGATGAGGGATGTATGGTCACAGCTGGAAGCAGCACAGAGCGGCAACTACGTGGAGCGTAGCCCTTCACTGGATGCATGGCCGATATGGAACTACAACCAGGGACAAATGATCCGGGTGGTTGCCTACACCAACGCTGCACAGGCCAGGCTCTTGCTTAACGACAGGGAGGTGGGCAAGCTGCAGCCGGCCAACGACGAGCATGGCGTCTTCTACTGGGATATTCCCTACGAAGAGGGAGTGCTGACCGTTGTAGGGGTGGATGATGATCAGCGTGAAACGATCCGCCACCAGTTACGCTCTTCCGGCAGACCTGCAGCACTTACGGTAGTCCCGCAGCAGCCGCTGGTTGATCTGGATGGTGTTGCACAGATTGTGATACAGGTGGTGGACGACGAAGGTATCCCGGTGATGCTGTCGGACGATGAGGTGACCTGTATGATTGTCGGCAACGGACGTCTGCTGGGTCTGGAATCAAGTAACAACGCGGATATGAGCGATTATACCGACAACAGACATCGTCTCTACCATGGACGGATGGTCGCTTATGTCAAACCAACCGGAGCCGCCGGTGATGAGATCAGGGTTCACTTCTCCTCGCCCTGGTTGCGATCGTCAGAAACAACGGTGATGGTGAAGTAACCAGGCTCCCCGATAACTGTTCCCCCTCACCGTAAGGAGTGGGGATGATGCAAGTGAGACGGACTGCACAACGTGCAGCCCGTTTTTTATGGGATAAGAAAAAGATGTAGGAGCGCAAAATCAGCCCAGTCGCTCAATTTTCTCCAATTCAGGTCTGTTGAGAAGGATGATCCCTTTCCCTTGGAGGGCGATGATCCCGTCCCGCTCGAACTCCTTGAGCAGCTTGATGGCACTCTCGGTAGCCACCGATGCGAAATTGGCAAGATCCTGTCGCGACAGATACTGAAACAGGTTCCTGTCACTGAAATGATCACTGCTCAGGTAGAGCAGCGTGGATGCCATCTTGCCCCGCATCTGCTTGTAGGTCATGTTGGCTATGATGGTGAGCAGCTGCCTTTCGTTGCGATAGTTGCGAGAGGTGATGCGCATGGCAAACTGCGCATTGTTAAGGAGCAGGGTCCGCATCTGCTCCTTGTCGATCATGCATATCTGCGTGTCGGTGAGGGCGACGGCAGAGGTGGCATGCAATGTCTCACCGAACAGGGAGGCAAAACCCAGGAAGTCACCCGTCTGTGCCAGCTGTAGGTTCAGCTGTTTATCCCTTCCGGTTTGAAGATAGACCTTCACCAGTCCCCCGGTGATCAGCAGCAGATGCGTGGAGAAAGCACCCTGCTTGAACAGGTTCTCGCCTGCCAGGTAGGTGAGCTCGGTCTTGCCTCTGTTGATCTGTTCCAGCTCTTCCGGTGTCAGATCGCGGAAGCAGGCTGCCATCCTGCCGCAGTTATCCGGTTCATTGTTTATCCTGTCATTCATAGGGTTGTGATTTGAAGGTCAAAGATACAACATTTCCCGTAACTGTTCTGTGTCATCCCTGGAACTGATTTATCTCAACATTAGCAGTGTCATCTCTCATCCTGCTTCTCGTTGGGGGAACACTTTCTCAAACTACCTTTGCACCCGGAAACAGATAAACAGATAAACAGATAAACGAATAAAAAGATGAACTATTTACGGACCAATATTCAGGAGATTGAAACGGCAGATGAACTGCAGAAGATCATCAACGAGAACGAAAATGTAATGGTATGCTGCGGACGTATGGGTCCCATGTGTATACCCGTCTACGAGATCATGGAAGAGCTGGAGGAGGAGTATGAAAATGTGAAGTTCTACTCCATGGGTTTTGACAACCCTGAATCGGTGGTGATCCGCAATGCTCCCGAGTGTCGCGGCTTCATGGGACTGCCCTTCACCATGTACTACAAGAATGGTAAGGTAGCCAAGGCCACCACCAGCATTCAGAACATGGTGCAGGTGAAGCAGAACCTTGACAACCACCTGGCCTGAGAATGTGAGCGATGAATCAGGAAGCAGCTTATGCTTCAACTGAGTTTCTCTGACCACCTGGTCAAAAGAATGTAATGTGAAACAATATGGATAAGATATTTGATGTGATGATTTTGGGTGCAGGCGCTGCCGGGCTATCCGCGGGGATTTACACCTCCCGCGGTAAGCTCGACACGCTGATCCTGAGTGAAGGGGTCACCGGGGGACAGATGGTGCTGACCAACGAGATTGCCAACTATCCCGGCGTGGAGACCCTCAAGGGGTATGAGCTCTCTGCCATCATGAAGCGACAGGCGAAGAGCTTCGGCTGCACCATGAAGGCTAACGTGAAGATCCGCAACTATCACCTCAACGAGGAGGTGAAATCGGTGGACCTGGAAGATGGCAGGGTGTTCCGTGCGAAGGCGGTGATCCTTGCTCCCGGTGGCAGGCCGCGTTCGCTCGACATCCCCGGCGAGAAAGAGTTTGAAGGCAGGGGTATCTCCTACTGTGCTACCTGCGATGCCGACTTTTTCCGTGACAAGCGGCTGGTGGTGGTGGGAGGCGGTAACTCCGCCCTGGAAGAGGCGGTCACCCTGACCCATTTCGCATCGCATGTCACTATTGTGCACCAGTTCGATCATTTTCAGGCCTTTGCCCATGCCGTGGAGGAGGCTGAGAAGAACCCGAAGATCAGCTTCATCATGGAATCAGAGCTGAGAGCATATGTCGGTGGTGAAAAGCTGGAGAAGGTGAAGATTGAGAATCTGAAAACCGGAGAGATACAGGAGCTTGAGACCGACGGGGTCTTCGTGTTCATCGGGTACCAGCCCAACACGGAGGCGTTTAGCGGCTTGGTAGAGATCAACGAACGGGGTGAGTTCCCGGTAGACCCGGCGATGAGAACGAACCTGCCGGGTGTTTTTGCCGCCGGCGACTGCATTGCGAAGCGTTACCGGCAGGTGACCACCTCGGTGAGCGACGGCACCATCGCCGCACTCAGTGCCGCTGAGTATATCCGTACAAAATCCTAGCAGACAGATGAAGAAGAGGGTGAATACCGGTTCGGTAATTCACCCTCTTTCAAACAATTGAAAAAATAAGATCTAATTGTAGCTGCTA
>DURL01000226.1 GCA_012837345.1 Bacteroidales bacterium
AAATCTCTCTTTTATTGGTTATGTTTGTGACAACAAACCAACGAAACTGAACAATGAGAAGTAGAAGAGCGATGCTGTGGATGCTGGTTCTCATCTGCAGCCTTCCTGCGCCCAGCAGGGCACAAGAGGAGAAAAAACAACCTGAAAAAACGGATAGCCGCATGACCCAATCACCCCCATACAATCTTGAAAATGCCGAGGAGCTCGCCCGCGAACTGAGGGACAAGGGGATCAGGGACAAAGCGGTGTTGGCCGCCATTGCGAGAATCCCACGTGACGCGTTTGTGGATGCGGCACTGGCCGATATGGCCTATCTCGACCGGCCGCTGCCCATCGAGTCGGGACAGACCATCTCACAACCCTACACCGTTGCTCGTCAGACCGAGCTGCTGCAGCTGGAGCCGGGCGACAAGGTACTGGAGATCGGCACCGGGAGTGGTTACCAGGCGGCGGTGCTCTGTGAGATGGGAGTGGAGGTACATAGCATTGAAAGGTACCGGGAGTTGTATCAAACAGCAAAGGAGACTCTCAGCAGGCTGGGGTACTTCCCGAAATTGTATCACGGCGATGGCTACGAGGGACTGCCGGAGGAGGCTCCATTCGACAAGATCCTGATCACTGCGGCACCGGAGGTGGTTCCGCCGAAGCTGAAGGAGCAGCTCCGCGTCGGAGGACGCATGGTGCTACCCCTGGGCGGAAGAAATCGTCAGCAGATGACAGTGGTGGAACGTGTGAGTGAGACCCGTTACCGCACCTCAACATATGGGGATTACATCTTTGTCCCCATGAAAAAAGGGACCGAATAACGGCCCCTCTTGCTAAATAATCTCTTTATTGCGACGGGTTATGCAGCATCAATCGTTGCCCTTGCTGTAGTTGGGTGCCTCACGGGTGATCATCACACCGTGGGGATGGCTCTCCGTATATCCGGCAGAGGTGATGCGTGTGAACTTGGCCTGATGAAGCTGTTCAATATTCTCCGCACCGCAGTAACCCATTCCTGCGCGTAGTCCGCCCACCATCTGGTAGACCACCTCCTGGAGGGTTCCCTTGAACGGCACACGTGCTTCTATTCCTTCCGGCACCAGCTTCTTGATGTCATCCTCCACATCCTGGAAGTAGCGATCCTTCGATCCCTGCTGCATTGCCGAGAGCGATCCCATGCCTCGGTACGACTTGAACTTACGTCCGTTGAAGATGATGGTCTCACCCGGCGACTCCTCGGTGCCGGCCAGCAGTGACCCCATCATCACCGACGATCCGCCTGCAGCCAACGCCTTGACGATATCACCCGAGTAGCGGAGACCACCGTCGGCAATCAGTGGCACACCTGTTCCTTCCAGCGCTTTTGCCACCTCGTAGATGGCGGTGATCTGTGGCACCCCCACACCGGCAATGACACGGGTGGTACAGATCGATCCGGGCCCGATGCCCACTTTCACTGCATCCGCACCTGCATCCACCAGGAAACGGGCAGCATCAGCCGTGGCGATGTTGCCCACCACCACGTCGATCTGCGGGAAAGTTTTCTTGATCAGCTTCAGCATCTCGGCCACCCCTTTGGTATGACCATGGGCCGTATCGATCACGATGGCATCCACGCCTGCATCCACCAGGGCTGTGGCCCTCTCCACCGAGTCAGTAGTGACCCCGATACCTGCGGCGACGCGCAGACGCCCCTGTTCATCCTTGCAGGCGAACGGCTTGTCCTTCGCCTTGGTGATATCCTTGTAGGTGATCAGTCCCACCAGCCTGTTGTCACCGTCCACCACAGGGAGCTTCTCAATCTTGTACTGCTGCAAGATCTCGGCTGCATCCTCCAGGTTGGCCGATTGTCGGGTGGTAACCAGGTTATCCTTGGTCATCACCTCTTCGATCCGCTTGTTCATCGATTTCTCAAAGCGCAGGTCCCGGTTGGTCACGATCCCGACCAGCCTGTTGCCATCGGTCACCACCGGAATACCCCCGATTTTATACTCTGCCATCATGGCCAGTGCCTCCGACACCGACTTGTCGGGTGTGATGCTGATGGGATTGAGAATCATCCCGTTCTCGGCTCGCTTCACGGCGCGTACCTGACGTGCCTGTTCTTCAATGCTCATGTTCTTGTGAATCACGCCGATGCCTCCCTCACGGGCAATGGCGATGGCCATCGTGATCTCGGTGACGGTGTCCATGGCAGCTGATACCATTGGGATGTTGAGCGTGATGTTACGTGAGAAACGAGTGGTAAGATCCACATTACGGGGCAATACCTGGGAGTAGGCGGGAACCAGAAGAAGATCATCAAACGTGAGACCTTCGAAGGCGATTTTGTCTGCAATAAATGACATAAGTGTAACCCTTTAGTTTTTTATTGCATGCAAAAGTACTTATTTTTTACGAACTTTATCCGAAGTGCATGTTAATTTTCCACTATTTGGCCAATTGTGCCGCATCAAATGAGAAGGCTGCACATATAAAAAATTTCAATCATCCATACATTCCTCCTTCTCTTCTTCCTGACATTCAAAAGCCATATCTTTGCACCGTTTACAAAATGTTTAACAGATTAAAGATATGTCAGTATTAGTAGGAAAAAAAGCTCCGGCATTCCGGGCTCAGGCCGTGATCAATGGTTCTGAAATTGTAGAAAACTTCTCCCTCGAGGATTATATCAATAAGAATTATGTGGTGTTCTTCTTCTATCCGGCCGACTTCACCTTTGTCTGCCCCACCGAACTGATCGCCTTCCAACAGAAGCTGAAAGAGTTCGATGAGCGTGACACGGTGGTGGTAGCAGCCTCCACCGACTCAGCCGTCTCACACTGGAAATGGCTCAACACATCGAAGAACGATGGCGGCATCCAGGGCGTCACCTATCCCATCGTAGCCGACCACACACTGACCATCTCAATGGCCTACGATGTGCTTGCGGGTAAGTTTGTCTCAGATGAGAACG
>DURL01000227.1 GCA_012837345.1 Bacteroidales bacterium
CTGGCACCTGGAATTACTGAACATTACAAATGCACATTAGATGAACCGGCAACAACTATTCGAAGAGATCCAGAAAAAACAATCCTTCCTTTGCGTGGGACTGGACAGTGACATCAACAAGATCCCGGAGCACCTGCTCGAGAGCGATGACCCCCTCTACGCCTTCAACAAGGCGATCGTGGATGCCACAGCACCCTATTGCGTGGCCTACAAGCCCAATGTGGCTTTCTATGAGAGCCAGGGGGTACAGGGATGGATGGCGCTGGAGAAGACAGTGGCTTACATCCGGCAGCGTTACCCTCAGCATTTCATCATCGCTGATGCCAAGCGCGGCGATATTGGCAACACCAGCGAGATGTATGCCCGCACCTTCTTCGACAGGATGAAGGTGGACGCTCTCACCGTAGCCCCTTACATGGGTGAGGACAGCGTCAAACCCTTCCTCCTCTACCCTGAGCGGTGGGTGATCCTGCTGGCGCTCACCAGCAACAAGGGTTCAAACGATTTCCAGATGACAGAGGACCGTGAGGGTGAATCACTCTTCGCGAAGGTGCTGCATCGCTCACAGCAGTGGGCATCTGCCGACCAGATGATGTATGTGGTAGGTGCCACGCAGGGCAGGCTTTTTGAAGAGGTACGCCAAATCGTACCCGATCACTTCCTGCTGGTTCCCGGCGTGGGTGCCCAGGGCGGATCGCTCGAGGAGGTGTGCCGTTACGGCATGAACAACCGGTGTGGCCTTTTGGTGAACTCATCCCGCAACATCATCTATGCCGACAGCACTGAAGATTTCGCTGATGCAGCTGCCGGTGAGGCAAAAAAGCTTCAGCTTGAAATGAGTATCATGCTGAAGAGATACCTTCAATAACCCTTCATTACTGACAGCTTATTGTATAATGCTTATCGCTAAAAAATGATCAAGCGCAAAATCATCAACGACCCGGTATTCGGATTCATCACTATCCCGAACGATTTTGTCTATGCGTTGATCTGCCATCCCAACATGCAACGGCTGAACCGCATCCGGCAGCTGGGACTGGCTCCCTTTGTCTATCCCGGGGCACAGCATACCCGCTTCCATCACTCCATCGGTGCCATGTACCTGATGGATGAAGCGTTGAAAACACTCAGGGAGAAAGGTCACACCATCACAGAAGAGGAACAGAATGGCGCACTGGCAGCCATCCTGCTCCATGACATCGGACACGGCCCCTTCTCGCACGTGCTGGAGCATGCGCTGGTCACCAACGTGCACCACGAGGAGCTCTCGCTGTTGATGATGGAGCAGATGAACCGGGAGTGCCACGGATCGCTGCAGACCGCCATCGATATCTTCACCGACAGATATCCCAAGGGGTTCCTGCACCAGCTGGTGAGTGGTCAGCTCGACGTGGACCGGCTTGATTACCTGCGTCGTGACAGCTTCTTCACCGGTGTGAGTGAGGGAAACATCGGTTCGGCACGCATCATCAAGATGCTCGACCTGAAGGATGAGCGGCTGGTGGTAGAGTCGAAAGGGATCTACTCCATCGAGAACTTCCTGATGTCGCGGCGACTGATGTACTGGCAGGTATATCTGCACAAGACAGCTGTGGCAGCGGAGAAGATGATGATCAACACACTGCGGCGTGCCCGTCATCTCTCCATGGAGGGAGAAATGCTGTTCGCCTCCCCTGCCCTCTCCTACTTCCTGCACAATAATCCCGCTCTGGAGGATTTCAAGGGTGAAGGTGAGGCATTGACGCACTTCATGAATCTGGATGACAATGACATATGGTCAGCACTCAAAGTGTGGAGCACCCATCCTGACACCGTCCTCTCAGTGATGAGTGAAGCGATGGTCAACCGCCGTCTCTTCAGGATCGAGATTTCCGAGCAACCCTTCGGTGAAGAGCGCGCAGAGAAGCTGAAAAAGTTTTTCGCTGAAAAGTACCGGATCACGGAACAGGAGGCTGCATGCTTCATCTCATCCGATAAGCTGTCGACCGATATGTATAGTGAGAAGGATGACAGCATCGATATTCTCTACAAGGATGGGACCGTAAAGGATATCTCCCGCGCTTCGGATATGCTCAACATCGAACTGCTCTCTAAGAAGGTGGTAAAGCACTATTTCGCCTATCTGCGGAGTTGAATCGTTGAGCGAAAGAAAACAACCCGGACATCTTACATCTTACACCTCTTTTTCATCTTTCTCCTCACCCGAAGGAGCAGGATCATCGATGGCCGTGGGGACAAAAAACCAGACCACGATCAAGCCGATCAGACCCAGAGAGAGAATCAATATCCTTACGGGCATGTAATGGATCACCACAAAGGAGGAGAAGAGTACCATCGCACCCATAAAGGCAATGATCCCCACCTTTCCTTTACGGGTAACCCCTCGGCGGCGTTGGTAATTCTTGATCCTGGGTCCCAGGATCCGGTTGTTTAGCAGCCAGTGGTAGAGCCGCTCTGAACTTTTGGCGAACAGGAAGGCCGACAGAAGCGCAAGCGGTGTGACGGGTAACCCCGGCACCACGACCCCCAGTATGGCCAGCGACAGTGAAACGGTACCCCCTGTCAGATAGAGGGCGCGCCGGATCCTGTTTTTCTCGATCTCCAGCCTTACTTTCTTCTCCTGCATGGAAACGGTAGCCTCCTGCAGTGTGCTATTCTTATCACGATTGCGGTTTTTATCCATTTGAGTCGTTCTGGTGCGATACGCAGCATGGCTGCAAAGATAGCCAAATTCCCAAAACGGTCAAACAGCTGTCGCCTTTACTACCACTGTTGCATCAACTTAGTTGGGTTTTTTTTTGGACTTCGTCAGAAATCCCTTATCTTTGCACCTATTGTTAAGGTTATTAAACAATAAACTTCGATAGAACATATGAATCCTACTCAAGGAAAGAAAAAGAAGATCCGGTTGCTTTTTGTTTGTCTGGGAAATATCTGCCGCTCACCCGCTGCGGAGGGGATCATGTCGGGTATTATTGAGAAAAACGGACTTCAGGAAATGATCGAAGTGGATTCCGCCGGCACCTCCGGCTGGCACGAAGGTGATCTCCCCGATGAACGTATGCGGCTGCACGGTGAAAAAAGAGGGTACAACCTCTGTAGCCGCTCACGAAAGATCCATAAAGAGGATCTGTCAGACTTCGACTACATCCTGGCGATGGATGAAAACAATTTCAGGACCGTGCGGGCGATGGCTACCAGTAAAGAGGAAGCGGACAAGATTCATCTCATGACTGATTATCTGGTGCAGTTCCGCAAATTGCATGACCACATCCCGGATCCCTACTACGGGGAGGCCTCCGGTTTTGAACTGGTACTCGACCTGCTGGAGGATGCCTGCGAGGGGTTGCTGCTCTCCATCAAAAGAGATCATCTTCTGATATAACAAAAACGGCTGAGTCATCAGCCGTTTTTGTTTTTCTACTTGCCCTATCTGATTAGTAGGTCATCATGGCTACCGATTTGCCGGCATCCTCGATCATCTGTGTCACCTGACTCAGCGATGGCAGACGACGGACAAGGTTCTTCTCATCGTTCACCTCCTGTAGCTTGGCATATAGGTTCTCTGCATTGCGCATCTTCAACTCCTTTACCGTATCCACGCCGGCAGCTTCCAGTAACTCTGAGAACTGGGGCCCGATACCATTGATGCGGAACAGATCGGCATGGTTGGTCCATTTCAGAATCATCTTTTCTTCAATACCGGTTTCCTTAGCCAGAGCTGCTCGTCCCGCTTTGGCGGCACACTTTTCCAGCAACTGATCCACCTTAACGATGCCTGCTGCCTTTAACTTTTCTCCATACACGGGACCGATACCTTCGATCTCTTCAATTTTGTAATTCATATCAATAATGTTTTGGTTAATGAGTATATAGTCTGACCTTTTACCAAAAATAATGATTTATTGAGCTGACACTATCTGCAGCTCATAAATTGCGGTAAGATGGGGAAAAATTCCCTCTCTGTCCATCACTGCCTCTGTGGGCAAAGGATGATCAGAGAGGGAGAGCTCTTTATGGGTAAGAGTGGTCAGACCACGTAGAGAGAGCTGATGGATTCATTGTTGCAGACCCGCATGATCGAGTCGGCAAACATTTCGGCAACGGAGAGTATCTTCACCTTTTCCGATTTTTTGGAATAGGGAATGCTATCGGTGAAGATGATCTCTTTCAGCCTGGAGTGATCCACCCGCGTTGATGCCGGATCGGACATCACGGCATGACTGGCGATGGCCCTCACCGAGTTGGCTCCATTTTCCATGATCAGATCGGCTGCCTTGGTGATGGTGCCCGCCGTATCCACGATGTCATCGATGAGCAGGATATCCATCCCCTTCACATCGCCGATGATCTGCATGTCAGAGATCTCATTTGCTTTCTTGCGCAACTTGTAACAGATCACCATGGGGCATCCCAGGAACTTGGAATAGGCACTGGCACGCTTGGTACCCCCCACATCGGGTGTGGCAATCACCATGTTGGCCAGGTCGAGTTGCTTCACATATTCCACGAAGACCCCCGATGCATAGAGGTGATCGACCGGCACATTGAAGAATCCCTGAATCTGATCAGCATGGAGGTCCATCGTGATCAACCGGTTGATGCCTGCTGCAGCCAGCATATCGGCAATCAGCTTCGCACCGATACTGACACGCGGCTTATCTTTACGGTCCTGTCGGGCCCACCCGAAATAGGGAATCACTGCCACAATAGACTTCGCAGAAGCACGTTTGGCTGCATCGATCATCAGCAGCAGCTCCATCAGGTTGTCGGAATTGGGGAAGGTTGATTGAATGAGAAACACCTGCTTACCCCGTATGGACTCTTCATAGGAGACGGCGAACTCACCGTCGGCAAAGTGTTCAATAATCATGTTGCCCAGGGGACACCCCAGGCTGTTGCATACCTTTTCGGCGAAGTATCTTGACTTGGTACCCGAAAAGATTTTAAATGGTCTATCCTGCATGCTGTTTTTTTTGACATTGGATGGGATCACTTCATGTGAGGCCACTCCCGGTGATGTGTAAATGATAGAACAAAAGTACAAAAACAAACGGCAATAAAGGAATAATTCACAAAAAAGTAACACGGTAAATTTCCCCACCATACCCCTCCAGTTTCACGTGGTAAGGGAAGTGATAGGTGAAGAGGAGTGACTCTCCCTCTTTCTGCAGCAAAGGGGTCAATTTCCCTTCACCACTGTCTACGATGCCGAAATAGTCAAAGGCATGCTCTGGGATATGAAGGGTGCACTCCCTTGGTGAGGGATCGAAGTTGACAATAACCAGCAGCAGATCCTTGCCGCCACCCCTGAGATAGGCAAACAGCCTGGTGGAGTCAAAGTCCTGGTTTTCGTAATTGGCCGGCATCAGGTCGTAAAACAAACCTGATGACAGAGCTTCCTCCTCATTGCAGAGAGTGATCAGACGTCGATAAAAGGATTGAAGCTTCTGTTCATAAGGGGTGAGCAACTGACTGTCCCATTGGCCGTTGTTGTTCCAGCGTTGAAGGGTATCCACTGACCAGTAATCGAAGATGGTGGTGCGCCCATTCAGACCGCTGAATCCCTCATTGTCCATACCCCGTTCGCCCAGCTCCTGACCATTGAAGACCATCACGGGATTGCTGTTTACGGTAGAGGTGACAATCATGGCTGCTTTTCCACGGTGCCCCTCCCTCAGGAAATAATCGGATGCTATCCGCTGTTCGTCATGGTTCTCCATGAAGTTGAGCATCCGCTTCTGGATGTCACCCACCTCATTCAATGTGAAGGTGATGTCCGAGGCAGGCCTGTAGCCGTTGGATACCTCACGAAGCAGGTCATATAGTCCCACTTTGTCGTAGAGGTAGTCGAATAGGTTCTCCCCCAGGAAGTCGCGATAGGCTGAAGGATTGTAGATCTCGGCCAGGAAGATAATTGCCGGGTAGTGTTCCTTCACCTGCGGGATAACCCACTGCCAGAAGGAGAGCGGCACCATCTCAGCCATGTCGCACCGGAAGCCGTCTACCTTCTTCGATGCCCAGTAGAGGAGGATATCGCGCATCTTGATCCAGGTGTCGGGTATCGGATCAAAAGTAGCGATCATGCCGTTGAGGTAATCCACCCCATAGTTGAGCTTCACCGTCTCATACCAGTCATAAATGGTAGGGGTATGCGTGAAGCAGTCGTTGCCGGTTGCCCGTGCAGGTGACTCATGGTAGGTGAAGCTGGCTTTCTTGTCCGGGGGAAGCTGCACCTGCAACGAATGACCGGGAAGATAGTAAAAGTTGTTGTTGGGTGAGAAGGCAACCGATCGGTCATCATCCTCACCGAAATCTCTTACACCAACGGGTTTGTAGACTGAATGGTAGTTGCGCGCCACATGATTGGGAACATGGTCGATGATCACCTTCAAACCCGCATGATGCGTACGCTCTACAAGTGCTTCAAATTCCTGCATCCGCGAAGAGACATCTTCTGCCAGATCCGGATCCACATCATAGTAATCACGTATGGCATAGGGTGACCCGGCTTTGCCCTTGATGATCTCCGGATACTGTTCCGGGATACCGTAACGGCTGTAATCGGTAACCGAGGCATGGGCCGGCACACCGATATACCAGATATGGGTATATCCATCGTTTTTTAAACGGTTCAGGATGACAGGACCGATATCGTTAAATTTACCGCAACCGTTCTCCTGTAGAGATCCGTTGTGTTGGTTTGTGCCATTTCGATTGGCAAAGAGACGGGGCATCAACTGGTAGATGAAAAGCTTCTCATTCATTCGATAAAGAGACTATTTGTTATTCATTCCGATAGTGATCTGCTGCAGACGGCTTTTCACCTTCTCTTCCAACAGTGCATGCCGGTGGCATCTTCTTACGATCTCCAACGATCTCTTCTGAGACATGGCCTCCGCGGCAGCATGATATCCGGACTCCATAATCTGATTTTGGCTGTGCAGGTCGAACATCGACACCTTCTCCAGACCGGTCGTCTCAATCAGAATGTCGCATGACGACTTGTCTATCAGCGTGTTGGCATTCGACATGAGATTGAAGGTTCGTTCCACCATGGTTCGTATTGATTCCTTTTCTGCCGGGGGGATCATCAGGGAGACGTTTACACCCACCACATAGCGGCACCGCTTGCGGATCACCGTCACGGGGAAGTTTTTCAGGATTCCCCCGTCCACGTATGGGACATTGTTGATCATCTGCGGGTTAAAGACGATAGGCACCGAGCAGGAGGCTACCACTGCATCCACCAGGCTGTCTCCCTCGGAGAAGGTGACGGTACGGGCTCTTTCCCAGTCGGTAGCCACGGCATAAAACGGTAACTGCAGCTTCTCAAAGCTTTTGGCACGTAGGTTTTTCTTCAGGAACTGGTGTAACCCGGTACTTTTCAGAAAGCCGGTGCGGGGAATGGTGAAGGAAACAAACTCCCGGAACTCACGCTTACGGAAGAGCTCCACGATCTCATCAGGATGATACCCGTCGGCATAAAATACACCGGCAAGGGCACCGGCACTGGTGCCGGCAATCACATTGGGTTTAAGTCCATACTGCTCCAACACTTTCAGTGTGCCCAGGTGCGCAAAGCCTCTGGCTCCGCCCCCGCTTAGGGCATACCCCAGGAAATAGTCGTAACTTGTACCGAAGATTGCCATACCACTTTTTCAATGTTGATATATTCTTTCACAAATATGAGGCTTTTTTCCCTATTGTAGGTAGCCTCTACTGTTTAAGATGGTAAAATTTAATCAATTTTTGCAAAACACCTGAAAATGGTTATCTTGCAACTGAAATGGTTACCAATGAAAAGATCACAAATATGAAAACAGGAGAAACAGAGAAAGTGATGAAGAGTAGCCTTATCAAACAGCTGCCTCACTGATCACGCTCTGCATGCTGCAATTCATCTCTCAACTGGCGGATGCTCTTTCCCAAAAGTGGATGCTCCCTGTCCGGTGCAATCTCACACAGGGGGCTCACCACGAAGTCACGCTGATGGAATCGGGGATGTGGCAGTGTCAGCTCAGGCGTGTCGATAATGAGGTTGTCAGCCAGGATCAGATCGATATCAATGATCCTGTCGGCATACTGACCATCCACACTTTTTGTTTTCCTCCCCATCTCATCTTCTATCTCCCGGGTAATTGCGAATATTGTATTAATATCAATATTACTGGACACTTCGCAAACACAGTTCAGAAAATCATGTGATGAGTCAAACCCGACGGGAGATGTATGGTAAAGAGCGGAAAGGGATTTGATTGTCCCGATCCGCTCTTCAATTTTTTTGAGTGCTGAATGAATCTGTTGCTCCCGGTCACCGAGGTTCGAACCCAGTGCCAGGATTAGTGAATCGATACAGCTCTCCATATTGCTTGTCTTAGTCGATGATCAGCATTGCATCACCATAGGCACCAAAGTTGTATTTCTCTTTCACCCCTACTTCATAAGCCTCCATCATGATCTCATAGCCACCGAAGGCACATGCCATCATCAGCAGGGTGGAATATGGCAGGTGGAAGTTGGTGATCAGGCTGTTGGTGAGGGTGAACTCATAAGGGGGAAAAATAAATCGGTTGGTCCATCCCTCTTTTGGTTTGATATGTCCATCGGTGCTCACGGTCGTCTCTACGGCCCTGAGAACTGATGTACCCACGGCACAGATGTTACGGCCCTCGTCCTTGGCTTTGTTCACCTGCTCACACAGCTCACTGGTGATGATCATCTGTTCCGATTCCATCTTGTGTTTGGTCAGATCCTCCACGTCGATCATGCGATAAGCACCCAGGCCGTTGTGAAGCGTCAGATAACCGAATTCGATATCCCTGATCTCCATACGTTTCATCAGTTCACGGCTGAAATGAAGACCGGCAGCGGGAGCCACCACGGCACCTTCATTTCGGGCAAAGATATTCTGATAACGATCCACGTCATCCGGTTCAGCACTCCGCTCAAGGTACTCGGGAATGGGTGTCTCACCAATGGAAAAAAGTTGTTTTTTAAATTCATCGTAGGGACCGTCGTAGAGGAACCTGAGGGTACGTCCACGGGAGGTGGTGTTGTCAATCACCTCAGCCACCAGCTCTTCATTTTCACCGAAGTAAAGCTTGTTGCCGATGCGTATCTTCCGTGCCGGGTTTACCAGTACGTCCCATAAATGCTGATCAGGATTCAGTTCCCGCAGGAGGAACACCTCAATCTTGGCTCCTGTCTTCTCCTTGTTGCCAAAGAGTCTTGCGGGGAAGACGCGCGTGTCGTTGAAGATGAAAAAATCCTTTGCCTGGAAGTAATCCAGCACGTCTTTAAACACTTTGTGTTCCAGTGCGCCAGTTTTCCTGTGAACAACCATCAGCCTTGCTTCATCACGGTGTGCTGAGGGATGCCTGGCGATAAGTTCATCCGGCAGGTGAAATTTAAATTGCGAAAGTTTCATATGTTTTGTCAATAATTGTCAATCTTCTTTGGCTTGGTCTATCTGCTCATCCAGGTAATGATCTACCTCTTCCATTTGCAGGCAATCAGCGAGCGTCACCTCTCCCACCCGTGTGCGGGTGAGCGCGGTGAGATGTGCCCCTGAGCGCAACGCCTCACCGATGTCACGGGCCAACGCCCTGATATAAGTACCTTTGCTGCATACCACGCGGATGGTGATATCAGGCAGATCGCACGATTCCAGTTTGATACTATCTATAACCAATAATTTGGGTTTAAGTTCAATATCCTCGTTTTTGCGAGCCAGCTCATAGGCGCGTTTGCCATCCACCTTCACTGCCGAATAGAGGGGTGGCACCTGCATAATCTCACCGATGAACCGGGAGAGAGCCTCTTCCACCATCTCCCGTGTGATGTGAGCCGTGGGATACTCCCTGTCGATCGCCGTCTCCAGGTCGAACGAGGGGGTGGTTGCACCCAGGCGGATCGCTGCCAGATACTCTTTGGTTTCGGCCTGCAGCCGATCAATCTGCTTGGTCATCTTACCGGTACAGAGGGTCATCACGCCGGTAGCCAGCGGGTCGAGAGTGCCGGCATGACCCACCTTCAGCTTTTTGATCCCCAGCTTATGACACAGCTTGGCACGCACCACACGCACTACACGGAATGAGCTCCAGTGAAGTGGCTTGTCAATATACAAGATGCTACCTTCTACAAAATCTATCATAGCGTCATACGCTTACATTCACACCTGCAATGAGCAGAATGAGCAGAATACCTCCCACGATGATGCGGTAGAACCCGAATGCTCTGAAACCATATCGGGTAAGGAAATCGATAAAAAAACGGATTGCGACCATCGCCACGAAAAAGGCCACCACATTGCCAATGATCAATAGGAGGAGGTTGTCGGAGAGCATCTCCAGCTGCACCGGATCCTTGATCAACTGGTAGAGCTTATACCCAGCCGCGGCAGCCATGGTGGGGACCGCCAGGAAGAAAGAGAACTCGGCAGCATTCTTGCGGTTGAGACCGGTGCCCATCCCTCCCACGATGGTGGCCATCGAACGTGATACTCCCGGGATCATGGCGATACACTGGAAGAAACCAATCTTGAGGGCTCGCTGCCAGCTCATCGATTGATTGGGTGCGGGGCGGTTAAACCAACGATCCACGTAGAGCATGAAGAAGCCCCCGATCACCAGCATCAGTGCCACAACCGTCACACTTTCCAGCAACCTGTCTATCAGATCACCCAGCAGCAGGCCGATGACGCCGGCAGGCAGCACTGCGATAAAGAGCTTCCAGTAAAAGTCATACCTGTGAAGAAATCGCTTGCCGGTGAGCAGTGCTCTCCGGGCGGCCGACTGTTCTTTTGTAATCCCCTCTCCCGGCATCTCTCCCCTGTTCAGGCGAAAGAAACGTTTCCAGTAGAGTACAACCACCGAGAGGATCGCCCCAAATTGGATGATCACCGTGTAGGCTTTCACAAAGGCGCTGCTTTCCATACCCAATAGCGACTGTGTGATGATCATGTGGCCGGTGGAGGAGACAGGCAGAAACTCGGTCAGGCCCTCCACGATGGCAATGAGAATGGCTTCAATAACCGTCATGAAAATGATCTTTTCCAGGGTTCACTATCATGATTGCTTATTATCCCTGTCTCTTTTCTCTTTCGACGGATAGAGAATCCCTACAATCATCAGGACAAAACCTGACAAGGCAACGATCGGGGCTACCCTGATCCGCCTCGGACTGAATATATCCGGCTCAAAACCACCCTCGGTGGTGGTGGCAGGACCGGTCATCAGCAGGAAGCCGGCGATGATCAGCAGGACAGCGATGCCGCAGATAATCAGGTTTGTTTTGCTTAACGCGAAGTTCTTTTGAGACATTTTACTTTTGTTTTATACATAATAGAGCTGATCGGAACCCATCCTCACATACCTGTTCACCGCAAAGGTAGTCGCAAGTGTGGTAATCAGCACTCCCAGGAGCACCACTCCTGAAAAGATGATTACCAGGTCGATGGTGCTGATAAGAGGTTGAATGGCTACATACTCCTTGCTGAAATAGGAAATCAGCCCCAGGATGATTGCATCGGCCAGGATGCCGGCCAGGATACCGGTGTAGATGTTGTGCACAACAAAGGGCTTGCGAATGAAGCTGCCGGTAGCACCCACCAGCTTCATGGTGTGGATGATGAACCGTTTCGAATAGACACTCAGCCGGATGGTATTGCGGATCAGCGTGAAGGAGATGAAGAGCAGCACCACCGCCAGTATCAGCAGTACAGTCATCACCTTCGACAGGTTCTCGTTGATCAGGTCGATCGCCTCCTGCTGATAAAGCAGGTCGGTGACGTTGCTCTCCCGGCGGATCACCTTGTTGATCACAGCGATGCTGTCGCTGTTGGCATACTCCGAGTGGAGGAAGATCTCGATACAGTCGAGTGCGGGATTGTAACCCAGCAGCTCTTCCGGGTCTTCACCCAGCTCACGGATCAGTTGTTCTTTTGCCTCCTCCTTGCTGATGAAGCGCGATGAACGCACGAAGGGCTGAGCGTCAAGCTGACGGCGGATGCTGCTGATCTGTGCATCGTTGACGCTGGCTGAGAGCATCACGTTGAAGCTCATGTTCTCCTTCACATGATTCGAGAGGCTGTTGCCCAGAAAGAGGATCAGGAGGGTGACACCCAACAACACCAGTACCAGCGTGATGCTGATGGTGGAGGTGATTTTCGCATTTAAGAAACGGGCGGCGGATACTTTTTTCTTGTTCGACATAGGCGCTTCGACAAACGAAAGGCTTGATTGCGTAAATAGTCTATTCCCAATTAAGTTGCAAAGTAATAAAAAAATGTACAGAAATCGAGTGAGAAAGCGAATTATTAAAGGAAAAAATGTTAATTACCGCTTTCTTTTTCATTCCTGTTCTTATTTCACACCGGGCAACCTATTTCTCACGGTAGAACCGTGAAAAATCACCTCTCCCGGGGAGTGAAACACCCATAACAGGTCATTGTCCGGGTTTGTCAACCGGATTCAGGTTCATCTCACCTGCTTTCTCAAGCATGAAGGCATAGGCGGCGGCGTGCTCGTTGGGGATCACCCCGTCGAGGATCGCTTCCTTGATGGCAGCCTTCAGGATCCCTATCTCCCTGCCTTCAGGTATGCCGAACACCTGCATGATCTCGTTGCCGTCCACCGGTGGCTGGAAGTTGCGCACCCGATCCTTCTCCTCTATCTCGCGAAGCTTGCGACGTACAATTTTGAAGTTGGTAATGAAACGGCGTACCTTCACCGGGTTCTTGGAGGTGATGTCTGCCTCGCAGAGGGTCATCAGGTCATCGATATCGTCACCGGCATCGAAGAGCAGGCGCCGCACGGCCGAGTCGGTCACCTCATCCTCCACCAGCTGCATGGGACGCATATGAAGGGAGACCAGCTTCTGTACATATTTCATCTTCTCGTTCTGGGGCAGCTTCATCCTGCGAAAGATACGGGGGATCATCTTTTCGCCAATGAAGTTGTGGTTGTGGAAGGTCCATCCCAGCCTGGGGTCCCACCGCTTTGTTACCGGCTTGGCGATGTCATGTAGCAGTGCCGCCCAGCGCAACCAGAGGTCGTCCGTCTCCCGTGCAATATTATCCAGTACGGAGAGCGTATGGTAGAAGTTGTCCTTGTGCCCTACCCCCTCCTTGGTCTCGGCACCTTTCAGTGCAGTCAGCTCGGGGAACAGGATCTCCAGCAAGCCGGTCTTCTCGAGCAGGATGAATCCGATGGAAGGCTTGGGCGAGAGGATGATCTTGTTCAACTCGTCGCTGACCCGCTCCATGGAGACGATGGTGATGCGATCTCTGTTGCGAGTAATGGCGTCGAACGTCTCGGGGTAAATGTCGAAACCGAGCTGTGCGGCAAAACGTACGGCACGCATCATCCGCAGCGGGTCATCGCTGAAGGTGATGTCGGGGTCGAGTGGTGTGCGGATGATCAGCTCCTCCAGGTCCTGCATCCCATTGAACGGGTCCAGCAGTTCTCCGAAACGATCGCCGTTGAGGCAGAAAGCCATGGCATTGATGGTGAAGTCGCGCCGTCGCTGGTCATCCTCCAGGGTACCGTCCTCCACGATGGGTTTGCGTGAGTCGCTGCGGTACGATTCCTTACGGGCTCCCACAAACTCGATCTCATACTCCTTGTGCTTGATTTGTGCGGTGCCGAAGTTCTTGAAGAGTGTCAGATGGGTATGCTTTCCCAGCTTACGGGTGACCGCTTCAGCCAGGTCAGTACCCTTTCCGATGGCCACTACGTCGATATCCTTCGAGGGCCTGTAGAGGAAGAAATCACGCACGTATCCGCCTATCAGGTAGCATTCCAGCTGCATCTCATCCGCAGTATGTGAGATAAGCCTGAGGAGCGGCGTGTCAATATGTGCTACGATCTCTTCCCGCGATATGTTCATAGTCAATGGGCTCTTTTCTTATAAATTCGTTCCCTCAGCAGGTTGTGGTTGCAAGGGAAAGATGATCTGTTACGATTTGCAAAATTACAATAATTGTCTCTTAAAGCCATTTTTATGCCGATAATATTTGTATTTTTGCGGGAGAATAGGTTGCTAAACAGGTAATTTTTTGTTAGTTGAAATAGTTTTTACGATATGCGTAACTCACTTCACCTGATTTCACTCTGGTTGATGCTGCTTCTCATTCTCTCCTGCGGAGGCAGTGGCAGTAAGGCCCGTGCTTACCTGTCGGAAGCAGGGGAAGCTTTAGAGAGTGGTAATTACGCCCTTGCCAAGATGAAGATTGACAGCATAAAGATACTGTTTCCCGAAGCTTTTGATGAGATCAACGCCGGCTTTACACTGATGCAGGAGATTCGGTTGGCTGAGAACCGGCGGAACATCAGCTACTGCGACTCAATGTTGCGTGTGAACTATACTGCACTCAACGAACTGTTAAATGATTTTGATTACGTGAGAGACAGTCGTTATCAGGAGTTTGGTGAGTATTATCCCAAGATCTATCCACACCGCTCCTCACTCGACAGGAACGGGCTCCGTTCAGGTGTAGGAGAGAAGGGGGCTCTTTTTATCGAAAGTGTGCTCTCCGATAATGCCATTCAACACAACCGTATCAGGGTAACAGCAGCTGACGGCAGCTATGCCGAGAGCGGCCGTGTGACTGCCGACGGGTTCAACTACCGGTTCAGCACGCTCAACAGAAACTACGAGATCGTACGCTTCACCGGCAGCGATGAGAACGGTGTGGCCGCCTACATCCACGCCTACCGCGACCAGCCGCTCACCCTGCATTTCATTGGTAACCGTACGGTGAACACAGCTCTGAGCGATGCGGCGAAAAAAGGAATCAGCCTTTCGTTCGAACTCTCCACCCTGTTGCTTGACATCGAACAACTGAAGTTCGAGAAAGAACGTAGCGAGGTGCTGATCCGCTATCTGGAGAGCCGTACCGACAGCCTGCAACAGAATTATCGCTGATTCTTACCCTCCATCCCGGATCTCAAGTCACAAGACCCACATCTCACAATCCATCTTCCCAACTCCATCTTCCCAACTCCTACATCCCCACATTCCACATACCCAATATGATCACAAGAAACCTCTCTTTTTTTTTGTGATTCATGGATCAATATTCAAAAGTTTGCTATACCTTTGCCTTGAATTTTGGTGTTGCTCACTTCACACGGCTTCGAAGTGAACGATGAAAAGGGAATCAGGTGTAAATCCTGAACAGACCCGCTGCTGTAAGCTCCGCTTATGTGCTGAACAAAGACCTCAATTGC
>DURL01000228.1 GCA_012837345.1 Bacteroidales bacterium
GGCGCCTTCATGGAAAGGTAGGTGGTGATCAGCATGTTATCGGCAATGCCGTGGGCCATCTTCCCCAGGGTGGAGGCGGTGGCAGGTGCTACGATCATCAGATCAGCCCATAACCCCAGATCCACGTGACTGTGCCAGGTGCCGTCGCCGGAGGCAAAGAACTCACTGACCACCGGCTTGCCGGAGAGGGCTGAGAGTGTCACCGGAGTGATGAATTCCTTACCGGCAGGTGTGATCACGATCTGTACCTCTGCGCCCTTTTTTATCAGCAGACGGGTGAGTGTGGCCGATTTGTAAGCGGCAATGCTGCCACTGATTCCCAATACAATATGTTTGCCCTGTAATGACATAAGAAATGGTTTGTGAGGACAAATATAACGGTTTTTTCCCAATAATCCCGCTACTTGTGAAAATGAGTCACGAAGTTAAATATACTTAAAAACTAGAAAATAATTGGTACTATGTATTGCATAATACTTTGCTTTGAGTATCTTTGTGAGGTAAATAAGTACAGGACTCATTTTTCCGGTACGACAGATAGGAGAGCAAGCATATGAACATAGAGAATACACAGAGTCAAATGCGTAAGGGAGTGCTGGAATACTGCATTCTCTCGATCATCAAAAGAGGAGAGGCTTATCCGGGTGATATTATCGATGAGATGAGAAGTGCCGGAATGCAGCTGCTTGAAGGGACACTATATCCTTTACTGAATAGATTGAAAAATTCGGAGATTCTGACCTATAGGTGGGTAGAGAGTACATCCGGGCCACCACGCAAGTATTTCCGGCTGACAGACAAGGGTGTCCAATTCCATTCCCTGCTGGAGTCTACCTGGAATGAGTTGTCCACAGGTGTAGAGACCGTTGTACGCAATATGAACGAAGAGAGTGAAACGATATATCACAACATATGAAAAAAGTAATCAACATCAATTTTCAGGGACAGGTCATTGCTATCGAAGAGACGGCCTATGAAACGCTTAAGCAGTATATTGAGAGTCTGACCCACTTTTTTGCCCGTGAGGAGGGTGGCGATGAAATCGTGAACGACATCGAATGCCGTATTGCCGAATTGTTTGGTAATCGGTTGAAGCATGGTATCAACTGTATCACCGACGAGGATGTAGAGGCCATTATCTCCAGTATTGGCAGACCCAAGGATTTTGATGCCGAGTACGATGAGGAGATGGGTGATGGTGTTCATGGCTCTCCTCTCCTGGCTGATCCCGCTTCGGCCAATCCGAATCAGGGGGGAGAGAGATCAGGTGATGCCCGTCAGTCGTTATACCGTAATGCAGGGGATCGTATCATAGGAGGTGTCTGCAGTGGCCTGGCACACTATTTTAAAACCGACCCGGTTTGGTTGCGGATGATCTTCGTCCTCTTTTTTGGTCTGCTCTTCTGGGTCTATATTGTGTTATGGATTGTGTTGAAACCCAAGGTGCTGAAGACCAATGTCTCCAAGCGACTCTACAGGAATCCCAGCGACCGGTTTATCGGCGGGGTGTGCGGTGGCATCGCAGCCAATTTCAGGATTGACTCCTGGATACCGCGTCTGCTCTTTCTGCTACCTCTTTTGGTGAACCTGATTGGAATGATCTCCTTCTTCCCTCTGAACTTCCTGTTCCGGGATGTCGATTTCAGCTGGAACATTAACATGGGAGTCGTTGTGGTATACATCGTCTTCTGGATCATTATTCCCGAAGCAAAGACTGTCAAACAGAAACTGGAGATGATGGGAGAGGAGGAGTATATCCGTTCGATCCGTGACAAATTCAGCGACAATGTCGCGAGTGCCAAAAATCGTGCGGAAAACGAACAACCGCCAGTTGTGAAAAAATCCTATCAGGCAGCCGATACTGGAAGCAATCACGCTTCTGTTACAGACCCCACTTCGATGCCCCCTGTTCCACCTTCGATGCAAAAGCATGAGGAAGAAGGAGCATCTGTATCGCAGTCGGGATCCTCAACATTCACCTCATCTGACTCATATTCAGCCTCAACGGGCTCCTCTTATTCGGCTTCGTCCGGTAACGGCTCGGAACGGTCTGGTTGCCTCAATGGACTGGTCATGCTCCTGAAAATCGTCTTCTTCTCATTTGTGGGTATCCTGGCACTGATGGCGGTGGGCGTTTTTATTGCCTTCCTTTTTGCCGGTGCGCAAATGATGCCACTGAAGTCACTTTTCATTGATCCGGGGCAGGAGACGACTCTGCTTTTCACTTCACTGCTGCTGCTGATTGGTGTGCCAATCCTCTCGATCATCATCTGGATCGTGCGCAGGGTGATGAAAGCCAAATCACGTCCGGTAATCGGTGTCATCTCTACCATCCTCTGGTTTGGTGGGCTGGTGGTTGCGGGGATCCTGACCGCTCAGATAGCAGACAAGTTCAGTGAGGAGAGTACCCTTGAACAGACGGTTGAACTGACACCTGTCACAGCCAGAAGCCTCTACGTGGATATGCTGCCCTATAACGATGATTACTCGGAGTTCCGAATCGGTTGGGGAGTGGGATCAGATATTGATCATCTCCCCTATACGAATGTCGACGAGGATTCACTGCTCTTCCGGGATATCCATCTGCATATCCGCAACAGCAATGACTCTCTTTTTCACGTGAGGACGATAGCCGCAAGCAGCTGTCGCGAGCTGCGGGGTGCGAAGGCCGATCTGGAGGAGTTTCGTTTTGAGATCCAACAGCAAGACTCGGTGCTCTACCTGCCAGAGTTTCTGACGGTACCGGTAGAGCAGGGTTTTCGCAATCAGAGCATCACCGTGGAGATCTCAGTGCCGGCGGGCAGAACGGTGGAGGTGAGCGATGTGCTGAACAACTACAGGAATCAGGAGCCACCATCAGTGGTACGAAAACGTATCAGAAACTATACACGCACCTATATGACCATAGAACCTGCTCTCATTGAAGAGGAGGAGAAGGTAACGGGAAGTGAGGTTGTCTGAACAAATAATGAACTCTACTTCTTTACATATATTTCATTGTGTTTCAAAGGGGCTGTCCGAGAGGGACAGCCCCTTTTGTGCAGATAAGATGATTTTACAATTGGTTTATGTGCCGGGAAACAGCCTGTGTCATGAGATGAATAGATTGTAAGCGGTGAAAATAAAATGCCAATTATTGTTTCTGTTTCAAAAAAAGGTGTATCTTTGCATCCGCAATTCGGAAAGAATGCCCCTGGCTCTTCACCGCTTTGCAGGCAGGCAGCGGCCTGTTCCCTCACTCTATGACACATTAAGAGAATGCCCGGATGGCGGAATTGGTAGACGCGCTAGTTTCAGGGACTAGTGTTGGTTACAACGTGCAGGTTCGAGTCCTGTTCCGGGCACCTTCCCTGCGCAGGTGGTGAAATTGGTATACACGCTACTTTGAGGGGGTAGTGCCGGTTACGGCGTGTGAGTTCGAGTCTCATCCTGCGCACTTTTTCTTTCCTTTTACAAATCAACTCCATTTTTTCTTTTTTACCATCATGCTATTTCCGGCAGGGTGATTTCGTTTTTTTTCTAAAATGATCTATCTTTACCAAAAAGATGTGCATGAAGAGAAAAATGAAAAGCATCGTCTCAACGCTCTACGAAAAGGTACTCTCCGGGAAGAGTAAGCGATTGATTGAAAAGCTGGTGTTTGTAACGGCACTGGCGGGCTTTTTGCTGCATCTCATTGTGATCGGCATGCAGCATTTGGGCTGGATTGGTGTCGGCAGTTCTTTCGCCGGGATGGAGAGTCCCATTGATGCCTTGTATACCCCCTTCTCCATCATCCTCTTTTATGAGGTCTACTGTCTGATTTACTATCTGCCCAAATCAATTACGATTTACATTGGGAAGCAGTTCGAGATCATCGCGCTGATCACCATCCGCGGCATCTTCGATGAGCTATCAAAGCTCTCCCTCACCTCCGATTTGGAGGATCTCTTCGCTACGCCCGGTTTTCTCTATTCGATGGCTACCATCCTGATTCTCTTCCTGCTTATTTATCTTTTTTATCTTCGGAACCAGAAGTCGATCCGGGTGGATAAGAATTATCCCGGTCTGCCTCCCGGTCTGCCAACGAAAAAGAAAAGGTATGTGACGGCCAAAAAGGTGTTGGCTTTGCTGTTGACCATTCTTTTTGTGGTGATGGTGCTACACAACATTGTGGAATGGCTCTTCATGGATCATTCACTGCTTGGGTTCTTTGGGCAGACCAAGATGGTTACTGAGGCTTTCTTCTCCGATTTTTTCATGGTGCTGATCCTGACCGATCTGTTGGTGCTGCTCTTCTCCTTTGCAATCACCGACGATTTCCCGAAGGTGATGCGCAACTCCGGCTTCGTGGTCTCTACCACGCTGATCAAGCTATCTTTCAGTGTGGAGGGGATCGCCAGCCATCTGCTGGTGGTGATGGCTGTCCTGTTTGGCACGCTGATGCTCAGGCTCTATAAGATGTACCGCAGGATTGAATTGCCCGATGACAACATATGATTGCACCTGCACTGTAGATTTGTAATCCGGGACGGTGAGATTTATTGCGTGAGATGAATATTGTTGAAGATAGGTGTGACAAAATGAAAATCCTGACAGCTGAACAGATCCGGAATATTGATGCTGAAACTATCCGGCGAGAGGGGATTTCTTCTCTGGCATTGATGAAGCGTGCGGCAATCGCCTTCTACAATTTTTTTGTGAAACGTTGTCCTGATAAAGAACCGGTGATCCTTATCTTTGCCGGAACCGGCAACAATGGTGGAGATGCCCTGGTGGTAGCACGTCTGCTCCAGCAGTCCGGTTACAGGGTTAAGGTCTGCGTGGTGGAACAAAGGGATCACTATTCGGAAGATTGTGCGCATAACCTGCGACGGGTGAAGGCTGAGCTTATTCCTTGTCGGATCATCAGAAACAGGGATCTGTATTCTGTCGTTGATGCATGTGATCTGATTATTGACGGGATCTTCGGAACAGGTCTCACGCGGGAGGTAGAGGGTATCGCCGCAGAGGTGATTGAGGCAATCAACAAGTGTGGACGGCCGGTGTATAGCATTGATCTGCCCAGCGGTCTCTTCACGGACCGTAACACCAGTCTTGCCGTGCGGGCAACCGTGACGGTCACCTTCCAGATACCGAAGCTGGCACTTTACCTGCCGGAGAATGGCGATTATACGGGAGAGGTGCAGATCGTGGATATCGGACTCGATGAGGAATCTATCGACGTAGCCGAAACCGATATGGTTTTTACCGATAGGGAGGCGATCAGCTCACTGCTGAAACCGCTCCACCGTTTTGCACACAAGGGTACGCAGGGGCATGTCCTGCTTGTGGGAGGGAGTGTTGGCAAGTGCGGGTCGATATGCCTTGCAGCAAAGGCAGCCCTGCGGAGCGGCTGCGGTCTGGTCACCGGCTATCTTCCGCGCTGCGGTACCAGCGTGATCCAGACAGTCGTGCCTGAGGCGATGGCTCTTGAGGATCCTCATCGTGAGCATATCACGGAGATTGCATGCAACCTTCATCCCGATGCCATAGGAATTGGTCCCGGTATGGGGCAGCATAGAGATACGGAGAGAGCTTTCTGTACCTTTCTTACCGGCTACCGCGGGCCTCTGGTGATCGATGCCGACGGCCTGAACATCCTTTCCCTGCATCCTGAATGGCTAGCTTTGCTATCACCCGGTACCATCCTGACCCCTCATCCGAAAGAGCTGGAACGGTTGATCGGTGATTGGCGCGATGATTTTGAGAAAATTGAGAAGACAAGACTCTTCGCAAAGAGATATGGAGTGGTGATCGTGGTGAAAGGAGCCTATTCACTCATCGTTGATTGCGATCATCTTTATGTGAACAGCAGCGGTACTCCGGCGCTGGCGACTGCCGGTAGTGGTGATGTGCTGACCGGCATGATCACCTCGTTGTTGGCACAGGGCTATAAACCCAGCGATGCTGCGAGGGTAGGGGTCTACCTTCACGGGCTGACTGCTGATCTGACCCAAAAAACGATACACCCCCGTAGCTTCATGGCGGGTGATATCATCGCCCATATTGGTGCTGCCTATCAATCAATTGAAAAAAAGGGGTGAACTATTTGCAGTTTCCCGATAAATTATGTAATTTTGCACCTCATTTTGCCAATAGGCTCAACAAGCAGACGCTGTTTAGCGGCTCGCCTCAGGCACGTAACGATAAGTTATTATAGATATGTACGTCATTGTAGACATTCAGGGCCAGCAGTTTAAAGTAGAGCAGGACCAGAAATTATTTGTTCACCGTATCAACGCCGATCAGGGTGCAGAGGTGGAATTTGAGAAAGTGATGCTCGTGGATAACGACGGAGCGATCACCGTAGGTGCCCCCCTGGTTGAAGGAGCCAAGGTGGTAGTAGAAATTCTTTCGCACGTGAAGGGAGACAAGGTTCTCGTCTTCAAGAAGAAAAGAAGAAAAGGTTACAGAAAGCTGAACGGTCATCGTCAACAGTTTTCTGAAGTAGTTGTAAAATCGATTGTTGCTTAATCAGTTAAAATCAGAAGAAAATGGCACATAAAAAAGGTGTAGGTAGTTCGAAGAACGGCCGTGAATCGGAAAGTAAACGATTGGGCGTCAAGATATTCGGTGGCGAGGCCGCCAAAGCAGGCAACATCCTCGTGCGTCAACGTGGTACGGTACATCATCCGGGTGAGAATGTGGGGATTGGTAAGGATCATACCCTCTTTGCACTGACCGATGGTGTGGTGGTTTTCCGCAAAAAAAGGGATAATCGCTCATTCGTTTCCATACAGCCACAGGCTGAGGCCGAAGCGTAAGACGCCAAAGGTCCCGTCCGGAGGATGGGAAGAGTAACCATAAAGTGATTATTAGTGGATAAGAACAACCTGCTTTTCAGAAGCAGGTTGTTTTCTTTTGTAAAAGAATGAGACTGACTGACGAGCAAAAGCGTTTCATTGAGACCCATGAGAAAGAGGATGTGCTTGCGTTGGCACTCCGCTTCAAGGGGGAGGATATGCCATTTCTTATGGCGCAGGTTGCAGGGCGGCAGACGGCAGAGAAGAAGATACCCTCATGGTACCGGAACCGGGAACTGCTCTATCCGCAGCACATCTCACTCGAGCAGGCTTCATCGGAAGCAACGGCTCGTTACAAGGCTTCGCTCATTGAGGGTGGAGAGCTCTTCGTTGATCTGACCGGCGGACTGGGGGTGGATTTCTCTTTTATGACCCCACTCTTCAGGCGGGCGTTGTATGTGGAGCGGGACGAACAGCTCTGCCACCTGGCAACACACAATTTCGCAGTGCTGGGCATGGACCAGGCGGAGGTGCATCACATGGAAGGTGAGGCGTTCCTGCCGCAGTTGCATTATACTGATCTGATCTACCTCGATCCGTCGCGCCGGGATGAAAGGGGACGAAAAGTGTTCCGGATTGAAGAGTGTTCTCCCGATCTCTCAAATCTTGCTGACCTGCTGACAGAGAAGGCTGAGCGGGTGATGGTCAAATATTCGCCTATGCTGGATATTTCTCTGGCAGTCAAAACGCTACATCAGGTATCGGAAGTGCATGTGCTATCGGTGGAGAACGAGTGCAAGGAGTTGCTCTTCCTGCTATCAAAAGATGCGGATGAACCAATCTATCATGCGGTGAACCTCAATAAGGAGGGAGAGCGGGAGCTGCTTACCTTTATCCCCGGGGAGGAGGAGCAGGAGGCGTCTTACAGTCCCGTTCCCGGTCGTTATCTCTATGAACCCAATGCCTCTATACTGAAGGCCGGTGCCTTTAATGTGACGGCACATCGTTTTGGGTTGCAAAAGCTGCACAAGCATAGTCATCTCTATACCAGCGAACGGCTGGAGAATGCCTTTCCCGGTCGCATCTTCCAGGTGGAGGAGTGGTTCCCCGCCAACAAGAAGCAGATCCGTCGCTTCGCTGCCGCGGTGCCCAAGACAAATATCACCATACGCAACTACCCGGATTCAGTGGCCGAGATCCGTAAACGGACGGGACTCGCGGAGGGAGGGGATCACTATCTCTTTGCTACCACCCTGTCCGACGGACAGAAAGCGTGGATCAGTTGTAAGAGGTTGTAAGTGATCAGTGTCTGGTTCTTGGTTCACTTGTGTCTACCTTTCAGCACCGCTTCGATATCTTCCAGTTTCAGGTTTTTGGTTTTTAGCAGGATCAGGTAGTGGTAGAGCAGGTCGGCCGCTTCGTTGCGGAACAGGTCGAGATTGTCATCTTTCGCTTCTATCACCAGCTCCACCGCCTCTTCACCCACTTTCTGTGCCACCTTGTTGACACCGCGGCTGAAGAGCCGTGAGGTGTAGGATCCCTCCGGATTCTCGGTGATCCGTTGCTCGATCACCTTCTCCAGGTCATAGACAAACCCTTTGGCGGTCTCTTCATGGAAGCAGGAGGTGCTGCCGGTGTGGCAGGTAGGCCCCAGTGGGGTTGCCTTGATCAGGAGGGTGTCATCGTCACAGTCGGTGAGGATCTCATCAACCATGAGGAAATGGCCGGAGCTCTCTCCCTTGGTCCATAGTCGTTGCTTACTCCGGCTGTAGAAGGTAACCTTCCCCTCCGATTTGGTTTTTTCAAGTGCCTCCTCGTTCATATATCCGAGCATCAGCACCTGCAGGGTGCCCACATGCTGGATGATCACCGGTACCAGTCCGCCGGATTTCTCAAAATCAATTTTTTTCATCTGATGGGTATCTGTTGTTCTTTTAAATACGCTTTTAATTCAGGGATGGGGATCTCGCCAAAGTGAAAAATGCTGGCAGCCAGTGCCGCACTTGCTTCTGTCTGAGTGAACACCTGTGCGAAGTGCTCCATGTTGCCTGCACCACCCGAAGCGATGACTGGAACCGTGACCGCGTTGCTGACCGCTTGTGTGATTTCCAGGGCGAAGCCACTCTTGGTTCCGTCATGATTCATCGAGGTGAGCAGGATCTCACCGGCACCACGTCGCACACCCTCCATTGCCCAGTCGACCGTATGGAGGGAGGTGGGTGTTCTTCCGCCATGTACGTAGACCATCCAGTCACCGTTATCCTCCTGCTTGGTGTCGATGGCCAGTACCACGCACTGGCTGCCGAACTGTTCGGCGATCTCGGTGAGCAGCTCCGGCCGCTCCACGGCCGATGAGTTGAGGCTCACCTTGTCGGCGCCGGCACGGATGATCGCCTGTGCATCTTCCAGTGTGCGGATGCCACCTCCCACCGTGAAGGGGATGTTGATCTCCTGTGCCACGCGCTGCACCAGGGAGGTGAGTGTCTTGCGCTGCTCCACCGTGGCGGTGATGTCGAGGAACACCAGTTCATCGGCACCCTCCTCTACATAACGGCGGGCCAGCTCAACTGCATCACCCGCATCACGGAGCCCCACGAAGTTGACTCCTTTTACTGTGCGTCCCTCCTTGATATCCAAGCAGGGGATAATTCTTTTTTTTAGCATTTTTTTTCAGTAATCAATGATCAGCAATCAGTTATCGGCTATCAGCTATTGGTTTTCAACATTGAACAATGAACTTCGAACCTCGAACTTCAAACCTCGAACCATTTACTATGAATTATGAATTATGAGATATAAACGTCTGTAACTCGTTCAAACGGATATGTCCTTCGTAGATCGCCTTGCCGATGATTGCTCCCTCGCAGCCGATGGTCTGGAGCCTCTCCAGATCGGCCATTGTGGTAATACCGCCGCTGGCGATCAGCCGGACAGCACTCCCGGACAGAATCTCGCGATAGAGATCCAGTGAAGGACCCTGGAGCATACCATCTTTTGAAATGTCGGTACAGATCACATAGCTCACTCCCTGTTGTTCGTAGGCAGTGATGAAGTCCACCACATCCTCCTGCGACTGTTCCTGCCATCCCTGCGTGGCAATCATCCTGTGGTGGCTGTCGGCACCCAGGATGATCCGTTCCGGTCCGTAACGCTCCAGCCACTGCAGAAACAGTTCGGGCTGTTGCTGTGCCACGCTGCCACCGGTGATCTGGGTGGCACCGTTCTCGAAGGCGATCCGCACATCCTCATCGCTCTTGATACCACCCCCGAAGTCGACCTGTAGCGAGGTGGCTTCGGTGATCTGTCGCAATACGCGGTGGTTGACGATATGTTTGGAGCGGGCTCCATCGAGGTCTACCAGATGAAGATGGCGGATACCGTGATCCTCATACTCACGGGCTACATCGAGTGGGTTGTCGCGATAGGTCTTTTGTGACGCGTAATCGCCTTTCGTGAGGCGAACACACTTGCCGTCGATGATGTCTATGGCGGGGATAATTCTCATTTTGACTTAAATTGGATGAGTTTTTATATTTTCAGGAAGTTGTGCAACAGCTTCTCACCCACATCTCCCGACTTTTCCGGATGGAACTGGGTGGCGAAGAAATTTTCTTTCTGCATCGCCGCACTGAAGGGCAGGAGATAGTTGCAGCTCGCAAGGGTCTGCTCGCATAACCCGGCGTAATAGCTGTGTACGAAATAGAAGTTATCCTCCTTATCCAGCCCTGCAAAAAGGGGTGATTCCTTTACCGAAAGATTGTTCCATCCCATATGGGGTACAATGCCGGTGGCGGGAAACCGTTTCACCGTTGTGCCGAAGATGCCGAGACATTGCGTGTTGCCCTCCTCGGATTGTTCACACATCAGTTGCAGCCCCAGGCAGATGCCAAGTACCGGTTGAACCAATGATTGAATTACCTTATCCAGTCCCCTCTCTTTCAGATAGATCATGGCGCTGCTTGCTTCTCCCACACCCGGGAAGATCACCTTCTCCGCCTGCCTGATTGCGTCGACATCTCCGGTCACCCGGCAAGGGAACCCGAGACGTTTCACTGCGTTCTCCACCGAGGTGATGTTGCCCGCGTTGTATTGAATGATGGCAATCATCTTATATCACTCCTTTTGTGCTGGGTATCCCTACCGTCTCTCCCCGTTTCACTGCCATCTTCAAGGCACGGGCAAACGCCTTGAAGATCGCTTCTATCTTGTGGTGCTCATTCTCTCCTTCCGCCCTGATGTTGAGGTTGCACTTTGAACTGTCGCTGAATGACTTGAAGAAGTGAAGGAACATCTCGGTGGGCATGTCACCCACTCGTTCACGGTGAAAAACGGCATCCCATACCAACCAGGGACGCCCCCCGAAGTCGATGGCTGCCTGTGCCAGACAGTCGTCCATCGGCAACATAAAACCGTAGCGCGAGATACCTTTCTTCTGTCCCAGTGCCTGCAGAAAGGCCTCACCCAGGGCGATGCCTGTATCCTCTATGGTATGGTGCTCGTCGATATGGAGGTCCCCTTTCACCTCCACGGTTATCCCTATACCGCCGTGGCGGGCGATCTGTTCCAGCATATGGTCGAAGAATCCCAGTCCGGTGGAGATGCTGCTGCCACCGCTCTCATCGAGGTTGACTGCCACCCTGATATCGGTTTCGGAAGTTTTGCGATGCACCTGTCCGGTGCGGGGAGTGGACCGCAGGTAGCGATAAATCTCCCCCCAGTCGCCGGTGGTAAGGGTTGCATCAGGATGTGGAGTGTTACTTAATAAAATAGACCTACATCCCATGTTTTGTGCGAGTTGCACGTCGGTTATCCTGTCGCCGATCACATATGATTCAGTCAGGTTGTAGTCTCCTTTCAGGTAGTGGGTGAGCATGGCGGTACCCGGTTTACGGGTGGGCAGCTTTTCATGCGGGAAGGAGCGGTCGATCAACACCTCGCTGAAGTGTATCCCTTCGTTTTCGAAAGCACGGATGATCTTATTGTGTGCCGGCCAGAAAGTATCTTCCGGGAAGGAGGGGGTACCCAGCCCATCCTGGTTGGTAACCATCACCAGCTCATATTCCAGTTCAGTCACAATGCGGGAGAGGTACTGAAATACACCCGGATAGAACTCCAGCTTTTCGAGGCTGTCGATCTGTTCATCTTCAGGCTCCAGGATCAGTGTACCATCCCGGTCAATAAACAATATTTTCTTCATATCTTCTGATTGCTGTAGTTACGGATGGCAGTGAGCAGTTGACGGTTCTCCGCCGGCGTGCCCACAGTGATACGCAGGCAATTGCGAACGACGGAGTGACGGTTGCGTACGATCACTTTCTCTTCCACCAGGTAGTGGTAGAGCGCGTTGGCATCATCGACCTCCATCAGCAGGAAGTTGGCATCGGAGGGGTAGACGCGTTGAACGACCGGTATCTGTTGCAGTTCAGCCTCCAGGAGGCTCCGCTGTTCGAGGATCACCTTCACCCTGTAGGCATATTTTTCAGGTTTGGAGAGCGCTTTCAGTGCTTCCTGCTGGTTGAAGGCACTCACGTTATAGGGTGGTTTTGTCTTGTCCATCAATCTGATGATCTCGCTTCCGGCGTAGGCGATCCCCACACGGGCGCTGGCCAGGGCCCATGCCTTGCTGAAGGTCTGCATCACGATCAGGTTGGGGTAACGAGGGAGCAGCTCGGTAAAGCTCCTGCCGCTGCTGAAGTCGATATAAGCCTCATCCACCACCACGATCCCTTCAAATGCATCGAGCAATTGTTCGATTCCCTGCAGGCTGTTGCCTGACGGGTTGTTGGGGGAGCAGACGAAGATACAGCTGGCACGGTGGGATAGAATCTCACCGATCTGGAGCTCAAAGCGGTCACTCAGTGGCACCAGGGTCACCTCCACATTGTTGATATTGGCTGATACCTCATACATGCCATAGGTGGGGGGGCAGAGGATCACACGATCTTTTCCAGGCTCACAGAAGATGCGGTAGACCAGGTCGATCACCTCGTCGCTGCCGTTGCCGATAAAGATCTGATCGGCGGGGATACCGCGAAAGGCTGATAATGCCCGTTTCAACTCCCGCTGGTGGGGGTCGGGGTAACGGTTTTTCTTGCCGAAAGGGTTCTCGTTGGCATCGAGAAAAATACCTTCACCGCCGCTAAACTCGTCGCGTGCGCTGGAATAGGGTTTCAAAGCCCATATATTGGGTCGCACGAGCGACTGCAGGTCAAAATGTTTCATTGTTGCTGTTCTCTTCGTTCATTTTCATTTTATTGGCCATCACCGATCCCATCCGCAGCGACACCGCATTCTTGTGGGCAAACAGCTCTTCCGCCTCCGCCATCGCCTCAATGGCGGGACCGAGGGAGAGGATCCCCTCTTCACTCAGTTGCTGGAAGGTGATCTTCTTCACGAAACTGTCGAGTGATACACCACTGTAGGCCCTTGCGTGACCACTGGTGGGGAGTGTGTGGTTGGTGCCGCTGGCATAGTCCCCCGCACTCTCGCAGCTATAGTTGCCGAGAAAGACGGAGCCGGCATTCACCACGTCGCGGCTCAGCAGCACCGGGTTCTCGGTGGCGAGAATCAGGTGTTCAGGGGCGTAGGTGTTGCTAAAGGCGATGCAGCTCTCCAGATCACGAAAGAGAATGGCCCTGCTGTTTTTCAGTGCCTCGGTGGCAATCTCTTTCCGTGGGAGTGCCTCCAGCTGCAGCTCCAGTTCCTTGTTTACCGCTTTGATCACCTGCTTGTTGTCGGAGAGCAGGATCACCTGGCTGTCCGGGCCATGCTCTGCCTGTGAGAGCAGATCGGCTGCCACGTAGGCAGGGTTGCAGTTGTTATCGGCAATGATCAGCACTTCGCTGGGACCTGCCGGCATGTCGATTGCGGTACCATAGAACTGTGCCGATCGTTTGGCGGCCATCACATATTGGTTGCCGGGACCGAAGATCTTATCCACCCTGGGGATGCTATCCGTGCCGAAGGTCATGGCACCGATGGCCTGTATCCCTCCCGCTGCAAAGATGCGTGTGACGCCTGTCTGCTCAGCAGCATAGAGGATTGCCGGGTGGATCTCCCCCTCCTCGTTGGGCGGGGTGCAGAGCACGATCTCGCTGCAGCCGGCGATCTTTGCCGGGACCGCCAGCATCAGCACAGTTGAGAAGAGTGGGGCGGTGCCGCCGGGGATGTAGATGCCTATCCGTTCGATGGGGCGTGACTCGCGCCAGCAGACCACACCGGGTGCTGTCTCAGTCTTGCGTACCTCCTCCTGCTGCGACAGGTGGAAGGCTTCTATATTCTTTTGTGCCAGCGCAATAGCCTGTTTCAATCGTTCCGGCACCTTCTCCGCTGCCTGAGCAATCGTTTCCCGCTCCACCTCCAGTGTCTGCTGAGCGGGGTAGTCGAACTTACGGCTGTAAGCCAGTACGGCTTTATCACCCTTGCGGTGGATGTCGTAGAACATCTTCTCCACCATGTCCATCAGCTTGCGTTGTTTGATGAGCGGACGTTCGGTCAGCTTCTTCCATTTGCTTTCCGAGGGGTTGTTGATTGTTTTCATCATGAATGATTCGTTGATTAGCAGATTAACTGATTAGCAGATTAGCTGATTCGTTGATTAGCAGATTAGCTGATTCGTTGATTAGCAGATTAGCTGATTCGGTGACACAATCATCCTCACATCAGCATATCTTCACATCTTCACATCTTCACATCAGCATATCTTCACATCACTATAGGATCATCTTCTCGATGGGGATCACCAGGATACCTTCAGCACCTGTTCGCTTCAGCTCATCGATCACCTCCCAGAAGTCATCGTCGCGGATCACCGAGTGAACGCTGCTCCACCCCTCATCAGCCAGTGGCAGGATGCTGGGAGAACGCATGCCCGGCAGCAGCCGCACGATATCAGGCAACACCGCATTGGGGGCATTCAACAGGACATATTTCTTTCCCTGACCCTCCTTATAGGCTTTGATGCGGAAGAGAAGCTGCTCCAACAGTGCTGAGGTCGCAGGCGTGAGATTCTTGTTGCTGATCAGCACCGCCTCGCTGCGGACGATGGTCTCCGCCTCTTTCAAGCCGTTCATGATCAGGGTGCTCCCTGTACTTACAATGTCGAAGATGCCGTCTGCCAGTCCTATGCCGGTGGCGATCTCAACGCTGCCTCCCAGTTCTTCTATCTTCACCTCTATTCCTTTCTTCCGAAAATAGTTGTCGAGGATCTTAGGATAGCTGGTGGCGATCCGTTTGCCGCGGAAATAGTCCAGTCCGGTGTACTGTTCTTCCTTTGGTATGGCCAGTGAAAGACGGCAGTTGCCAAAGCCCAGCTTCTCGACGATAGCCACATCTTTCTCCTTCTCCCACACCTCGTTTTCTCCCAGGATACCGATATCAGCCACCCCCTGTTCCACATACTGCGGGATGTCATCGTCACGCAGAAACAGAATCTCCATGGGGAAATTACGTGCTTCTGTCTTCAGTTTACGGTCTCCATTGGAGAGCTTGATGCCGCATTCGGTGAGCAGATTAAGTGATTTTTCGCTCAATCGTCCACTTTTCTGAATTGCAATCTTAATTTTTTCCATTGTTGGTTTGTTATGTGCCGGAAAGCAACAGTGGTCTACTAATAAAAAACCCGCCTGATGCTCTTCAGACGGGTCAATAAATATCTCGTTGGTGTTCACACATATCTATTTCAGCTCGCCTGACTGCAAGTATGAAAATGATGATGGTGGAACCAATTTGCTTTCATATTATTGTTTTGATGATGCAAAGATATAAGAATTATTTTAAACGAAAGCGAAATCTCTATTTTTTTATAAATAGTGCATGCATATCGTACCCTGGCGGTTTTTTATATAGATTTGTATCCGAAGAACAATAATCGTGAACAGGATGATTGAAGAGAGGATACGTACGTACGAGATATTGGTGTCGGAGAACAGGAAAAAGAGCGATCGAATTGGAAAACAAATGCATCTTTTGGGCTCTTTTCGGTTAATCCTATTTATCGGAACCCTGATAGCGATCTATATGCTTGTGGGTGATTACCAGCTGCTTATTCCACTTCTCATTGTCATGGCTCTTTCTTTTGCTTATTTATTCAAGAAGCATGACAGCTTATCGGACCGGAAAGAGTCAGCTGAGTTCCTCATTCAGCTGGCTGAAAATGAATTAAAAGCATTTCGTCATGATTTTTCGGTTTTTAATGGTGCCGGGGAGAAGAGAGATCCTGCTCATCCGTTCAGTTATGATCTGGATATCTTTGGAGAGGACTCTTTTTTTCAGCAGATTAACAGGACGGTGTTGCCCATTGGGGAACAAAAACTGGCCGAGATGATACAATATCCGTTGACCGATAAAGATGCGATTCTTGGCAGACAACAAACCATCATGGAGTTGGCGGGCAAGGAGGGGTTCTGTTTGCATTTTCGAACGGCGGGGATGAAAATATCCTCTTCTTCTGTGAAAGAGTTACATTTTACTTCTTCGGATCCAGATGATGGGTTGTCTCAGAATAAGATTTGGAAAGCAGCCGTTTGGGTCACACCCTTCCTCTATCTTGTTTTTATCTTTTTGTGGCTTACAGGAATTGTGCCGGGCGGCCTCTTTCTCTACCTTTATCTTTTCACATTCGCATTATCCCTGATACCCATGAAAAGGGTGAAGGCTATATGGGTAATGTTTGATAAACGATCTAAACGATTGGATGCATTCGCTTCCCTGTTTAAGATTTCAGAACAGGAGAAATGCGAATCGCAACTGCTGAAGTCGCTGCAAAAGCAACTTATCCTTCACAAAAAAGCTTCTGATGCGATCAGTGAACTGTCGAAAATAAGCCGCAACCTCGACGTGGGTTTTACACTCGCCATGCTGGTGCTGAACCCCCTCTTTCTATGGACAACGCTCTATGCTTTGAAAATTGAGAGATGGATGAAACATCATGGAGGTGAAGTGGATACCTGGTTTGCATTGTTGGCCGAAATGGATGCGTTGATATCACTGGGTACTTTTGCGGTCAACCATCCCGATTACTGCTACCCCGGGATTTCCGACAGCCACTGCTTTCGTGGTGAAGGGCTGGGTCACCCGCTCATCCCGCGCGAGAAATGCGTGAAGAACGACATCGATCTTTCTCATAAACCCTGTTTTATGATCGTTACGGGAGCAAATATGGCGGGCAAGAGTACCTATCTGAGAACTATCGGGATTAATCATCTGCTGGCATCAGTCGGTTTGCCCGTTTATGCGGAGAGACTGTCGTTTTATCCGGGGAGGTTGCTGACCAACCTGCGCACCTCCGACTCACTGGTAAACAGTGAGTCCTATTTCTTTGCGGAACTAAAGCGTTTGAAGATGATCATCGACCGGTTGGTTTCAGGTGAAGAGGGGTTATTGATCATTTTGGATGAGATATTGAAAGGAACCAATTCCGAGGATAAACAACGGGGTTCACAGGCATTGATAAAGCGGTTGGTCGCTCTCGGTGGATGTGGTATCATTGCCACACACGATCTGGCGTTGGGTGACCTGGAGACACAATATCCGCAGGAGATTAAGAACTGGCACTTTGATGCACTCATACACGAAGATGCCCTGACCTTTAGCTATAAGCTGCAGGAGGGGTTAGCGCGAAACATGAATGCCAGTTTTTTGATGAGAAAAATGGGAATCACTGAATAGACAAGGCTTCCTAAAAATTCTCAAAAACAGCAGAAATGGAGCCTTGGATAACCTGCTGTGGCGTTTTTTTATGTAAGTTTGCACCCGATGAAAATTCAGCTGATCATATCGCTACTGGCTGCCCTCCTTTGCACGGGGACACTCTTCTCGCAGGCACGTATCATCATGCCCGATTCAACGCAGATCACCAGCGACCCGGACTCACTTGATCTGTTGCCCAGCGAGTCATTTGATCTGGATCACCTCATACATGATCATGGTGCGGAGGCTGACTCATTGCAGGAATTGGCACGGATGACCATCTGGCGACTCGATGCCCGTACCGGAAACCGCTTGCCGGTAGAGTCAGACACGCTGATCCATAACTTCCAGCACAGCACACTGCCCGACAGTTACTCAACAGCCATGGGATTTCTGGGACCCCTTGGCTCACCGGCCATCTCCAAGATCTTCTTCGACCGGGAGGAGAACGAAACCTTTCTGTTCAATAACGCCTATAGCCATTACCTGAAAGATCCTGAAAAGCTGATCTTTGTCAATACACGTGTTCCCTACTCACGATTGGGGTACCACCGGGCAGGACCCAAACAGACACGTGAAGAGCGTCTCGAGGGACGTCTTACCTCCAACTTCGGAAAGAGCCTTAACATTGGTCTCGATGTGGATATGATCAATGCCAAAGGGTTTTATGCTGAACAGTCGGTCAAACACAACAACTTCTCCCTCTTTGGAAACTACCTCTCCGAAAGGTTGGAGGCACATGCCATGATCCATTTGGGGAGTATCACCCACTTCGAGAACGGGGGGATCACTGACGAACTGTTTATCACTGACCCCGAATCGGTGAGAGAGAATTTTTCTCCGATAGATATACCGGTGCGTTTCAATGATACCTGGAACGCATTGAAAAACAATCATTATTTTCTTGCCGGACGGTATAACCTGGGATACAAGGAGCTCCCGGAAGATTCACTACACAAGGGAACCGGCAGATTTGTGCCGGTTGCCAGTATCGGTATTTCCTCTCATTTAACCCGGCAACACCGCCGTTTTCTCTCGTATGATACCGCCTACGTGAATGTAGAGGGTGTGCAGATGCAACAGATAGACCGCTTTTATAGTAACCGCTATTATGAAGGAGCAGTGGATGACAGCATTCGTTATACCTCTCTTAAGAACAATGTCTCACTCAGTCTTCGTGAGGGATTCAGAGAATGGGTCAAGTTTGGTCTCTCTCTCTTTCTGGAGCATGACCTGCGTAATTACTCCATGCGTGATACAACAGGATTGGGATATGTGTCGCATCGCGAAAGTGCGGTGACTCTGGGAGGAGTACTCAACAAGCAGCAGGGAGAGAACCTGTTGTTTAATCTGCGTGCCGATCTGGGAGTGCTGGGTGCCAACCTGGGCGAAATCAGGGTGATGGGTGACGTGGAGACCGGTTTTGACCTGGCGGGAAAACGTACGACCCTCTCTGCAGAGGCCTATCTCAAAAACCTGCGGCCCAAGTATCTGCAGGAGCACTACTACTCCAAATATTTCCGATGGAATCACGATCTGGGTGATGCAAGACGGGTCTATATAGGAGGGAAGCTTCATATCCCGTTTACCCGGACAACGGTAAGTGCCGGCGTGGAGAATCTGCAGAATCATATCTACTATGGAGCTGACAAGATGATCGCCCAAGAGGGGGCCAACATACAGGTGTTGACCGCACGGATCGACCAGAAGCTGAAACTGGGTGTCTTTCACTGGGACAACCAGGTTGCCTACCAGACCTCCAGTAATGAGGAGGTGATTCCATTACCCACGCTCAGCTTTTATTCCAACATGTATCTTAAAACGAAGATTGTGAACGAATTGACGCTACAGCTGGGAGTGGATGCCCATTATCACACCAAATATTTTGCGCCGGGCTACGAGCCGGCCCTTCTTCAGTTCTACAACCAGCGTGAACGGGAGATTGGTGATTATCCTATCGCCACGGTCTATGCCAACATGCACCTGAAGCAGACCCGTTTCTTCCTGATGTTCTACAACGTCGCTCCGAAAGTGTTGAAGGAGAACGAATCATTTTCGCTACCCGGCTATCCGGTGAATCCTTTCATCTTCAAACTGGGCCTCTCTGTCAATTTGCATAACTAAAACAGATCGGTTTTGAAACTCCAGAAACGGTTACAACTCTATCTTGTCCTGCTAGTCGTCGCTGGCGGAGCAATGATCATGTTGTACCACCTGATTGGCCGGCAGACACAGACACCTCTGGTTCGTGATTACAGTGAGATCCTGGCATCGGGTGAGATGAACGTGGTGACCGACTACAATTCCATCGGTTATTATGTCTCGGGCGATACCGCCGCCGGCTTTCAGCTCGAGATGATGCGTGCACTGGAACAGGAGTGGGGGATAAAGGTGAATATCTATCTGGAGAACAGCCTGGATGCAAACCTCCAGGGACTCCTGGAACAACAGTACGACCTGGTGGCACGCAGCATACCTGTGAACATGGCACTCAGGGACAGCTTCGCCTTCACCGATCCAATCACCTACAACCGCCTGGTATTGGTACAAAGAAAAGCCCTTTTTAACGAGGGTGAAGAGCCTGTAAGACAGCATCTGGAACTGGCATCCAGGCAGATACATGTAGCAGCCGGTTCTCAGGCTATCATGCGGCTAAACAATCTCTCACGCGAGATTGGCGACACCATCCTGATCCATGAGGATCCACTGTATGAAACAGAACAGTTGGTGATGATGGTGGCCTCGGGTGACATCGATTATACCGTTTGTGACAAGCAGGTGGCTCTACGATTGTCCGAAGTGCTCCCGGAGATAGACATTGAGACAGAACTCAGCTTCACCCAGCTTGAGTCATGGGCCTTACGCAGGGACGCACCCCGGTTGCTGGACAGCCTCAATAGCTGGCTGAACCGCTTCAGGGAGACAAAGCAGTTCAATCAGATCTATCGCAACTATTATGAAAAAGAGTAATCGATCGTTGATACGCACAAAAAAACCGGATTCAACGAATCCGGTTTTTTTTCATGTGATCTTTTTCTGGTTTCAGTTTACCGCTTTCGGGATATTTCTGCGGGGTGTGCGGCGGCCACTGCGATTGGCATCCTGCATCCTCTTTCGAACATCCTCACGGTAGCTTTTCCACTGTCCCATCTTCTCCTTACCGATGATGCTTTCCAATTTGGCATCATTCTCTTCAATAGCCTGTTCACGTGCTTTCTCCATTGCTTCACGTCGCGATTCGCGATCGTCCATCACCTGTTGGCGTTTTTCACGTTGCAGCTTAAGCTGCTCAGCCCTTTGTGCATCCTGCTCTTCAAACAAGGCTTCCACTTTTGTTTTCTGCTCGTCGCTCAGATCCAGCTGTTTGGCCATGTTTTCCGCTCTGTTTTTTGCGGTCCATCTCTTCTCTACCTGTGTGCGGCGACCAATTCTGCCGCTGTCATTCCTGTTTTGAGCCGTTAGGGAAAAGGTCATTGCGAAAATGGCAATGAATGCCAATGAAATTGAATTCCTCATATTCGTACAATTTTTACGGGTGAATGATTATTGTTTACGTTCATCTGACGCTCAAAGATAGGGAAAGTTTAATCACCAATGCCATGATTCAAGCTCTTTATGTCATGTTAACATGCATAAAAAGAGATGTTTATGGATATGTAGTGGCTGTTTATCCGAAGATACTGCCGTTTGATCGATAAAATTACCCGATTGGTCTATTGTTGCAATTTCATGGACTGTTTCATTCATTTTTCATGAATAAAACTATCTTTGTATCAGAAACGACTGGAGATCATGGATAAGAAATACAAAGCAGATAATGGAATTGGGAATACCTTATGGGGTGTGGTGGCAGTGATGTTGCTGGCATTGCTGCTCTATCGCCTTATCACTGGTGGTGTTGTGTGGAACCTGATCATCTATTTTTCCTTTACCATTCTTTTCATGCTCTCTGTCACCATCAAGGAGTATGTGGTCACCGATCTCAACTTTCTGGAAATACGCTTCCTGCTGAAGTTACTCACCCGAAACAGGAGAATTGCCATTGGTGATATGGTTGCGCTGAAGAAGCTTAGCCCAAACCAACTGCGCATTGAAAAGGTGCGCGGTTTTGAGGTGTTGCGGGTGAAACGCTCCGATATCGACGTATTGATAGCCGATCTGAAGGAACGTAACCCTCGAATCATCATTGCCGGAGAGAAGGATTGAAAAATAACATCCTCTTCTAGCGACGGTATAGTTGTGATTTCACTATCCCTACACAGCGAAATAGTGCTCCAGTTCTCTGAGTGTCTCCTCTCCGGTAGAGATATCTTTCACCATCAACCCCTTTTCCAGCACCACGATTCGTTCACATACATCCGTCACATGGTTGAGGTCATGACTGGAGATCAACATGGTCATGTTGCGGCTGGTCTTCAGGGTGTTCAACATACGCTTGAGACGGATCTGTGAGGAGGGGTCAAGCGCAGTAAAGGGCTCATCGAGGATCAACACCTGCGGATCACCCAGTAATGCTGCGGCAATGCCGGTTTTCTTCTGATTACCCTTTGATAGATCCCGGATCAGTTTGCCTGATCCCACTATCTCGCCGTTGAAGAAATCCTGCATCGATTCCAGGAAAGCAGCCATATCGCCTTCTGATTTGTTGTAAAGTTTAGCGGTGAAAGCAAAATACTCATCCGGAGTTAGAAAATCGATCAGGAACCCTTCGTCCAGAAAGGAGCCCACCCTTGGTTTCCACCCATCGTTACGTGCTACCTTCTGACCCTCTATTTTGACCTCACCTGAGGATGCTTCGATCAGGTCGAGGATAAGTCTGAAGAAAGTGGTCTTGCCGGCACCATTGTTGCCTACGAGGCCGAAGCTTTCGCCATTGTGGATCCCAACGAAAGGGATATCCAACACGGTGATACCCCCATAAATCTTTTTCAGATGGTTCGCTGTGATGATCATATCAGAGAGGTCATCCTGTACGGGTACTGTTGTGGAGTGATCTGATGAGAGATGAGTTGTCAAATCGTTCGTTTGCATGTGATAGGTTGTTTCGTTTAAAGATTCTATTTGATAAAGATGGAAAACCCCGTTTACTCTTTGTTTCGGTAACCGGTACAGAGCGCATATTTTCTGTTTAGAAATTGTTTCTCAGAAATCTTCAACAGTGGCTCACGGAAGAGGATGCCGGCGAGTCCCAGCACTGAGAGGATGACCAAGGCAATGTGACTGGCTGAAAAGAGGGAGAAGAGGCTTACCAGCAGGATAGGGACCAGCAGCAAGGGAATCATCACAATAAAATTCTTATAGCTCACCCCCTGCATATTCATTGAAGAGCCTTTTGAGAGTTCCAGTCGTTTGGTGTTAAAGCTGGCACTGTAGAGGTAGATATGAATGTTGACCCCGGCATTGTATAAGAATGCAGCCACATGAATGGTGATGATCTTTGTGCCGAAAAGAAAATAGGGTGTGGTGGCAATAAATGAGAGGATGCAGAGAGCCAACAGCAGGAAGTAATTGGCACGGATGTAGGTGTTGGTTTTGATGTTGCGGGTCATCAGGAAATCAAAATGAGATCCGTCCCAGTTGATAATCCACTGACCAAATATCAGCATCCCGGTACCGGTAAGGAAGATGGCCACAAAGAGTAACCAGCCGGGACTCTCCTTGTAGACGGGGTTGGTATAGAAGATCAACCCGTACAGGAGGAAGAGCAAGGCGGTGTAGAGCGTGCTCCTGGTTCTTTTGTGACGCATCACCAGCTTGATCTCCAATGAGATCAGTTCGCCGATCTTGCCGAATCGTTCCATAAAGGTGAACCGTTTGGTGTCGGCCTGCCGCCATGTTTTTTTCTTCTCGAAGGTCTCAGGGTAGTAGTTGCGGGCAAAGAAAAGCCGGTTGAGCAAAAAAGCACACAGCGGAAGCAGCCAGGCAGTCATCCAGAGCAGCGATGTGCTGGTCATCATCCCAAAGAGTTGACGGGATGCACTGAAAAGGGAGAGGATCCCGAAATATTCGAGGAGTGCCGGTACGGCTGCCACAACAAGCAGTATAACCATGCCGGTGAGCAGGTTGTTGAACTGTCGTTTCATCAGAGGCGCCAGTAGCGTGTTGAATAGGATCAGGGGAAGCACCGAGAGGATGAACCGGAAAGCACCAGCCACCCCATGAACGGGATAGATGCCGCTGATGGCAAAGGGGATCACGAAGCAGAGTGTAAGATAGTTTGCCGGGTTGAGCAGCGGCTTTAGCAGGAGATAATTGACCAGTGTCCTCCTTTTTATCGGCAACACCTGGTATGCCTGCAGGTTGATCCTGCTTAGGGGCTGCATCAAGTAACGGAAGAAGAGCAGGGCGATCACAGTGTAAAGAAGACCCCCATGAAACAGATCTACAGGTGAGCTGTCTGGTACTGCCTCAGTCAGTATGCCTGGTAGCATGAACCCCAGCAACACGAAGAGCGCCACGAAGTAGAGGGCTATAAGTCCCATGAAGATAGTGACCGCCAGGTTGCGGTAGAACCCCGGCGAGCGTTTGTTCTCCAGCCAGTAGTGTTTGAATAGAATTGTAAGCATTGAATTGATTTGTTTATTTTTTTCCGAAGAGGGCTCCCAGCAGGCTGCGGGTGAGGGTGCGCCCCAGTTGGTTGGTGATTTGTCGTTTTGCACTCTTGCCCACCTGATCCAGCATCTCACCCAGTATGCCCTGGTCTGCTTTTCGTTGTCGTTCGGCGGCACGACGGGCACGCTCTGCCTCGAGAGCCGCTTTCTGCTCCTCCTTTTGGCGACGGATACGCTCCTTCTCCTCCTCCGCCTGACGCCGCTCCTCTTCCAACAATTCTTGTTTCTGTGAGAGGATCTCGAAGGCTGATTCGCGGTCGATCAGTTTCTCATAGACACCGTAGATCAGTGAGCTGCGTAAGAGTTGGTCTCTCTCTCCCACGGTGATGGGGCCGATCTGTCCCTGGGGTGGGAGGATGTTGGCCCGTTCCACCATCTGGGGTGCTCCCTTCTCATCAAGAAACGAGACCAGTGCCTCACCGGTATTGAGTTGGGTGATGGCATCTTCTGTTTTAAAGGCCGGATTGGCACGGAAGGTGTTGGCAGCCACCCTCACCGCTTTCTGGTCGTTGGGAGTGTAGGCACGCAGTGCATGTTGCACCCTGTTGCCCAGCTGGCCCAGTATGCTTTCAGGAATATCGGCGGGGTTCTGTGTGCAGAAGTAGACCCCCACACCTTTCGACCGGATCAGACGGACGATCTGCTCCACCTTCTCCAGCAGGGAGGAGGGCATGTCATTGAAGAGCAGATGGGCTTCGTCGAAGAAGAAGACCAGCTTCGGCTTCTCAAGGTCACCCACTTCGGGAAGAGTCTCATAGAGGTCGTCGAGCAACCAAAGCAGGAAGGTGGTGTATACACGGGGTGCATTCATCAGCTTGTCGGCAGCCAGGATATTGATCACCCCCTTGCCCTGTTCGGTTTGTATGAAGTCGGTGATCTCAAACTCCGGCTCACCGAAGAACTTGTCGGCACCCTCGCTCTCCAGACGCAGCAGACTCCGCTGGATGGCACCGATGCTTGCCGGTGATATGTTCCCATATTTGGTGGTGAACTCCTTGCGGTTGTCGCCGATGAACTGGATCATCTTTTGCAGATCCTTCAGGTCGATCAGCAGCAGGTTGTTGTCGTCGGCAATGCGGAACGCCATGGAGAGGATCGCTCCCTGAGTGTCGTTGAGGTTGAGCAGCCGTTCCAGCAACAGCGGCCCCATGGCGGTGACGGTGGTGCGTACCGGGTGCCCCTGTTCGCCGAACACATCCCAGAGACGAACGGGGAAAGGCTTGTAAGCGAAGCCCTTTTCTTTCAGCCCGTAGCCATCAACACGCTTGGTGACGCTCTCCTTGTTGCCGCCAATCTTAGCTACCCCGGAGAGATCGCCTTTCATATCAGCCGCGAAAACAGGCACTCCCATCTCACTGAATGTTTCTGACAAGGTCTGCAGTGTGACTGTTTTACCGGTTCCGGTGGCACCGGTGATCAGCCCGTGGCGGTTAGCCATTTTGGGGATCAGGCATACTTCGGCATTGTCGTTCATGGCAATGAAGGCACGCTTACTGTTGTCGAACATACTGGTCTGATTGTTTGGTTTCTATTAAGGACAAAGGTAGATAAAATTTTTTATTCTGACCCATTATCAATCCGGTGATATTTTGCATTGGTTTACTTTTCTGTTATCTTTACCCGGTGAATAATTCATTAACCTACGATCAATGATGAACAAATATTCATTACTTATCCCTCTATTGCTTTTTGTAACTGTTACGAAAGCACAAAGAACGATTGAACTCTCTCATTATCTCTTCCCGGAGTTTACCAAAGGGAGTGTCATGATGAAAGATGGAACAGAGACCTCTGCAATGTTGAACTACAATGCTGTCACGAGAGAGATGATCTTTCAACAGAACGGGCGGGTCCTCGCATTGGCCGATCCTACCTTGAGCCTGACAGATACGGTCAGGATCGAAGATCGGAAGTTTGTTTTATTTGATGATGAGTTCGTTGAGGTGTTACTACAGGAGGATACAAAGCTGATGACTTGTTACCGGTGCAAGATTATTCCTCCCGGTAATCCGGCTCCTTTTGGAGGGACCTCTCAGACTTCGTCTGTGGATAATTATTCCACCTATAGGAGTGGGAATATGGTTTATGAACTAAAATTGCCTGACGATTACAAGATAGAGCCCAACAATATCTACTATCTGGACAACGGGTCAGGCTGGAAGAAAATCAACTCCATGCGACAGCTGAAGAAAATCTACAAGAAGAAGAAAGAGCGTTTCGATCAGTATTTTTCAGAGCAGAAGATCCAGTTTAATGATCCCGTCGGAATCGCAGAACTGGTGGAGTGGCTGGAGAGAGAATAACTTACCAATCATTTTTTTACCATGAGAATTGTCAATTGTACCCTTTTGTTTCTTTTGTTATCCATCTTTGTTGAAGCACAGGAGACTTATATCCCTTCAGCGGAGAACCTGCAAAACAGGAAACAGTTTCAGGATATGAAATTCGGAGTCTTCATACACTGGGGACTTTACAGTATGCCAGGGGATGGGGAGTGGATCATGCACAACAAGAATATCCACTACGCGGAGTATGCCCGTCTGGCAAGGGGGTTCTACCCCTCCGCCTTTGATGCTGAAGAGTGGGTGGCCGATGTGAAGGCAGCAGGTGCCAACTACATCTGCATCACCTCCCGCCACCATGACGGCTTTTCGATGTTCGGTACAAGGCAGTCACCCTTTAACATCGTGGAGGCCACCCCCTTCGGGAGAGATGTCATTGCTGAGCTGGCCGCTGCCTGCCACAGGGAGGGGATCAGGCTCCATTTCTACTACTCACTACTTGACTGGAGTCGCAATGATTACTTTCCCCTTGGACGGACTGGCAGGGGTGTGGGCCGCAACCAGCAGGGGGAGTGGGAGAGCTACCATCGCTTCATGTTGGGGCAGTTGACCGAGTTGCTGACTCACTATGGTGAGATTGGAGCCATCTGGTTCGACGGCATGTGGGATCAGCCGGCCGACTTCGACTGGAGGATGCGGGAGATCTATGACCACATTCACACCCTTCAACCGGGTTGCCTGATCATCAACAACCACCACCTGGCACCGCTGGAAGGGGAGGATGGTCAGACCTTCGAGAAAGACCTGCCAGGGCAAAACAGCTCCGGTTATTCGGGTACGGCTACCGTGGGATCATTGCCGCTGGAGACCTGCGAGACCATGAACCGCAACTGGGGTTATAGTCTTACAGACAGGGACTACAAATCATCAGAGGAGCTGATCCGTTACCTGGTGCGGGCCGCGGGAAACAATGCCAACCTGTTGATGAATGTGGGCCCCCGTCCCGATGGTACCTTCCCGGAGAGGGCTGTGGAACGCTACCGTGCCATGGGTGAGTGGCTGAAAATATATGGAGAGACGATCTACGGCACCCGGGGCGGTCCCATCGCACCACACCCCTGGGGAGTGACTACACAGAAGGGAGAGACGATCTTTGTGCACATCCTGGAACCGGAGGATGAGCTGTTGTTCCTGCCGCTGGAAGGAGTAGAGGTGGGTATGGCAAGATGGTTTGCGGATGGGGATATGGTTCCCTTCACGCGGGTCCCCGGCGGGATACTCTTGCAGACAGGTTCACTGCCGCATGCTACTGATCATGTGGTGGAGATACAATTGCAATAACCATCAGTCATATCAACAGTTGATGCAAATGACAAAGGCGAGTGAGAGGAAGAATCCCGCCATGGATGTTTGCTTCAGGTAGGGATCAAGTGCGCTTCCCTTCCGTCTGCTCACGGCGGACATGATCGTAAATAGCTTGATGAAGAGAAGCAGATAGAGGTATCCCAGCGGGTTTGTTGGCAGGAAGAGCAGGTTGAAGGTGAGGAAACAGAGGAATGTGACCAGAGTCATCACTGCATGGTATCGCTTGGCACCCTTCAGACCAAGCATGACAGCTAAGGTATTCTTGCCCGATGCCCGGTCATTCTCGATATCCCGCATGTTGTTCACGTTGAGGATCATGCTGCTGATCAATCCCAGTCCCACGGCCGGCAGGAGCGATAGCGTGTCGATGGAGCCGGTATGTAGGTAGTAGGTGCCGATCACCGGCACCGGTCCGAAAAAGAAAAAAGCAAAAAGATCACCCCAACCCCGGTAACCGTAGGCATGACGTCCCATAGTATAGAAAAGGGCCGCCAGGATAGAAGCGCCTCCCAACAGCAGTAGAAATACCGCCGCCGTTCTCCCTGTGATGCCCGCCGCGGTAAAAATAAGGAGGAGCCCGAGTCCGATGCAGAGCAATACACCTACTGATACAGCCCGCTTCATCGCGAAGGGGGTGATGCTGCCACCCTGCAATGCCCGCACCGGACCCTCACGCTGTCCGGTGGTGTCAGTCCCTTTGAGATAATCCCCCAGGTCGTTGGCCAGGTTGGCCACTATTTGCAAGGCTACCGCCAGCAAGAAAGCCAGGATGAAGGTGTGAAGCGTGAAAGTAGACTTGAACCAAGCCAGGCCACTGCCAAGAATGACGCTTGCCACCGCCAGGAAGAGGGTGCGCAACCGGAAGGCATGGATCCACCTGTTGAGCGATGCCATATACCAATCGTGTGTTTAATATGCTCTGGCGAAGATCACCCGCTGTGGGGAGGGCTTGCCGGTGACCATGCACTTGCCGGGGCTCTTGTCACCCTCCAGGGGGATGCAGCGGATGGTGGCCTTGGTCTCGTTTTTGATCAGCTCTTCGGTTTCGGCTGTGCCATCCCAGTGGCAGAGCAGGAAGCCACCTTTTTCAATCTCCACCTTGAACTCCTCGTAGCTGTTCACCTCACGGGTTTGTGCCGTGCGGAAGTCCGCCGCCTTGCGGTAGATGTTCTCCTGGATCTCATCCAGCAGTGCCTTGATATGCTGTTCGATGCCTTCGCAGGAGAGGGTCTCCTTGGTCAGCGTATCACGACGGGCCACCTCCACGGTGTTGTTCTCCAGGTCACGGCCCCCCATGGCGAGACGTACCGGTACCCCTTTCAGTTCATACTCTGAGAATTTCCAGCCCGGTTTCTTGTTGTCGCTGTTGTCGTAACGCACCGAGATGCCCAGATCCTTCAATCGCTTCACGATACCCGCTACCTTCTCATCGATCTGAAGAAGTTGTTCTTCATTCTTGTAGATCGGTACGATCACCACCTGGTAGGGAGCCAGCTTCGGCGGCAACACCAGTCCGTTATCATCGGAATGAGACATGATCAGGGCGCCCATCAGACGGGTGGAGACACCCCAGGAGGTGGCCCACACGTAATCGCGGTTACCGTTTTTATCGGTGAACTGCACATCGAACGCTTTGGCGAAGTTCTGACCCAGGAAGTGGGAGGTACCCGACTGCAGAGCCTTGCCATCCTGCATTAGAGCCTCGATGGTGTAGGTGTCGAGTGCACCGGCAAACCGTTCGGAGGCCGACTTGTGTCCCTTGATCACTGGCATGGCCATGTACTGCTCCGCGAAGTCGCCATAGACATTGATCATCCTCACTGCCTCCTCTACTGCTTCCTCCTCGGTGGCATGGGCGGTGTGCCCCTCCTGCCAGAGGAACTCTGCCGTGCGCAGGAAGAGACGTGTGCGCATCTCCCAACGCACCACGTTAGCCCACTGGTTGATCAGCAGTGGCAGGTCGCGGTATGATTGAATCCAGTTCTTGTAGGTGCTCCAGATAATGGTCTCAGAAGTGGGGCGTACAATCAGCTCCTCTTCCAGCTTCGCCTCCGGGTCCACGATCACACCGTTGCCGTTGGGGTCGTTTTTCAGGCGGTAGTGGGTTACCACTGCACACTCCTTGGCAAACCCCTCCACATGATCCGCTTCGCGGCTCAGGAAGGACTTGGGTATAAAGAGCGGGAAGTATGCATTCTCATGTCCGGTCTCCTTGAACATGTCATCCAGCTGGCGCTGCATCTTCTCCCAGATAGCGTAACCATAGGGTTTGATCACCATGCAGCCGCGTACGGCCGAGTTCTCCGCCA
>DURL01000229.1 GCA_012837345.1 Bacteroidales bacterium
ACGCGTTACTCACCCGTGCGCCGGTCGCCACCATCCGTATTGCTACTTCATGTGCTGCCCCTCGACTTGCATGTGTTAGGCCTATCGCTAGCGTTCATCCTGAGCCAGGATCAAACTCTTCGTTGTATATTTGTTTTTTTGTTTCCTTGAAACAACCTTCAAATGATGGGCTACTTCTCGGCCACAAATCCACGAAACCATACCTTATACGAATTGAGTCTTCTGATCCCTTCAAAATAACTCCCGGATTCACGATTTATATTCCTGTTTAAATTGAACGGGTACCAATTTGCCTGCTTTTCTGTCACCGCCGGTTGCCCGCCGGTTCAATCAAAAACAGACACTTGTATACTCTGCTTTATGTCTTATCAAAATGTGTATGTAAATATCTAAAGATCGCTTCTTGCTCGCTTTTCCCTGAGGCGTTCCTCTCAAAAGCGGGTGCAAAGATAGGGAGAGTTTTCTTACCATCCAAACATATTCAGGAAAAAAATACAATCTTTTTCCTGGCTTTTCCCCGAAAATATGTTTAACAACATGATTTCCATAAATGTAATCAGATAAATAAAAAATGACATTTTTTTCAAGAGAAATGAAGGTACGGGAAAAAGAGGATTCTTTTGCGGTTTTGCAAATGGAACCAGTGCGGGCAAATGAGGGGTGAAACCTGATTTTTTCGCAAAGAAATGAGGTCCGTCAGTAAATGATTCGCCATATGCCGGATGCTCACTGCCGATAAAAGCAACGTTCCAGGTAAAGGGAAAAGTGGTTAAATGTGAAAAACGATACCAATTATTCCGTATCTTCGCAGAAAATTAAGAAGTCCATCCTGGCTGAATGGTAGCAGCCATTACAAATAAAGCAACGATGAAAGGGATCATACATATATTAAAGCGATTTTTGCCACCCTACAAGAAGCATCTGATACTGACGTTTCTCTTCAATATACTGACCGCCATCCTGAATGTCTTTTCGCTGGCGACCATCATCCCCATCCTGCAGGTGCTCTTCCGGGTCAACACCGACACCTACTCCTTTATTGCATGGAACAGCGGCAACGGCTCTCTTATTGATATTGCACTCAACAACGTGAACTGGTACATCACCCACCTGATCGAAACCAACGGAGCCAGCTTCACCCTGATGATGCTGGCAGTGATCCTGATTGCGATGACCCTGTTGAAGACAGGCACTGCCTATCTGGGCTCCTATTTCGTGATCCCCATCCGTACCGGTGTGGTGAAGGATATCCGCAACCGGATCAACGACAAGATCCTCGCCCTGCCTATCGGTTTCTTCACCGAGGAGCGTAAAGGGGATATCCTTTCCCGTATCTCAGGCGATGTGAATGAGGTGGAGAGCTCGGTGATGAGCTCGCTCGACATGCTCTTCAAAAACCCCCTCCTCATTGTGATCTACCTTACAACCATGCTCATCCTCAGCTGGCAGCTCACCCTATTTGTACTGGTGGTGCTGCCTGGTATGGGATTCATCATGGGACGTGTGGGAAGATCGCTGAAACGCAAGTCATTCGACGCCCAGAACAAGTGGGGCGAGTTGATGTCGCAGGTGGAGGAGACATTAAGCGGACTGAGGGTGATCAAGGCATTCAATGCCGAGGGAAGGATCTCGGAGCGGTTTCATGCCGGGAGCAACCAGTTCCGGCGGATGTCGAACCGAATTGCACGCCGACAACAGCTGGCTCACCCCATGAGTGAGCTGTTGGGCACCATCACCATCGCCATTGTCCTCTGGTTCGGGGGATCGCTGATCCTGGGCGGCCACGGGGTGATCGATGCCGCCACCTTCATCTACTACCTCACCATCTTCTATAGCATCATCAACCCGGCGAAGGAGTTCTCCAAATCGGCCTATGCAGTACAACGCGGCCTGGCATCGATGGAGCGAATCGACCGGATCCTGGAGGCGGAGGATCCTATCGTGGAGCCGCAGCACCCCGCCACACTCACCTTTCAGCGTGAGATAGCTTACAGTAACGTATGGTTCAAATACAACAACGACTGGGTAATCCGCGATGTGACACTGCAGATTGAAAAGGGAAAGACCATCGCACTGGTAGGACAGTCCGGCTCTGGCAAGTCAACCATGGCCGACCTTCTCCCCCGCTTTTACGATATTCAGCAAGGGTGTATCTATATCGACAACACCAATATCAAGGATGTACGCCTACACGACCTGCGTGCATTGGTAGGTTATGTGAACCAGGAGGCGATCCTCTTCAACGACACCTTTTACAACAACATCGCCTTCGGTGTGAGCAATGTGCGGGAGGAGCAGGTGATCGAGGCAGCCAGGATTGCCAACGCCCATGAATTCATCATGGCTACTGAAAACGGTTACCTAACGAATATTGGCGACAGGGGGGGTAAACTCTCGGGGGGACAAAGACAACGCATCAGCATCGCGCGTGCCATCCTGAAGAACCCTCAGATATTGATACTGGATGAAGCTACCTCGGCGTTAGACACTGATTCGGAACGACTGGTGCAGGAAGCACTGGAGAAGCTGATGCAAAACCGCACCACCATCGTGATTGCACACAGGCTTTCTACCATCAAGAATGCCGATGAGATCTATGTGATGCGGGAAGGTAAGATTGTGGAATCGGGGCAGCATGCGACCCTTTATGCGCAGGGAGGATACTATAGGAAGCTGTGTGACACACAGAGTGAGTTCAGTGAATCATGATTTCCGGGCTACCTCGGCACCATTCGTGATCTTGTCCAGCAGGCGGTCCACCGCTTCGTAAGGCGAGTTGATGCTCCTGAACTCAGGCACCATCTCCTTCATCTTCTTCACGGTGCGCATGTCATCGTAATCGTACGACACCTTGATCAGGTTGTCGATCTGTTGTGATACCTCTGCATATTCATACTCCCTCACTTCGGCAATCATGATCTTCTCATGATGTGTCGGCTTGGTCAGCTCCTTCAGGTTGAGCAACTCCTCATACAACTTCTCACCATGGCGTAGGCCGGTAAACTCGATCTTCACGTTGGGTGTCCCGGAGAGACGAATCATCCGTTTGGCCAGATCGAGGATTTTCACCGGCTTACCCATGTCAAAGATATAGATCTCACCGTTGTGACCCAGGGCACCTGCCTCCAACACTAGTTGGCACGCCTCCGGAATGGTCATGAAGTAGCGGATGATCTCGGGATGGGTCACCGTCACCGGTCCCCCGTTGCGAATCTGATCCCGGAAGAGAGGAATCACTGACCCGTTGGATCCCAGCACGTTACCGAAACGGGTGGTGATGAACTGGGTGGTATACAATCCCGTCTTTTCCAGATGCTTCGCCAGTGACTGCACGTAAATCTCACAGATACGCTTGGAGCAACCCATCACGTTGGAGGGGTTCACCGCCTTGTCGGTAGAGACCATCACGAACTTGCGGGCGTTGTACTTCACCGCCAGGTCGGCCACGATCTTGGCTCCCAGGATATTGGTCTGCACCGACTCCGACACGTTGTCTTCCATCATGGGAACATGCTTGTAGGCTGCCGCATGGAAGATATATTGCGGACGGGTACGGGCAAACAGCTTCTCCATGCGGGGGGCATTGCTGATATCAGCCACGATAATCTCCGTGCGCAGGTCGCGCCACTTCTCCTGAAGCTCCAGTCGCATATTGTGCAGGGGAGTCTCCGCCTGGTCGATTAAGATGATGCTATAAGGGTTGAAGGATGCGACCTGACGAACAATCTCGCTACCGATGGAGCCGGCGGCTCCGGTCACCATCACCCGTTTTCCTTCGAGGTTCTCGGCGATCTGCAGCATGTTCACCTGGATGGGATCACGCGGCAGGAGATCCTCGATCTCTATATCCTTGATCTGCTCCTTGCTCATAATGGTGCCGCTCCACTCGTTCACCGGCACGGTAGTCAGGAGGGCGATGTTGTGGTCCACGAAGTTGACCAGCAGGTTGGAGTTCTTGATCTCCTCCATCTTCTGTGGAGAGACAATGATGGTCTTCACATCCTTGGTCTCCAATGTTCGGAAGAGGTTCTCATCGTTGGCATGAATGGTTACACCCATTAGCTGTTTGCCGATCATATGGTGTTCATCGGAGATGAATCCGAGCACACGGTAGTTGAATTCGTTATTCCCTTTCAGTGCTTTAGCCACGCTGATACCCGCCTGCTTGGTACCATAGATAAAAATATTCATCGGCTTAACGGATCTCCCGGTAATGCTCTCGTAGGTCTCTTTCACCAGGATGCGTGAAAAGATCATCAGAAACATATTGAGGAAAAAAATTGCAATAAAGGTCACATGACTCACAGAGAAAAGCGGGAAAAATCTCTTAATCACCCATACTGTTATATAAGCAAGCAGGTAACCCAGCATGAGCGACCAAACGATGCGCAACAGATCCGTAAAGGAGGAAAAACGCAAGATACCACTAAAGGTGCGGAAAGAGACAAAAGAAATCGTATTGAACAGTATGAGCAACAAGGTGAGGGTAATGCCATCGGTTCTGACCTCCGGTGTGAGACCACTAAACCCAAATCTCACTATGTACATCGAGATACAGGAGAAGAGAATCATCAACAGGTCTATCAGGAAAATGGTGAACCTGGATAAAACCCTGTTCGATATGTAATTTTGAAAGATCATTTTCATAGTAATTCATTCAATAAACATACATCGATACTGAATATACATAACAAATGTAACCAAAACCTGTTCTCCAATAGAGGCAACGCGCAATAAATATTCCATTCGTGGAAAAAGACTCCAACTTTTAACGGTAAGCCTCTCTGAGTATCGCCTCGTGTGATGCTTTTCCGGTCTCGATCAGTTCAACCCCCATTTTAATCAGCTTGTCCCTCTTGTGGTAGGCAGCCCAGAAAGCTTCCTCGCCGAAGAAATTACGAATAATGTAGGCATACAACATGTTCTCCAACAACTCTGCCGACTCCTGGATGTAATAGGGGCGTCTGCGGATGCCATTGTGATCTGCGTAACTAACCAGATTCATCAGCAGCGGTTGTTGCCTGAGGTGATGATAGAGCTCCTCCCAATGATCGTACCGGCTCAGCTTTTTCCTGTTCATATCAGAATAGAGCATCGCATACTGTTCATCCAGGCGATTATTGACCACCAGGTTGTAGTAAGGATTGATCCCCGCTGTATCACGTGCCATGAAGATATCGGGCATTATCCCATCACCTCCATACACCATTCTCCCTCCAATCGTTTGATAGGGAGTCAGATGGTTCGACAACGTATCCACATTCACATAATCACCTTCAAGGTAACGATTGATGGCATCCATCTCATATTCGGCATATTTGCCCTTTTCATACCCCCGCTGAATAGACCTGCCTGAAGCCGTGTAGTAGCGGGCTATGGTCAGGCGTACTGCCGACCCGTCGGGGAAATTGCGTTGACTTTGCACCAGCCCCTTGCCAAAAGAGCGACGACCGATAACCAGACCCCGGTCGTGATCCTGCACGGCACCGGCAAAAATCTCACTGGCAGACGCACTCAGTTCATCGATCAACACCACCACCTCATCCTCCTTGCAGGTTCCCGAGCCATTGGCATAGTTGTCGGTACGGGGAAAGCTACGCCCCTCAGTATAAACGATCAGATCCCCCTTGTGCAGAAATTCGTTGACCATTGCTACTACCGTTTCCAAAGACCCTCCGGCATTTCCCCTCAGGTCGATCATGAAACTGGTGGCACCTTGGCTCTTTAACTTGGAGATAGCTGAGATGAACTCACTGAAGGTTTGAAACCCAAAATTCCTCCCCAGTTTGATCAGTCCTACCTTCTCCGAAACCATATAGGCTGCATTGACACTGTTCATCGGAATGTCGGCACGGGTGACTGTGATCTCACGTAGTTCTTTTTCCTGATCTCTGAGGATCCCTAGTTTCACTTCCGATCCTTTTTCACCGCGAAGCATTTCCAACACGTTCTCGTTTACAAAGTTCTGCCCGGCAACCAATGTGTCATTTACCCTGACAATCCTGTCCCATGACATGATACCGGCAGCTTCGGAAGGTCCTCCCTCTACGATACTGGTCACCACGATGGTATCTCTTAACAGGTAAAAGGTAACACCAATCCCCGAGAAATGGCCTTCCAGATCCTCGTTCACCCGTTTCATGTCTGCTGCAGAAATATATTCGGAGTGTGGATCCAGTTCCTGGATGATATTGGGTAGTGCATCCTCCACCAGCTGACGCATGTTGACCGTGTCCACATAAGATTCACGAATATAGTTCATGACCGCATCGATCTTGCCTGCTCCATCCATGTTACCAGAACGGCCGAACTGACCATACTTGCTGCCGATGAAAATTCCCAGCGCAATACCAACCCCTACCCACAGGGGCAGCCATGTTCTCACTTTCTTCTCTGCATCCATTCTGATAATTCTCTTTTACTCTTTCTCGAGTTCAATGGTAACCAATTCAATGCCTGCTCTTTGTAACAGGTTCACACCGTCACTCAGACGATAGGCATCGGCATAGACCACCCGTTTGATCCCAGCCTGTATAATCAGCTTGGCACATTCAATACAGGGGGATGAGGTTACGTATAGTGTGGCTCCTTCACTGCTATTGTTAGAGCGTGCCACCTTCGTGATGGCATTGGCTTCGGCATGCAGCACATAGGGTTTGGTTACATCAGCCTCGTCTTCACACACATTTTCAAACCCCGACGGGGTACCGTTGTAACCATCGGAGATGATCATTTTTTCCTTCACCAGAAGTGCTCCCACCTGCCTGCGTCTGCAGTAGGAGTTCTCAGCCCAGATAAATGCCATACGCATATAACGTCTGTCGAGCAGCTCCTGTTTATCTTCTGTCTCTTTTTTCATTCTTCATATCGCTTTCAGACTCATGTCCAGGCTCTTCACCGAATGGGTGAGTGCCCCCACTGAGATATAATCCACACCTGCCTCTGCATAACTACGGATGGTTTCAAAGGTGATGCCTCCTGAGGACTCTAGCTCCACGCGTCCCTTCACCAACTCTACTGCCTCCCGTGTTTTCCCGGGAGTGAAGTTGTCGAGCATGATGCGATCCACGCCTCCCAGCTGCAGCACGCGCTCCAGCTCCTCAAGGCTCCTCACTTCAATCTCAATCTTCAACGGCCTCTCATGTTCGTGCAGATAGGATTGAGCTCCCCTGATGGCCTGTTCGATGCCACCGGCAAAGTCGACGTGGTTGTCCTTTAGCAGGATCATATCGAAAAGACCAATACGGTGATTCACCCCGCCACCAATTTTCACTGCCTGCTTCTCGAGCATGCGCATCCCGGGAGTGGTCTTACGGGTATCCAGCACCCGGGCGCGTGTCCCTGCCAGCAGTTTCACATATGAACGGGTGATGGTGGCAATACCACTCATGCGCTGCATGATGTTCAGCACCAGTCGCTCGGTCTGTAATATGGATTGCACCTTACCCCTGACAATGAATGCCACATCACCGGGCTTGACCTCTGCTCCATCCGGAAGAAATTGTTCCATCCGGAGCAATGGGTCAAACTGGTGAAAGACCTCCCTGGCCACTTCAACACCAGCCAGCACACCCTCCTCTTTGATCAGCAACTTCGAGGATCCCTCCACCTCGGCGGGGATGCTGCAGAGGGTAGTATGATCACCTTCACCGATATCTTCGGCGAAGGCCAGTTGAATAAGTTGACGGATCAGATCTTTTTCTTCCATTTTTAAAGAGAAACAAAGGGCATCGGACAATTAACAACTGCCCACCCCAAATAGTTATAATTTTACTAAAAATTATTGCAAAAATAGGAAATAAACAGTTACATTTGCTATTTACAGTTGCTTTTTTACCTGTGGTGGATTAAATCTTTCCGGTTCGGATGAAACGAAAGAGCTTACCACGGGGTTCTAATGTTAGTTTCAGGCACATCAACACAGATGAATGAAAGTTATTCTCCTTTCCGTCGGAAAAACCGACCACCCATTATTGTCACAAATCATTGAAGATTACCGGAAGAGAGTGAATTATTACATTCCCTTTGATATGAGGACGGTACCCGACCCCAAAAACAGGAAGAACCTGTCGGAAAAAGAACAAAAGACAGAGGAGGCTATCCTCCTGTTGAAATCACTGCAACCCTCCGACCATGTTGTATTACTTGACGATAAGGGGAAACAATACCGCTCTACTGAATTTGCCCGTTACATGGAAAAAAAGAGCCACACGGTCTCCAGACAGCTTGTCTTTGTGGTGGGCGGCCCTTATGGTTTTGCAACGGAGATGTATGACCGGGCAGCGGAAACAATCTCATTATCCAAAATGACCTTCACACATCAAATGATAAGGCTGATATTCACTGAACAGCTCTATCGCGCGATGACCATCACCCATAACGAACCCTATCATCATGAATAAACCTGCTTTCATCACACTGCTGCTCCTGATAAGTAGCGGCATCTTTGCACAGGAGCCGATTGTAGGCAGTTGGGAAGGGACGCTTCATATCCAAAACAAAGCGCTGCGGATACGATTCCATATCGAAGCAAGTGACTCCCTCTACCATAGCAGGATGGACAGCCCCGACCAGGGAGCGTTCGACCTGCCCACCACGCGTACCTCCTTTCGCGATAACAAACTGGAGATCATCGCATCAGGCCTGGGACTTTTTTACCGCGGCACTCTTCTGCAGGACACCATTGAGGGCACCTTAAACCAGGGTGGAATGCCCTTACCACTCAATTTATACCGGTTTGTCAAAACGGCTCCCGATCGCCCACAGACGCCGCAGGAACCTTTTCCGTACGCAGCGGAAGAGCTGCTGATACCTGCCGGCGATGGCGACAGGGTGCTGGGTGCCACACTGACACTACCTGCCGGGAAGGGACCCTTTCCGGCCGTAATGCTGATTGCCGGCAGTGGTCCGAACGACCGTGATGAAACGGTATTTGGCCACAAACCCTTCCTGGTGATCGCCGATCACCTCACGCGACAGGGATTCGCAGTGTTGCGCTACGACAAACGGGGTGTGGGTAAGTCGACAGGCAATTTCAGCACAGCCACGATTGAGGATTTCGCAAACGATGCCAGGGCTGTTGTAAACTACCTCAAACAACAGGAAGAGATAGATCCTGACCGCATTGGATTGCTGGGCCACAGTGAGGGAGGTCTGGTATCTGCCATGCTGGCCGCGGGGAACCGTGACATCGCCTTTGCAGTGCTGATGGCTGCACCCGGCACGACAGGCATGGAGATTGTTTTGGATCAGAACCAGATATCACTGACACATCAGGGTGTGGAACCGGAGACGATTGAAGAGCTACAAAAGCTCAATAGAGAGACCTTTGGCATGCTGCTGGAATGGAAAGGAACCGAAGAGGATCGGACTGCCCTGCGCGACCAGCTATCTCGTTTCTGGAACAAATTGCCGCTACTCGTCCGCATGAAAGTAGAAAAGGAGGCCTTTCTGCGGAGTCAGTTCAACGCGATGACCATGCCGGGCTACCTCAGCTTCCTGCGGGCTGACCCCTCGCTTTACCTGAAAGAGGTGACCTGTCCGTTGCTGGCACTTAACGGTGAGAAAGACACCCAGGTGCCGGCGGTGAAAAATATCAGGGCCATTACCTCAGCACTGGAAATAGCAGGTAACAAAAATGTGGAGACAAGAATCTACCCCGGTCTGAACCACCTCTTTCAGGAATGTATCACCGGGTTGACTGATGAGTATGCAAAATCGGAACAAACACTCGCACCGGTTATGCTGAACGAGGTGGGTGAATGGTTGAAAGAGGTGACAACTGTTTCTATAACCTTCAATTAAATAAATGTACAATGAACAAGCGAAAGACTATCCTTACTCTCCTCTGGATCCTTATAGCACTCATTGCCGCCGGCAGCATGGCATCTCTGATTCTCTTCCCCCAGTGGAAGGGTATCTTTTTCGCCGGCATGGGTGGCTTCCTGATCCTGAACCTGCTCTTGTCAATGTTCTTCATCCGGAAGAACTTCCGTAATTAATCGGTCAGGCCAAATTCAAAGTGAAGCTGATCCAGCACTTCCCGCTCGTATGGATCGGCTGAATCAGAGAAAAGAGCCACCAGTCGCAGGACCTCATCCCTGTTCTTATCAGAGCGACGACCGTGGTACTTCAAGACATTCAACGCCGCCTGTCGCAGCAACAGCGACCCGTTTTTCAGATCTCCGGTTGCACGGTTTAACAGCTGATCACTCTCCACCATCTCCAGAGTGGTGGAACGAGTGATGCATAGACGGGCAAAGAGCCAATAACCGGTAGTTCGGAGCTGCTCTCTTTCACTCTTGCTCCAGTGGTTTACCAGCTCACCGGCAAAGGGTAACTGTTGAAAGAGGTTGCGACACGTCTGCTCACGGATCTCCTGGTTGTCGATCGCATCAACCCACCGGTCGGCAATCTCACGGGTGAACCGATCTACGGGGAAAAGCATCGCGGCAAGGATCTTCAGCTCACGTACATCCTCTTTCCAGAGTTGCTCCGCCAGTTCCACATCAGGTGTGTATCGGGCAGCTATCTCACGGATTCGCATCAGATCTACTCCAAAATTCATCCGGTAATGTACCCCCTTCTCGCGCATACTGGCTGCTGTGACCCCGTTCATCGAGAGCCGCAGGTCACTGCGAATGCTGCGTATGATTGTCTCCATCGTTACATCTTTTAGGTTTGGAGTGCAAAATTAACAGAAAGAGGCGTCATACAATCCTGTTTCCTCATTTTTTCATTACATTTGCAATTGTACCACATAAACAGCTTAACTTTTATGAGACTATTACTGATCAGCAATTCCACCAATCCCGGTGAAGCCTATCTCGACTATCCCAAAAATCATATAAGGGAGTTTCTGGGTGTAAAACCTATGAATGCCCTCTTCATCCCTTATGCTGCCGTAACGTTCTCCTTTGATGAGTATGAGGAGAAAGTGAACAGCCGCTTTGCGGAGATCGGCCATCACGTAACCAGCATCCACCGCTACATCAATCCCCTGGAAGCAGTAGAAAATGCCGATGCGATTGTCGTGGGTGGCGGGAACACCTGGCAACTGGTGAAGATGTTACAGGAGAAGGGTCTGATGAAGGCAATTCGCAAAAAAGTGAAGAAAGGCACTCCATATATCGGATGGAGCGCCGGTTCCAACATCGCCTGTCCCACGCTTCGTACCACCAATGACATGCCAATCGTGGAGCCGCTGAAATTCAAGACACTGAAGCTGGTGCCTTTTCAGATCAATCCCCACTACCTGGACGACAATCCTGCCGACCACGGGGGGGAGACGCGGGAGATGCGCATCAATGAGTTTATCGAGGTAAACAGGGAGACCTATGTGGTAGGACTACGTGAAGGAACCATGCTGCTCCTCGAGGATGATGAGCTGGTAATGATGGGCAACAGGAAAGCCCGCATCTTCAAATATCGAAAGGAGCCACTCGAGCTCTCCAACGAGGATGATTTCAGCTTCCTGTTATGATCTCTTCCAGAGAGTCTCCATCTCTTCCAGAGAGCGCCCCTTGGTCTCTGGCACCATCTTCCAGACAAAGAATGCGGACAAGAGAGCCATCAACCCGTAAAATCCATAGGTTACCCCCCCGCTGAATTCCATCATGGCAGGATAGGTGGATGAGATCAGATAGTTGGCAAACCACTGGAAGGCGACCGCAACGGCTACTGCCTGGCCCCTGATTTTGTTCGGGAAGATTTCCGAGATCAGCACCCAACAGATGGGTCCCCACGACATCATGAACGAAGCGGTGTAGATGATGATAAAGACAAGTGTGGAAATACCAATCACATTATTGAACGAGAGTGCAGAGATAGCAAACATACCTACGGCCATTCCAATAGAGCCGGTAATCAGCAACGGTTTACGCCCCCACTTGTCGACGGTCATAATGGCGACCACGGTAAACACCACATTCACCAATCCCATGATGATGGTCTGCAGCATGGAGGCATCCTTGGCGGCACCCATGCTTTCAAAGATGCGTGGTGCATAGTAAAGTGCCACGTTGATTCCGACAAACTGCTGGAATACAGAAAGAAGGATACCGATAACTATCACCTTTTTCCCATAAGTGAAAATCCGTGCTCTTGTCTGATCTCCCAACGAATGTTTGATTTCATCCATAATTTCACCAGCTCGCTGTAGACTGCCATTGACCTTTGCCAGCACCCCCAGGGCAGCATCCTCACGTTTGCGGAGCGCCAGATAACGGGGTGTCTCAGGCACTAGCAATAGGAAGAGGCCAAAGAGAGTTGCCGGTATTGCCTCTGAAGCAAACATGTAACGCCACCCCACGCTGTTGATCCACTCCACAGTCTGTCCCTTGGCGATACCCCAGTTGACAAAATAAACCACCAGCATTCCGAAGATGATGGCAAACTGGTTGAAAGAGACCAGCCTCCCGCGGATATGAGCCGGAGAGATCTCACTGATGTACATGGGAGCAACGGCCGATGCCAGACCTACCCCAATCCCGCCAAGGATGCGGTAGAGGTTGAAGGTGATGAGCAGGGCGATCGAGGGCTCACCCTTGGGGAAGAATAGCGTTTCTGGAAATGCTGACCCAAGGGCAGAGAGTAAGAAGAGAAGGGCAGCCAACCGAAGGGTCTGCCTTCGCCCAATCCTGTTTGAAAAAAAACCGGATATCGCACCTCCCAGAATACACCCTACCAGTGCACTCGAAACAGTAGCCCCGTGAAGCCAGGTGCTCAAGCCCAACGGTTCAATAAGAAATGCCTGAATCGATTTCTCCGCTCCGGAGATCACTGCGGTATCATAGCCAAAAAGCAAACCACCCAGGGTGGCTACCAGTGTGATGGCGAAAATGTAAGTTTTGTTGTAGGAAGTGTTCATGGTGACAAATTGTTTATGCCGGATGTGGCGTATGTTTCATGTGTCGTGAATGAAGGCTTTAAAAAGAAAGTCCTGATATCTCAGCTTATCAGGACTTCACCAGTTATCAAAGGTACTCGGAGCGGGACTTGAACCCGCACAACCGTTATGGTCACAAGATTTTAAGTCTTGCGTGTCTACCATTCCACCATCCGAGCATACCTGGAGCGGAAGACGGGACTCGAACCCGCGACCCCGACCTTGGCAAGGTCGTGCTCTACCAACTGAGCTACTTCCGCAATATTATGCAATTTAAAGAGCTATCCGGTATCATCATACCGATGACCTTGCCAAGGTCGTTGTTCATTTTTCTTTTTGGGCAAGGTCGTGCTCTACCTATCCTGAGCTACTTCCGCAATATTATGCAATTTAAAGAGCTATCCGGTATCATCATACCGATGACCTTGCCTGTTTTAAACAGTATTGTTTGCGTTTTTTTGCGACTGCAAATGTAAACAGGTTTATCCGGTTTTCAAAGCTTTTCCCTTATATTTTGGCAATCACAATTCAAAATAAAACGGTGAACCACCTATTGTCTTTCGCTTGCTAGTTCTTCCTGTGCCGACTTCATAGCCAGTTTCTTGGCATATCCGATAAAGATTCCGGTGAAAAGCAGGTTGAGACACATAGCCAGCACAGAGATGATCAGCAACACGCCGCTCATGTGGTAACCAATCGCAATGAAAAGAACCCCGGCACCTACCTCACCCCGGGTGAACATCCCGATAGAGACGGCAAGTCGTTCATCCAGCTTCCTGTCACGGTAAAATGCGAGCGGGAAGAGTTTCCCCAGGTTGGAGATGAGCGTCACCATGAACACATGAAATGCAATCATACCCCATGGGAGCATCGGTATCTGCGAGATGTGGGAAGCTGAGTTTTCAGCCACAGCGGCGAAATCAACCCCCAGGAAGAGCGGCATGCTGAGTCCTACAAGCAACATGAAGAGATAGGAGATGGAGTTTGCAACCCTCATTTCAGTTTTACCCGGCTCCACCGAGTGGTCGGCTCTCATGATCATACCCAGTATAAAAGCAGGAAGCAGGATCTCAATATGAATGCTCCCACTCTCACCGTAATAATGTTTGGAAAGCAGATAGATGCCCTGAATCACGACAAACAACAGGAACGAGAACAACAGAATTGCTTTCCAATCCTGACGGAACTGGTAGCTGTTCATCTTCTTCCATCCCACCCAAATCAACAGAATGGCCACCACCAGAATCACAAACATCTGCCAGCGCATCCCTATCATCAGGATCTGTAAAGGGATCATCAACAAGATGGTATCCAGGTCGTCAAAGATGGCCAGCACCTGCACCTTTTTGTAGACCCAGGTGTATCTCAGACCCGCTGCCGCAAGCATGGTAAAGAGAATACCCGCTGATGTGGGGGCCGCATACCGGCTCAGCAGGAACGTCTCTTTCCAAATATCCCCGTTTTTCCAGATCTGCAGCTCCGATGGGGCAACAGCGAAGATATAGTAAAGAGCAACCATTATCCAGGGAAAAGCGGCAGCTCCCATTGCCACAAAATAGTCAACGGTATAACTGCGCCACTGTTTCTTGTTGATCTCAAATTCACGCCCCACGTTGATCATGATAAAAGCGAGTGAGATATAGAGCAGACCGTCTGAAAATGACTTGAATGCCTCAAAGTTATCTCCCAGCAGATGAGGTACAATCTGCGACAACAGGAGACCTAAAATCAGCAAAAAAGAAAAAACAAATACTTTTCTCATCCAAATAATAGTTAAGGGTACAAGAGTGAACGTAACAGCACAACCTAAAAACGAATCAGGGAGCAAAGATACAAAAAATTGACATTTTTTGCGACAACCGGTTGTTAAATAACCTTTTTGATATCCATTCCGATCAAATGATCAGTTGATGATCCGAAAAGTGCCATCCTGCAATGGGATCACCCTGTAATTCTGAAGTGATTCTGTAGCAGCTCCCGACACCGGGCTTCCCAGTCCGTAGATTGTCACAAAGAGTGAACCACATACAGGGCATCTTGCTTTCCCATCCTCCTGCGGCTCTACCGTCACCTTTCTGTTATCTTCATAGGGACAGCATCTATCGTAGGCATAAATCTCACCATCGGGACCGGTGACCACCAGTAGACCGGCATAACCCATACGATCATCGGGAAGGCGACGCTCCTCCTCAGTATATATTTTGAATGCCAGGGGATTACGTAGCTCATGATCCATGCCGTCGGGATGAATGGTAAAGCTAACCGGTGCATAAGGAATGGTATTACGAAACGATTCCTCCCCGCAGGAGAAAACCAATACCAAAAGGAGAAAAATGGCAAATACCCTTTTCAACATACCCCCCTCAGAATTTCAATCAATATGCCGATTCTTTCATAAGGTAGCACCGTCGAGAATCTGATCGATCAGGGAAAGCTCTTCCTGTGTAAAGGAGAGATTATCCAGAGCCTTCAGGTTGTCTTTCAGCTGCGCCACGTTGCGTGAGCCAACAATGAGGGAGGTAACCCTCTCATCCCGCAAAACCCAGGCAAGTGCCATCTCAGCCATGGTCTCTCCTCGCTCACCTGCCAGTGCATTGAGCCTTGACACCTTTTCAACGAGCGACTGCGATACCTGCTCTTTCTTCAGGAAACCGGCAGGATCAGCAGCACGCGAATATTCAGGGATGCCATGCAGGTATTTGTCGGTAAGCAGGCCCTGTGCCAAAGGTGAAAAAGCGATAAACCCGGATCCGAACTCACTGGTCACACCCAGGATCTCCTGCTCCGGCATACGGTTGAACATGCTATACTTATCCTGGAATATGAGACAGGGCACATCACGCTCTGCCAAATAACGCATTGCCCTCCGGGCCTCTACCGGAGGATACTTGGAGATACCCACGTAGAGCGCCTTTCCTGCGCGGACAATGTCAACCAGCGCTTGCATGGTCTCCTCTATCGGGGTGAGAGGATCAAAGCGATGAGAATAAAAGATATCGAAATAGTCGAGTCCTGTTCTTTTGAGGCTCTGATTGATGCTTGCCATCAGATATTTCCTGGAGGAGCCGTCACCATAGGGTCCCTCCCACATCAGATGCCCAGCCTTCGAAGAGATAATCATCTCATCACGGTGCGAGGAGAGATGATCTTTCAGGATCATGCCGAAGTTGCTTTCTGCCGATCCGGGAGGAGGACCATAGTTGTTGGCCAGATCAAAGTGTGTCACACCCTGTTCAAAGGCATAGAGAATCATCTCACGCGCCGTGTCGTAATCATCGGCAAAACCGAAGTTGTGCCACAATCCCAGAGATATTCGGGGAAGCTGTAATCCACTGTTTCCACAATAGGCATATTCCATAATACGATTATTTAAAAGTTACCGTTTACTGCATTTTCTTATCAATCTCGGTATCCGTAAGCACGCTGATCACCTTCAACCCATCAGGCGTATAACCGGGAATGGGAGAGGCAAAAAGTTCACTCACCACCAACAACATCTCTTCCGAGGTGAGCACTCGCCCATATGGAATAGCCGTCATACGGGCCAGTGAGAGGGCCAGGGTCTCCCGTAGCGCATCCTTCACATCATTTCCTGTTTGCATACTACTGTCGATCATGGCACGGATCAGTTGTGAGGGATCAGTGTTACCAATCTCTGAAGGGATCCCCTGCACTCCAAAGCTGTGGTTACCCAGGTGACTCAGTTCGAATCCCAGTGCTTCCATATCCTCACTGATGGAAGGCAGTGCTGCAGCCTCAGCGGCAGACAGCTCAAGCACTTCCGGGAAGAGTATCCTTTGTGATACACCTTTCCGGTTAATGATCTGAGACAGATACTTGTCATATAGGATTCGCACATGTGCCCTGTGTTGATCGATAATCATCAGGCCTGATTTTACAGATGTGAGGATATATCGTTGCTTGTATTGATAATGTTCCGGGAAGAGGTCACTTTCCGATATGTTTCTATTCTCACCGGCAGAAGAGAAGAGGCTCCCCTGTGTCTCACTTTCATCCTTGACATCACTCTCTTCTTCATCCTCCTTGCCATTTGCAAATTCCTGGTAGAGATGATCCCATCCCAGTGAGGAAGATTTTGAGCGGAACGAAGCTGAGGATGACTGATGAAAAGGATTGTAGTTTGGATCAACATTCACCCTGGGCATTTGCGAGCTGCGTGAGGGATCAAAAACCGGTATCTCCGGTGCATCCTCCCGGTCAAAATCGATGCTGGGGATGGCGTTGTACCGTCCAAGGGACTCCCGTACCGTTACCAGTACAATCTGCCAAAGTGCCTGTTCGTTCTCGAACTTCACTTCGGTCTTGGTGGGATGGATGTTCACGTCAATTGACTCCGGATCAACCCTGAAAAAGATAAAGTAACTTGGCTTCTCATTGGCCGCAATCAGTGGCTCAAAGGCCTGCATCACAGCCCTGTGGAAGTAGGGGTGACGGATGTAACGGTTGTTGACGAAGAAAAACTGGCTGGCACGCCCTTTTTTAGCAAACTCGGGACGTGCCACATACCCATAGATCTTACCCAGTGAGGTCTCTTCATCAATCTCAATAAGCTGCTGGTTGATGCCCTTGCCCTCGAGCTGAACAATGCGTTGCCTTATGTTCGTCTTCGGAAGATGAAGGGTCTCCAACTCATTCTCCACCAGGGTGAATTCGACGTCAGGATTCACCAGCACAATCCTTTCGATCTCTGTGAAAATATTGCGCCGCTCGGTCTCATTCGACTTCAAAAACTTACGTCGTGCCGGCACATTGAAGAAGATGTTCTTCACGGCAATGGATGTGCCTACAGCACAGGAGAGGAACTCCTGTTTCTCCAGCTTCGAGCCATTGATCAACAGCAAGCTGCCCAGCTCATCCTCCTCACGCCTGCTTTTCACCTCCACCTGCGAGATGGCAGCGATCGAAGGGAGTGCCTCCCCCCTGAATCCCATGGTGGTGAGAGTAAAGAGATCATCCGCATTCCGGATCTTCGAGGTGGCATGCCGTTCAAATGCCATCCGCAGATCAGTGGCTGACATCCCCTTACCGTTATCGATCACCTGTACCAGGGTTCGCCCCGCATCCTTGATGAGGATGCGGATACGGGTGGCCCCGGCATCCAGGGCATTCTCCACCAGTTCCTTCACGACGGATGCAGGTCGCTGAATCACTTCGCCGGCAGCGATCTGATTCGCAATGGAGTCGGGAAGCAGCTGTATGATGTCAGACATGAGTGTTACAGTTTTATACTAGCGGAGAATCCAAAAGTAGAAGATGGCAAAAAGCAGGGCAATGATCAGGATGAGCACCAGGTTGTTTGAGAGAAAAGTACCTTTGCCAGTCGTCTCTCTCTCTTTACGCTTCTTCAGATGATGCGTCTGGGAGAGGAATTCAGATTTGAAGGTCCTGGGTTCTACTTTGGGCTCTTCAGGAATCACCCCCATCTCCTTTTTGATCTCCTGGATCCGCTTCTCCAGCTTCTTCTTACGAGCTTCCTCATCCTCGTTATAGAGGATCGGGGTATAGCCGAATTTGCGCGGTTTTCTGTTGTTGTAAAAGAAGAATGTAGCCATAGTCTTTTGTATGTTGCGTAATACAAAGATAGGGTATCGGTAGCGGAATGACAAATAGGGATTCCGTCAAAGGGTGATATCCTCCCGCTGAAAACGTCGCGGACGCTGCTCGCTGGCTTCTGAGGCCCGTCGTGCGTTACTACGAAAGATATCACCCGGCCCCGTGGGCCGCAGGTAATCAAGCCAGACAAATCCTTCCAACCGCGCATCCCCCTCACTGAGTTGGGGCAGAGGGGTCGTTACCGCAGTGGTGGAGGGCCAGAGCTTGAGACGTTTGATCTGGTTTTTTTCGATATCCATTGATAGATAGGGACTCTCGGTTTTGTTAAGTCCAATGATGGTACTGTCTCTTTGCATGAGATAGTACAATGATTGCGCGTTCCCCTCCACCAGCAAATGGTAGAGCTCTCCACCACGGAACGAGGCGGTCATATCCCTGCCGCTTAACTGATTATACTGATCACCTGTTCTCCTGTCCTGTATGGCAAAAGCATAATCCCTGATAAATGCCTTCTCCAGAGTAGAGTCGTTAAGCAAAAGGTCAATCCGGTCTCCTAGTATCTGGTTGTTCTCGTTCCACAACACCGGATCGCCGGTGAGATAGACCATCGTGTCGCGTGAGGAGTAGTGCAACGAATCACAGAGACCCTGTATATCGGAACGGTAAAAGCGAACCCCATAATAGGCCCTGATATCACGGAAGGTGGAGTCGGTTTTCATCACCAGTGTATCACCATGGATGAACATGCTCTCCTCCTGTGAATAATCAATGGCAAAAGCAGAGTCGGTAGCCAGCCCATACTCTGTCTTCTCGTTGTAAAAGCCGTAGTTACCTTGAAGAATTGCCTTCCTGGCTTTATCCTCAAGGTACATATTGCCAAACACCTCTCCCTCTCCGCTGAGACGGTTATAGAGAATGGTATCTCCGATCAGCACCTTGGTCCCGTCGTTGCTGTATACCTCCGATCGATCCAGCAGTCTGGAATCCTCAGTGACCGTATGATACCAACCCTTACTGGTGTGGACATAACCACTATCCGAAACGATACGCGAGGGTCCCAGGATATCGGCATACTTCGATTCAGTATTGTATTTCAACGTATCGGCATAGATGATGTAATCCTCGTTAACCAGCTTTACGCTGTCGCTGAAGAGTGCAACTTTTGTGTCGGGTGCATACTGTCCCCAGAAGGAGGTAAGCTCATTCTCTTCATCCACCAGCATACCCCCCTCAAAGTAATAACCAAGGTTGGCTGCACGATCATAGTCCAGGCTGTCGGTGAAGAGGGTTACATTCCGGTCTTCCATCCGAATGTTGTTACGCAACTTTGCCAATTGTGTGTTGCCGTCGTAGTGCAGGTAGTCGCCATACACAAAGATGGTATCACCCTGTTCCATCCGCACGTTGCTGAAGGCCTCGAAGGTGTTGGATTTCTGAAAGAGGTAGGCGCTGTCGCAATACATGAAGGCACCCTCATGGAAAAAGACCACCTCACCGGTGAATATTTCGGCATCGAAACCGGTACGCTTGCTCCAGAGCTCAGCCTGGCGGAGCTCAATGATCTGCGTCTTTTCAGCGGGTGTCATCGGCTGCTGTGGGGGTTGTTGCGCCACTGCGGACGCCATAATCACAGAAAGCACACCCAAAAGGAGCATGCTTTCACGTAACCGTTGTCTGATCTCTCTGTTCATTTTCGGAACAAAGGCTGTTATTTCAGCCAGCCTTTATATTTCATTTCACATCCCTGCCAGGCAGGATCGATGCGCACGTAGGTTTGTTCAATCTTCTTTAATAGCCACTCATCCACCAATTGCTGCTGACGGGCATTCTCCGCCATCTGCTTGATGATCTGGTAATCATTGTTGATGTTGGCCCGATGCCCCTCATTGCGGGCAGTGATGCGGATCATGGCTGCTACCTGACGTCCTTTGTCATTAAGCATGATGAATGGCTCGGATATCTCACCCTGCTGCATCTCACCGGCAATTTTTGCAATGTCCTGATTCAACTCGTTCAGCGCAAATCGGGGCGTACCACCATTGGCACTGCGTGCCACATTGTTCACCATGATCCCCTTGTTGTTACGTGTATCCTTGTCGGAAGAGAGATAGGTGGCTGCCTCATCGAAAGTGATTTTTTGCTGCATGATCCCGCTGCGTATCGAGTCGAGACGCACCAGTGCCGTGTCGAGTGACTCCTGCGGCACCCTCGGCTTGAGGAGGATGTGACGGAAGTTACCCATATCGCCGCGGCGTTCAATGAGCTGTATGATGTGAAAACCATACTCCGACTCCACCACGTTGGAGACCTTCTTGGGGTCGTTCAGTGCAAAAGCGACACTGGTAAACTCAGGAACCAGCTGTGAACGGTTCATGAACCCCAGCTCTCCTCCCTTCATGGCTGAAGCATCATCCTCCGAGTGAAGCAGCGCCAGTGTGGAGAACTCTCTTTCACCACTGACGACCTGATCTGTGTATTCACGCAGACGCGCCTTTACCTTGTCAATCTCTTCCAGCGGAATCTTCGGCTCCACGGTGATGATCTGCACCTCCATGGTTGTCTGGATGAAGGGTAGACTATCCTGGGGCAGGCTGTTGTAGTATTTTCTGATCTCGGAGGGAGTCAACTGAATATTGCCGAAGTGTTTCTGTTGTACTCCCTCAACCAGCTGCTGCTCACGTATCTGCTCGCGTAGATCCTCACGGATACCGGCGATCTTCTTGCCATAATATTCCTCAAGACGTTCAACCGAACCAGTGGAGGCGATGTACTCGTTGATGAGGTATTCGAGTTGGCGGTTTACAGTCACATCCTGAACCTCAATACTATCGAGCTTGGCCTGGTCCAGGAAGAGCTTGCGTACTGCCAGCTGTTCAGGGATAAAGCAATAGGGATCACCCTCGATCCGCTGGTTTTGCATCAGAATCTCCTTTCGATACTCTTCCACCTCCGATTTGAGAATGGCTTCATCGCCTACCACCCATACGATCTCATCAATCACATTGTTTTGTGATGCAACAGGGTGAACGGCTGTGAGTGTGGCCAGAAAGAACAATATTTGTACGATATACTTCATAGAATCCGATTTTATGAAAAGCAATCCAAAAGTAGTGATAATCCACTAAGCAGCAAAATAGATTGATGGTTAAAAGTAGTTATAAGGAGAG
>DURL01000230.1 GCA_012837345.1 Bacteroidales bacterium
AATGCCGTGGGCATTGAGTCGGCAGCACGCACCTATTTCAACAAAACACCCAAGGAGCTGAACACCGAAGAGTCGGCCATGCTCATCGGCATGCTCAAGAACTCATCCCTATACAACCCGGTACGTCGTCCCGAGGTGACGCGCGACCGCCGCAATGTGGTGCTCTCCCAGATGGAGAAATACGACTATCTCTCGCGTCAGGAAGCTGACTCACTGAAACAATTGCCGGTAACCATCGACTTCAACCGCTCGGGGCATGTCGATATCGCCGCACCCTACTATCGTCAGCACCTGGCCAAGATCATGATGGCAAAAAAACCACAGCGTAAGAACTATGCCTCCTGGCAAAACCAGCAGTTCAGCGAGGACTCACTCGCCTGGTCTGAGGATCCGCTTTATGGATGGTGCAACAAGAACAAGAAGGCAGACGGCTCCTCTTACGACATCTACACCGACGGACTGAAGATCTACTCCACGCTCGATTCACGGATGCAGCGACATGCTGAGGCAGCGGTGAAGGAGCAATTGGGAGGCTATCTGCAGGATCAGTTCTTCCGTGAAAAGAAAGGCAAGAAATATGCACCCTACTCCAGCGACGTAAGTGACCAGGTGGAAGATCTGCTGATCACCGCCATGAAGCAAACCGACCGATACCGCATCCTGAAGAGAGAGGGGATGAGTGATGCTGCCATCCTTCAAAATTTCAAGGAGGAGAAGGTGGAGATGAAGGTCTTCTCATGGGAACACAGGGAGATTGACACGCTGATGACTCCCTGGGATTCGATCCGTTACCACAAAAACTACCTTCGCACCGGCTTCATGGCGATGGATCCCCTGACGGGTCATGTGAAAGCCTACGTGGGAGGCCCCGATTTCAAGTTCTTCCAGTATGACATGGTCTCCACCGGCAAGCGGCAGATAGGCTCCACCATCAAGCCCTATCTCTACACGTTGGCCATGGAGGAGGGAATGACACCCTGCGATCAGCTGATGCACCAGCCCATCACATTGATGACTGAGACAGGAGAGGAGTGGACCCCACGCAATCCCGGTCACACCAGCGGTGAGATGGTTTCCATCAAGTGGGGATTACAACGCTCCAGCAACTGGGTCACCGCTTACCTGATGCAACAGTTCTCGCCCTATGCCTTTGCCCGTATGCTCCGCTCATTCGGGCTGAAGACACCGGCACCTCCGGTAGTTTCACTCGCCCTGGGACCCAATGAAGCATCGGTCTATGAGATGGTGGGAGCCTACTCCTCCTTCATCAACCGTGGTATCCGCGTGGAACCCCTGTTGGTGACCCGCATCGAAGACTCCTACGGCAACGAGGTATCCACCTTTGTTCCCCGCATGAAGGAGATCTTCAGCGAGTCCTCCTCCTACAAGATGCTTGATATGCTGAAAGGAGTGGTGGATGGTGGTACCGGCAGCAGGTTACGCAGGATCTACAACCTGAAAGGGCAGATGGGGGGCAAAACAGGTACCACCAACAACAACTCCGACGGTTGGTTCATGTCGTTCACACCCACCCTGGTGGCAGGCTGCTGGGTAGGTGGCGAGGAGCGATCCATTCACTTCGACCGGATGGCTTACGGGCAGGGAGCCAGTATGGCACTCCCGATTCATGGCATCTTTTACCAGAAGGTATATGCCGACAAGGAGCTGAACTACACTGATGACGGGCAATTTGAAATTCCCGCGGGCTTTGATCCCTGTGCCGGCTCTGATCGCTATTCACCCGACTTCTACCGGGACAACAGTCAGGGGATTGAAAACGAGGGGATTGACGATCTCTTCAATTAAAAGGAGTCGTCACTGCCTCTCTTTACCTTTTTGTAGGAAAAGGATCCTTCTCAGCTCATCCATTCGATGAAGTGATGCCCTGTAACTCATCTCCAGGATGCTTGTTCGCTCTCCCAGCGGCACGGACGAGCTTGCCCCGGTATCGATCTTACCTTCAGGTATATTCTTCACAAATCGCTCATAATAGGTAAGTGCCGATTCATATTCCATCATATGGTCATAGGTAAGTGCTATATTGTAAAGCAACAGATAGGCGTCGGGATCTCTTTTGAATGCAGACTGATAGTAGGTGATCGCCTGTGACGGTTCATTGGATCGGTCATAGGCTTCCGCCAGTGAGATATCGAAGTCGTAGAGCATCTCCTGCAACGACTCAATCTTCTCCACTCCCTCTTTGAGAATTGCTATTCCTTTCTTTCTGTCATAGGTTCTTGAAAGTGCTGTCCCGTAATGGTAAAGGAGACTGACATCCGTTTGAGGAGCCTGTTCATAGGCAAGCGCCAGCCACCTTATCGCTTCAAAATATCGCTGCGACGCATAGTAGCTCATCCCCAGGAAATAGGTGGTGGTGTAGGTGGAATCGCCCAAAATCACGTTGTTTTGCAAACGCTCAATTGCTTTAGGGTAGTTGCCTGCTGAATAGTGGGCCATACCGTTCAGTTGACTGATGGTGGTCTGCTCACGATCGATCTCTTCAAGATAGCGTTCTGTGCGGACGAGCACACTGTCGTAGAATTGCATGGAATAGTAGATCTCAGAGAGGTTGCGCAATGCCAGGTGATCGGCCGGATCTTTTTCCAACGCTTTCTCGTAGTAAAACAAGCCGAGTCCGTCGTCCAGTCGGATGTGCGCATCCCCGGCCATTCGCAGCAGCATGGGAATGGAGTCCTGTCTGAACACCTCCTCGGCCGCCGTGAGGGTACCCTGCCAGTC
>DURL01000231.1 GCA_012837345.1 Bacteroidales bacterium
ATCTCCTCGGCGACGCGCAGGTAGCGCTCCTTCACCTCGTCGGGGATACTGGTCTCGCGCGCCAGGATCCAGAGGTACTTCAGGTTCTTCCCGGCCACCAGCGCGTAACGGTACTCCTCGTCGAGGGCGATCACGTTGTAACCGGAGTAGAAGGGCCCGAAGAAGGATACTTTCAGCATCGCCACATTCTCATCACCCACAAATTTGGCTTTCCCCACCGCCTCTTTCCATTCATCATCGGCATAGGCGTAACCGCGGTTCACCACACGGATGGAGCCATCGTCGTTCAGGCTATACTGCGCGGTGGTGTTGTTCAGTCCCCGTTCAAACCTGAAGTCGAGCCGGGCGATTTCGTACCACTTGCCCAGGTATTTCTCCTTGTAGAAGGGGGTTACGGCGGTGGCTCCCTTGGGGATGGAGGCACAGGAGGTCCCGAGAAAGGCGAAAAGTGAGATCATCGCAATGTAAATATTACTGTTTCTCTGCATGAGTGTCATTCGTTGGGGTATGATCACCACTCCAGGTCGTCCATCAACCTGTCGGAGTGTAATAGCGTATCGATATACTGTGCCCGCTTGTAGATGAGCAGGTTGTCGTTCTTGTTGAGCACGCTGTCGGAGAGCTTGCCCCTGAACTGATCGATGTGATCATACTGTTTCCTTTCCATCCAGTCGGCAATCTCACGGTTGATCTTGCCGATCTGCTCCACACCGTTGCGGTAGACAGCGCTCACCACCTGGATGCTGGAGGCACCACTCAACAGCAGCTTCACCGCATCTTCGCCGGTGTAGATGCCACGACTGCTGCACACGTCGGCCTTGATGCGCCCGTAGAGCATGCCGGCATAACGGAGCGACTTCTTGTATTCCCCTCTGTGGGTGAGGTTGAAAGCGCGACGATGTTCCTCCTTCCGGATATCCACATCGGGCTGGAAGAAGGCGTTGAACAGTACAAGACCCTTCACGCCAGCATCATCGAGACGCTTCACGAAATGAAGGATATTGGTGTAGTCGGAGCTCAGCTTCACGCTCACCGGGATGGAGAGCTGCTGGCGGATGCCCTCCACCAGGTTGATCTGTTGCTGCTCGATGGTCGCCGCGTCAATATCGAACCGAACAGGGATCTGGTAGAGGTTGAGCTCGATGCCGTCGACCCCTGTCTCTTCGATCAGCTTCGCATAACGAAACCAGGTGGATTCGTTCACGCAGTTGAGGCTGGCAATCACCGGTACGGTGAGCTTCTCCTTGGCACGACGCAACTTCTCAAGGTAGTACTCCACCTCTGAGTACTCCACACTGGGATGGTGTGTCACCGACTCAGCATGGATCTCATCATACTGGCTGATCTTCTCGTCCAGACGAAAGCTCTCCATCTGGATCTGTTCCTCAAAAAGGGTTTTGAACACCACAGCGCCCACGCCCTCTTCTTCTGCACGCAGCAGCTTGTCACTGTCGGTGGATAGCTCTGATGCGCCCAGGATGACGGGGCTCTTGAGCCGGATGCCCATGTAAGTTGTTTCGATGTTCTTCATAACTATACTGATTTGTTGATGTGTTGATGTGTTGATTTGTTGATGTGAATCAGTCTCATCGGGTTTAGATAATAACACTCCTTTTAACGGAATAGTTTATCACCAAACCATTTAATTCCTTACTTCCTCGAAGACTGTCTTCACCTGTTCGTTGCCCAGCCGGTTTTTGAGCCACTCCTCGATGCGACTCCTGTCAGCGGGGCGGAGCCCGTTGCGGGGCAGGGTGAAGACCACCATCGGTACCATCCCGGAGCGCAGCGTGGAGTCGTTCACCGCTGAGAAGAGATAGGTCTCGGCATAGGAGCACCCGGCGATCTGCGGGAAGAGCGGCTTGATCTCGGAGAGGATCTTCTCTCCGAAGAGAGGGATGTTACGGATGCTGTCCACACGTCCCTCGCTTTTACGAAGGTTAAAGGTGGTGGCTGCCAGCTGTGCCGACAACCGTTCCGATTCCGACTGGTACTTACGCACGTTCTCCTGTACCATACTGGCGTCGTACCCCTGACTGATCATTAACCGGGAGGTATCAAGCCGGTGGAACAGCGCTTTCTCGATGATCTCCTCTCTGATGGAATCGCTCAGTCCATAGCCGGAGTAAAGGAGCTCCACGGTGCGGGTAGCAGGATGCACCTGTCGGTTTTGCAGGTAGTTGCCCCCAAGCAGGGTTACTTCACCGATAAAGCTGTCGGCCCGTTGAGAAAACTCCTCATTCTTTACCAGGTTGATGCCGAAGATGATGCTGGGTACCAGCGTGAAAACAATCACGGCGGAAGTTACACGGTTCACATGTCTCTTCCTGGCCGGATCGACGATGGAGCGAATGGGAAACTTGAGGAACTGGCAGACGATCAGCGCGGCGAAAGCAATGAATACGGTGTTGATGGTAAAGAGGTACAGCGCCCCAAAGAAGAAATCGAACTGCAAGGTGGCCAGCCCGTAGCCGGCGGTGCAAATGGGCGGCATCAGTGCCGTGGCGATCGCCACGCCGGGGATCACATTGCCTTTCAGGCGGCTGCTCATGGCCACGATGCCGGCCAGACCGCCAAAAAGAGCGATAATCACATCATAGATGGTGGGACTGGTGCGTGCCAGCAGCTCCGAGTGGGCCTCGTTAATAGGTGTGAGAAGGAAATAGAGAGCAGAGGTGAGGAGACTCACCCCCACCGCGAAGGAGAAGTTCTTCAGTGAACGGCGTAGCAGTTGGAAGTCGTAGGTGGCCAGACTATACCCCATCCCGTTGATCGGCCCCATCAGCGGGGAGATGAGCATGGCACCGATGATCACCGCCGTGGAGTTCATGTTGAGTCCCACGGAAGCTACCACGATGGCAAACATCAGCACCCAGAGGTTGGTACCCCGGAAGACAATCCCTTTCTCAATGTTCTCATGAATAATGTCATATCCCTCCATCTCACTACGGAGGTCAAACCACTGCAGCAACTTATCCACTCTCTTCTCCATGGTAATGCATCTTTTCGCAAATCTACGAAAAAAAATATTCCCCGCACATAGGCGGGGAACAATTTATAGGAAAGACTCAACATAAAAAACGGGATCTTCAGAGTACACCCAATTTCTTAAAGATTGCGGTGATGCTCTCGATGGAGCGGTCCACCTGTTCATAAGTGTGGGTGGCCATCAGCGAGTAACGGATCAGCGTGTCGTTGGGTGCCACCGCCGGCGGTACCACCGGGTTGACGAAGATGCCCTCTTCGAAGAGCAGCTTGGTTATCATGAAGGTCTTGTCGTTATCCCGCACGTAGAGCGGCAGGATAGGTGTGGAGGTGGGTCCCAGCTCGAAGCCCCGCTCACGGAACTGGTTGATGGCATAGTCGGTCAGCTCCCAGAGGTGTTTCACACGCTCCGGCTCAGCCTTCAGTATATCGAGAGCGGTGGAAGCTGCTGCTGTGGCAGCGGGGGTGATGCTGGCACTAAAGATATTGGTGCGTGCGTTATGTCGCAGGTAGTTGATCACCGGGTAGTCGCCGGCCACAAAGCCACCGATGGAGGCGAGTGACTTGCTGAAGGTGCCCATCACCAGGTCCACGTCGTCGAGCAGTCCGAAGTGATCGCATACACCACGGCCATTGTAACGCTTGCCCATCACACCGAGGCTGTGCGCCTCATCCACCATGATATTGGCCTTGTATTTTTGAGCCAGCTTCACGATCTCAGGCAGGTTAGCCAGATCGCCCTCCATGCTGAAGACACCATCCACGACGATCAGCTTCACCTTTCGCGGATCGCACCGCTTCAGCTGTTTCTCGAGCGATGCCATGTCGTTATGGCGATACTTGTACTTCGTAGAGAAAGAGGTACGCAGTCCCTCAATGATGGAAGCATGATCACGCTCATCCCAGATGATAAAGTCGTCGCGACCGGTGAGACAGCCCAGCACACCCTCGTTGACGGTGAAACCGGTGGAGAAGACAACAGCCTCCTCCTTGTGCATGAAGTTGGCCAGCTTACGCTCCAGCTCCAGGTGTATATCGAGTGTACCGTTCAGGAAACGGGATCCTGCCATGCCGGTACCGTACTTTTTTGTGGCAGCGATGGCGGCTTCCTTCACCTTAGGATGATTGGTCAGTCCCAGGTAGGCGTTGGAGCCGAACATCAGTACTTTCTTTCCGTTGATGACCACCTCTGTATCCTGATCACTCTCAATGGCCCGGAAGTAGGGGTAGATGCCGGCAGCCTTTGCGCGCTGCGGGGCATCATACTTCATCATTTTTTCTTTTAACAGATTCATTCGAAGTAAATTAATCAAAAACAGCGCTCAAGGGGGAATATCCTCTGAAGCAATTGTTTTCTACGAAACCAACGCACAAAGATAGCAATTAATTTATATTCTGACTGCAGCGCACTTTTTTTTGCATGCGGTGGTGATCGGGAGGGGTTCTGGAAGAACATTTTTTACCATTGAGCGTTTTATTAACAAGTAACAAAAAAAAGAATACGATTATGGTTAGCAAAGAACTTGAAACAGCTATCAACAAACAGATCAACGCCGAGTTTTGGTCGGCCTATCTCTATCTCTCCATGTCGGCTCATTTCGCGAACAAGGGACTGCCGGGCTTCGCCAACTGGTTCAATGTACAGTTTCGTGAGGAGCAGGATCATGCCCTCAAGCTGATGAATTATCTCATCTCGAAAGGTAACAGGGTAGAACTTACACCTATAGAGAAGGTAGAGACAAAATGGAACTCCGTGCTACATGCCTTCGAGGATACTCTCGACCATGAGTGTGTGGTCACCTCACTGATTAACAACCTGGTATCCCTATCCCGCAAGGAGAATGACTACGCCACCGAAAACATGCTTCAGTGGTTCGTGAGCGAGCAGGTGGAGGAAGAAGAGACCGCTCAGGGTATGATCGACAGCCTGAAGCTGATTGGTGACAATGGTTTTGGTCTCTACACCATGGACAAGGAACTGGCACAGAGGAGTTATGTCCCCCTGGCCAATGAACAGGCATAACGATGGATCCAAAATACAGGAAGCTGGTTAAGTGCCTGCTGCTCGATGCAGTGGGCATGGCTTCTGCTGTCATCCCGGTGGTGGGCCCGGTGCTGGATGTCATCTGGGCACCGGTGGCAGCCTCCATCAGCTACAAGATGTTTGGTGAGCGACGGGGTAAATTCACCTCGCTGATCACCTTCGTAGAGGAGCTCCTTCCGCTGACCGACGTAGTGCCCTCCTTCACCATCTTCTGGTTCCTCTTCGACTTCCTCGGCATCGGCAAGGAGAAGGTTGCAGCTACAGAAGAAGCAGGGTATGCGGAGGTAAAATAAGCTGTAACTGACAACTGATCACTGATCACTGATCACTGAAAACTAAAAACCAATGAATCTGAAAAAAATTATCAGCACCCTGACGGTGCTACTGCTGCTTCTATCCTGCAGCAACCTGAAAGGCAACGACAACGCATTGCTATGGAAAATCTCCGGCAACGGACTGGAGAATGCTTCTTACCTCTTTGGTACACACCACCTGGTGCCTCTCTCCTTCCTCGATAGCATTACCGGCATCCACGAGGCGTTCAACATGAGCGAACAAAGTGTGGGTGAACTGGACATGAGTAATATGTCGCAGATGCAGATGGAGATTATGGGCAAGGCGATGATGCCCCAGGGAACAACCTATGAGTCGCTGATGAACGAAGCGGACAGGGCAAAGCTCGACAGCACCCTCACCAGCCTCATGGGAATGGGTCTTGCCCAGTTCGGCAGGCTTCGACCGGCGATGCTGCAGAACCTGATCTCAGTCACAATGTACCAGCGACTCTACCCCACCCTCTCTGGCGGAAAGGGACTGGATCAGTATTTCCAGGAGGAGGCACTTAAACGTAACCGTCGGGTGGTAGGGCTGGAGAGTACTGCCGATCAGATACGGGTACTGCTCGAGATGCAGCCACTGGAGCGGCAGGCAGAGATGCTGGCCTGCATGGTGAACCACCCGGAGATGCTGAAGGAACAGATGGACAAGCTACAGGTGGCCTACCATGCACAAAACCTGGAGGCTCTCTGGGCTCTCTACACAGAAGAGCTTCCGGACGACCCCTGTCCCTCCACAGAGGAGGAGAAATTTGCGATGAATGGTGCCCGCAATAAAAAATGGTTGGAAAAACTACCGGCGATCATGGCTGAAAAAGCCTCCTTCATCGCCGTGGGGTGTCTCCACCTCCCAGGCGAGGAGGGTTTGATCGAAGGGCTTCGCAAGCTGGGCTACACGGTAGAACCGGTTCAGTAACACCCAACTGAAAGAGTTTTTTTCTGTCGGAGGGGAGAGCTCACTCTCTCTTCTCCAGCAGCACCACGTTCTCCACGTGGTGGGTGTGGGGGAACATGTCGACCGGCTGCACGCGCGTCACCCGGTAGGCAGCATCGAGCAGGTTGAGGTCGCGTGCCTGCGTGGCAGGGTTGCAGCTCACATAGACGATCCGCTGTGGTGCCGCCAGCAGGATCGCCTGCACCACATCGTCGTGCATCCCCGCACGAGGCGGGTCTGTGATCACCACGTCGGGACGGCCCTGCTCAGCGATGAACTCCGCCGTGAGCACATTCTTCATGTCTCCTGCATAAAAGCGCGTGTTCCCGATGCCGTTGATCTGCGCGTTGATCTTCGCATCGGCGATCGCCTCCTCAACATATTCTATTCCGATCACCTCTTTTGCATTCCGCGCCACGAAGTTGGCAATGGTGCCGGTGCCGGTGTAGAGGTCGTAGACCCGCTCCTCACCGGTTAGCTGCGCGAAGCTGCGTGCCACCTCGTAGAGATGGTGCGCCTGCTCGCTGTTGGTTTGGTAGAACGACTTGGGACCGATGCGGAACTGCAGGCCCTCCATCTCTTCGATGATATGGTCGCGACCCTTCCAGACCAGCACCTCCTGGTCGGTGATGGTGTCGTTAGCCTTGCTGTTGATGATGTAAAGCAGCGAGGTGATCTGCGGAAATTCGTTGGCAAGATAACCCATCAGCCCCTTTATCTTCTCCCGGTCATCTTCGTAGAAGACCACGATCACCATCCACTCGCCAATGGAGCTGTTGCGGATCAGCAGTGTACGCATCAACCCCGCCTGGTTACGCAGGTCGAAGAAGCTATAGCCATGTTCCAGGCAATAGCCGCGTATGCTGTTGCGAATGTGGTTGGCAAGGTCGTCCTGCAGCCAGCACTTCTCGATGTCGAGCACCTTGTCGTACATGCCGGGGATGTGGAAGCCGAGGGCATTCATCTGCCCGAACTCCTGACCGGAGCGCACCTCCTCGTTGGTGAGCCACCGCTTGTCGGAGAAAGTGTATTCCATCTTGTTGCGGTAGAAGGTGGTCTGCGGTGCTCCCAGGATGGGGGTGATCACAGGCAGCTCCACCTTGCCGATGCGGGTAAGGCTGTCCTCCACCTGTTGCTGCTTGTGCCGCAGCTGCTCCTCGTAGGGGAGGTGCTGCCACTTGCAGCCGCCGCAGACACCAAAGTGCTGACAGAAAGGCTCACTCCTCAGGGATGAGAGTTGCCGGAACCGCACCACGCGCCCCTCGGCGAAGCTGCTCTTCTTACGGGTGATCTGAATGTCTGCCACGTCGCCCGGTGCGGCGAAGGGCACGAACAGCGCCATGCCATCAACCTTCGCCATCGCCTTTCCTTCGGCAGCTACGCCGGTAATCGTCACCCCCTCCAGCAGCGGGAGCTCTTTTCTCTTTCTTGCCATTGTTCGTTGTTTTTGGAATGCAAAGATAGACAAAACGCCCCACCTTTCGATGGAGCGTTTCGCCAATTTATTGTAAAGGATAGTGTTTACCTGGTGCGGATATCGATCGATGCCTTGCGCAATCCTTTCGCTTTCGCTTCGAAGGTGAGTGTACCCGGTTGCCGGGAGGACTCCACGATGGCCACCAGCTTGCCGTTGAAGAGATGCATCTGCGGCAGGTGGAACAGATCGAGGCTGGTAGGATCACCATTGGCAGCAGCACGATAGCTGCCGTCGCCCTTCACGCTGAAGGAGACCAGTTCATTGATGTTGGGACAAGGGTTGCCCTGGCGGTCGACCACAGAGACGGTGATAAAGGAGAGATCCTTGCCATCGGCGGTGATCTCGGTGCGGTCTACCTCCAGCACCAGTCGGTGGGGTTTGCCGGCGGTGTGCATCTCTTTCGTGGCAGCCACATCGCCCTCAGCATCATATGCCACGACCCTCACCGTGCCCGGTTCATACTTCGTATCCATCCACATCAGGCGGTAGCGCTTCTGCCGCTCAAGCGACTGCTGTGCCTCTTTGCTGTAGCTCCCCTCCAACGGGATGGAGAGATCTTTCGTCCGCACACCCTGGCTCTTGCCGTTGATGAAGAGCTCAGCCGAAGGGTGGTTGGTATAGACAAAGATGGGTGTCACCTCCCCTTCGCGTCCCTCCCAGTTCCAGTGGGGAAGGATATGGAGTGTCTCCTCATCCTTGTTCCAGTGGCTGCGGTAGAGGTAAAAACGATCCTTGGGGATACCGGCCAGGTCCACCGCCCCGAAGAGAGAGCTGTGGCTGGGCCAGTGGCTGTAGTAGGGGGTGGGCTCACCCAGGTAGTCGAAGCCGGTCCAGATGAACTCACCGATGGTGTAGGGCAGATCCTCGTGCTGGATGAAGTCATCTTCCGGCAGGTTGGACCAGCTGGCATGCTCCAGGTCATAGGAGGAGGCCTGGTGGTCATCGTACATCGCCATCGCCTTCCGCTCCACGGGGAACTTGTAGACGCCGCGCGAGCTGAGTGCAGAAGTGGTCTCACTCCCCAGCACAATCTGCTGCGGCAGTTTCTCGTATGCCTCCCGGTAGCGGAAGGAACGGTAGTTGAAGCCGGCCACATCCATGATGGCGGCCATATGGTTGGAGAAGACATGGTCGACACGATCCATACCGTTGGTGACGGGACGGGTGGGATCTTCACGGTGGCAGATATCCTGCAGGAAGCGGGCTGTTTTGGCACCTTGCGGGTTGCTCTGCTCCTCCACCTCGTTGCCGATGCACCACATCACCACGCTGGGGTTGTTGCGGTAGTGGTGCAGCACGTTGGTGACATCCTTCTCCGCCCATTCTTTGAAGTAGCGGTTGTAACCGTTGCGTACCTTGGGAATGGCCCACTCATCGAAGGTCTCCACCATCAGCATCATCCCCATCTCATCGGCAATGCGGACATACTCGGGTGCCGGCATGTTGTGCGAGGTGCGGATGGCATTGACGCCCATCTCCTGCATGATGCGAATCTGGCGACGGATGGCTGCCTCGTTCACGGCACCGCCCAGCGGTCCCAGGTCATGGTGCATGCAGGCGCCCTGAAACTTGATCTTCCTACCGTTGAGGTAGAAGCCGTCGTCGGGGCGGATCTCAATGGTGCGGATGCCGAAGGGGGTACTGTAGCTGTCGACGGTGTAACTCATCTCCGTCGTCCTGGTTGTGCCCCCATCAGTGGATTCGCTTCTCTCTCCCTTGTAGAGCACCGACTGTACAGTATAGAGATTGGGCTGCAGCACATCCCACAATTGCGGATTCTCCACGATCAGCGTCTGTTCCAGTTCATCACCGTCGAAGCGGGTGAACTCCTCTTCCGTCTCGGCCACCACGTTTCCGGAGGGGTCGACGACAGAGCTCTTCAGCCTGAGATAGTGCTTGTCGGTGAATCCTTCTCCACGATGCACTTTCGTCCGCACCTTCACCCGGGCAAAATCGTTGTTCACCTCGGGTGTGGTCACATAGGTACCCCACTGAGGGATATGTGTCTCATTGGTGGTGATAAGATGTACGTTGCGATAGAGGCCTGCACCGGGATACCAGCGCGACTGCTCATCGAGGTTCTCGAGGCGTACCGCCAGGCTGTTCGCCTTGCCATCACCATGCACCAGATCGGTGATATCAAAATAGAAGGTGTTGTAGCCGTTGGGCCAGTAGCCCGCCTCTTTGCCGTTCACATAGACACGGGCATTGCTCATGGCACCGTCGAACTGGATGGTGACCCGCTTGCCTGCAGTGTAATCCGGCAGGGTGAAGCGGTTACGGTACCATCCCACCCCGGTGAAGGGGAGCCCGCCGGTACGACCGTAGTGCTCGATGGCAGTGGTCTGTCCGTCCTGCACGATGGCCATGCGATGGATGTCGTTCTCCTTGTCGAAGGGTCCGTAGATGGCCCAGTCGTGGGGCACGCGGACCGACTGCCAGCCGCTGTCGTCGTATAGCGACTCCGCTGCACGGGGATCATCCTCCCTGGTGAACTTCCATCCCTCTTCGAGGGTGACCTGCGTACGGCCCTGTCCCCACGCCAGCGCAATCCCGGCCATCAGCACAATGCAAACCAATATCGATTTCTTCATGTTTCTAATTTTTATCAAACTTACTGCTTACTGTATACAGACAACTGACCGCTGATTGCTATCCCCCAATCCGCTGCCCTTATCAAGTTTCCACCTAAAAAGCTGACCGCTGAAAGCAGAAAGCTGTCAACTGAACGAGCAGTTGGGTTGCGTCACCACCTGGAAGAAGTCGTTCCCCTTGTCATCGACCAGGATGAACGCGGGGAAATCCTCCACCTCGATCTTCCAGATCGCCTCCATGCCCAGTTCGGGATATTCCACGCACTCCAGGCTCTTGATGCTCTCCTGCGCGAGGATGGCTGCCGGACCGCCGATGCTGCCCAGGTAGAAGCCGCCATGCTTTTTGCAGGCATCGGTCACCTGCTGGCTGCGGTTCCCCTTGGCCAGCATGATCATGCTGCCACCGTGCGACTGGAACAGATCCACGTAGGAGTCCATGCGTCCTGCGGTGGTGGGACCCATCGACCCGGAGGCGTACCCCTCGGGGGTCTTGGCCGGACCGGCGTAGTAGATGGGATGATCCTTGATGTACTGGGGCAATCCCTCGCCACGGTCGATACGCTCCTTCAGCTTGGCATGTGCGATGTCACGTCCCACGATGATGGTGCCGCTCAGCGAGAGGCGCGTGGAGACGGGGTATTTGGAGAGCTCGGCGAGGATCTCCGGCATGGGCCTGTTCAGGTCGATCTTCACACCACCCCCTTCACCTGCCTGGCGATACTCCTCAGGGATGAGCCGTGCAGGATTGTCCTCCATCTTCTCGATCCAGATCCCATCGCGGTTGATCTTCGCCTTGATGTTGCGGTCGGCAGAGCAGGAGACACCCATCCCCACGGGACAGGAGGCGCCATGACGCGGCAGACGGATCACCCGCACATCATGGGCGAAGTACTTGCCACCGAACTGGGCACCCAGACCCAGCTCCTCGGAGGCTTTCTTCAGCCGCTCTTCCAGCTCAATATCGCGGAAGGCCTGTCCCAGCTCGTTCCCCTCGGTGGGAAGGTTGTCATAGTACTTGGCCGACGCCAGCTTCACCGTCTTCAGGTTGGCCTCGGCGGAGGTGCCGCCGATGACGAACGCCAGGTGGTAGGGCGGGCAGGCCGCAGTGCCGAGCGATTTCATCTTCTCAATCAGGTACTCCTCCAGACGGCCCGGGGTGAGCAGCGCCTTCGTCTCCTGGTAGAGGTAGGTCTTGTTGGCCGAGCCGCCCCCCTTTGCGATGCAGAGAAACTTGTACTCATCACCTTCGGTGGCGTAGAGGTCGATCTGCGCCGGCAGGTTGGTGCCGGTGTTCACCTCGTCGTACATGTTCAGCGGTGCGTTCTGCGAGTAACGCAGGTTCTCATTCACATAGGTATTGTAGACACCGCGGGAGAGTGCCTCCTCGTCGTTGCCGTCGGTCCATACGCGCTGTCCCTTCTTACCCATGATGATGGCGGTGCCGGTATCCTGGCAGAAGGGGAGGATCCCCTTGGCCGAGATCTCCGCATTACGCAGGAAGGTGAGCGCCACATACTTGTCGTTCTCGCTCGCCTCCGGGTCGGAGAGGATCTGAGCCACCTGCTCCTGGTGATCGGGGCGCAGCAGGAACTGCACATCGCGGAAAGCAGCCTGTGCCATCAGCGCCAGCCCCTCGGGCGACACCTTGAGGATCTCTTTGCCTTCAAATTGTGAAACCGTTACATGCTCGCCGGTGAGGCGGTAATACTCTGTCTTGTCTTCCGACATGGGGAAAGACTCCTGATACCTGAATGGTTTTGTTGCCATAGATGAATTGCTTCTGTTTTATCTGTTTATGGTTTGGTTTTTTGCATAAAGAGACAAAAATACAAAGAAAAAACGGCTCCCGAAAACGGGAGAGAGGCAAACATTGTCAACAATTTATAAATTAAGGGCAGCGACAATCGTTACCGGATCATTTGGTTTTGCTATCTGTTTCTGTCCTACTCCCGGGGACGGGTCATCTCGTCGGGCCGCACCCAGCGGTCGAACTCCTCAGCTGTCACATAACCAAGCCGCAGAGCCTCCTCCTTCAGCGTGGTGCCGTTGCGGTGGGCCGCGTTGGCGATCTCGGCCGCCTTGTAGTAACCAATGTGAGGGTTGAGTGCCGTGACCAGCATCAGCGAGTTGTTCAGCAACTCCCTGATGCGCGTCAGGTTGGGCTCGATGCCGGCGACGCAGTGCTGCTCGAACGAGAGGGCTGCATCACCCAGCAGGCGGGCACTCTCCAGGAAGGCGGCTGCCATCAGGGGCTTGAAGACATTCAGCTCGAAGTGTCCCTGCATACCTCCCACAGCGATGGCTGTGTCATTGCCGATCACCCGTGCGCAGACCATGGTGAGTGCCTCCGCCTGGGTAGGGTTCACCTTACCCGGCATGATGGATGATCCAGGCTCGTTGGCGGGGATGACAATTTCACCGATGCCGCTGCGGGGGCCGGACGCCAGCAGACGGATATCATTGGCAATCTTGTTGAGCGATATCGCCACCTGCTTCAGCGCACCATGTGTCTCCACGATGGCATCGTGGGCGGCCAGCGCCTCGAACTTGTTGGGGGCAGTAACGAAGGGTAAAGAGGTAAAAGCGGCAATGTAACGGGCGGCCGCCTCATCATAACCAGGAGGGCTGTTGAGACCTGTGCCCACAGCAGTGCCACCCAATGCCAGCTCCGACAGATGGGGAAGTGTATGTTCAATAGCCCTAATGCCAAAGGCGAGCTGCGTGGCATAACCGCTGAACTCCTGTCCCAGGGTGAGTGGTGTGGCATCCATCAGATGGGTACGCCCTATCTTCACCACCTCCGCCATCTCCTCAGCCTTGACTGCCAGTGCCTGCTGCAGGCGGCGCAACCCCGGGAGGGTCACTTCGGTGATCATTTTGTATGCAGCGATGTGCATCGCCGTGGGGAAGGTATCGTTGGAGGACTGTGACCGGTTCACATCATCGTTAGGCTGCAGGGTCTTTTCTCCCTCACCTACTCTCTTGCCCGCCAGTTGGTGGGCACGGTTGGCAATCACCTCGTTCACGTTCATGTTGCTCTGGGTGCCCGACCCGGTCTGCCAGATCACCAGCGGGAACTGCTCGTCGTGCTGCCCCTCCAGGATCTCGTCGCACACCTGTGCGATCTGATCGCGCTTCTCCCTGGAGAGCACCCCCAGCTCATGGTTGGCATAGGCGGCTCCCTTCTTCAGGTAAGCAAAGCCGCGGATGATCTCCACCGGCATCGATGCCGGCTGCCCAATCCTGAAGTTGTTACGTGAACGCTCTGTCTGTGCACCCCAGAGCTTGTCGGCAGGAACCTGCACCTCACCCATCGTATCTTTCTCAATTCTGTATTTCATATCTGCTCATTTTACGTAACGGTTCTGTTACTGATTGTTGCGATTCCCTCAAAGATAAAAAGAATAAACGAAATGTTATTATTTATAACTGATATAAATAATTTCTGCAGAAATGGCTATCTTTGCGGTTCGATAAAGGAACAGTATCCATAAATGCGTCTTTCAGAACTCAAAACAGGCCATAAAGCCTACATCACCAAAGTGAATGGTAGCGGTCCTTTCCGCAAGCGGATCCTCGAGATGGGGTTCGTACGGGGTGAGGAGGTTCGCTCTATCCTGAATGCCCCGCTGAAAGACCCCATCAAGTACGAGATCATGGAGTATGAGGTCTCCCTGCGCCGCAGTGAAGCGGTGATGGTAGAGATCTCGGTGCTGGAGTCAGATGCACATGTAAGAACAGATGATGATGGAATGCTCACTGAAGAGGAGCTATCGCAGAACGGATACCACCCTGCATATTCGCACAATGGGAACAACAACGGCTTTCACAATCCGGAGAAGAACATACGTGTAGCCATGATAGGCAACCCCAATGCGGGGAAGACCTCTATTTTCAACCTCGCCTCGGGGGCGCACGAGCATGTGGGTAACTATAGTGGTGTCACCGTCAACTCGAAAGAGGGGACGTTGACCCACAACGGCTACACCTTCACACTGACCGATCTGCCGGGCACCTACTCACTGTCGGCCTACACCCCCGAAGAACTTTTTGTGCGTAAGCATATCCTGGAAGAGAGACCGGACGTGATCATCAACGTGGTCTCTGCCTCCGCGCTGGAGCGCAACCTCTACCTCACCACCGAGCTGATCGACCTGGAGGTGCCGGTGGTGATCGCCCTCAACATGTACGATGAACTGGAGCAGAGCGGTCGCACCTTCGACCACAGGACCTTCTCCGAACTGATCAACACCCCTATGGTGCCCACGGTGGGCAAGCGTGGCGAGGGGGTCCCGCAACTGCTGGAGGAGGTGATCGCGGTGTATCGGCAAAAAGAGTATAAGTACGTACAGATACCCTACGGACGGGTGCCTGAGAAATCGATTGGCATCATGATGCGGGAGCTGGCAGAGACAACTGCTGCCCTATGGAAGATACCGCTACGATACATCAGCATCAAGCTGCTGGAGGGTGACAAGGAGGTGGAGCGACAGATCCGTCAGCTGCCTGAGCAGGAGAAGATCATGGCACGGCGCGACAAGGAGAGGACCTACATGGAGAAGCTGCTGCGGGAAGATCCGGAGTCGGCATTCACCAACGCGCGCTATGGCTTCATTGCAGGCGGACTGAAAGAGACCCTGAGCGAGAAGACCCAGTTCGCCGACAGCACCAAGCTGATCGATACCCTGGTGACGCACAAGTACCTGGGTTTCCCCCTCTTCTTCGTTTTTCTCTGGGTGATGTTCGAAGCCACCTTCCGACTGGGGGGTTACCCTATGGCGGCCATCGACTGGATGGTGGAGCAGCTGGGTAACCTGGTGAGGGGCAACATGGCAGAGGGACCACTCAAAGACCTGGTCGTGGACGGCATCATCGGAGGCGTGGGGGGCGTGATCGTCTTCCTTCCCAACATTGTGATCCTCTACCTCTTTATCGCCTTCATGGAGGACTCGGGCTACATGGCCCGCGCCGCCTTCATCATGGACAAGGTGATGCACCGCATCGGCCTCCACGGAAAGTCGTTCATACCCCTCATCATGGGCTTCGGCTGCAACGTGCCGGCCATTATGGCCACCCGCACCATCGAGAGCCGCAGCAGTCGCATGATCACCATGTTCATCGTCCCATTCATGTCCTGCAGTGCGCGCCTGCCGGTCTACATCCTCTTTGTGAGTGCCTTCTTCCCTTCGAGCGGGAGCCTCATCCTGCTGGGACTCTATGCCTTCGGCATACTGATTGCGGCTCTCACGGCGCGACTCTTCCGTGATACCCTTTTCAAGGAGGATGAGACCCCCTTCGTGATGGAGCTACCCCCCTACCGCATGCCCACGCTCAAGTCGGTCACTACCCACATGTGGGACCGCTCGCGGCAGTACCTGCAGAAGATGGGGGGACCCATCCTGATCGGCTCCATCATCATCTGGTTCCTGGGATACTTCCCTCACAACCAGGAACGGGAAGCTGCCTTCGATGGGCAAATCACACAGGCAGAGATGCAGCACGCTGCGGGCAGCATCAACGAGGAAGAGCTGGAAGTGAAGATCAGTGAGATTGATCACAACCGCAACACGGAACACCAGGTAAACTCCTACATCGGACGGATCGGCCACTTCATGGAACCGGTGATGCGACCGCTGGGATTTGACTGGAAGATATCGGTGAGCCTCCTCTCGGGGATGGCCGCCAAGGAGATCGTGATCAGCACCATGGGGGTGCTCTACACCGGTGACAGCGACGACCAGCAGTCGCTACAGGAGCGGCTGCAATCGGAGAGTTACGCCGACGGAACACCTGTCTTCACCCCGCTGGTGATCGCCGGGTTCCTGCTCTTCGTGCTGATCTACTTCCCCTGCATCGCCACCATCGTCGCCATCAAGGAGGAGTCACACTCCTGGGGATGGGCACTCTTCAGCGTCTTCTACTCCACCGGGCTGGCCTGGCTTGTTGCCTTCCTGGTCTTCCAGGTGGGGAGCCTGTTGATGTAGGAAACGGTATAGAGAGATCGAACTATATAAAGAGAACAATTGTTTAAGAGATATGGACCTGCAGCTATTTATCGTCATCATCATCGGCATCGTCGTGGGAATCATCCTCCTGCGACAGATCTACCACTTCTTTTTCATACAGAAAGACCACACACGCTGCGGCGGCTGCAACATGTGTGATCTACCGAAGAAAGAGTCCTCCACAGGATCATAGTCCTATTATCCTATCCCCCCACAACCTCGTAAAACCTCCTTCCGTAACAGTGACCCTTCTCTTTATTCCAGCAACCGTTTCAACACGCTGAGGTTATTATCTGAATCGGGTTTCTTCCCTTCTGCCGTATGCAGCTCTGCAATACGGTCGGCATACTTTTCATACACCTTGTGTTTCACGATCTTCATGGTGGAGTTGACCATCCCGTTCTTCTCGCTGAAGGGCTCCTCGATCACCGCGAAGGCGGAGGGGATCCAGCGATAAGGGAAGAGGCCGTCGTGCTTGCCGCCCTTCATGTAGGCCACGATCTCTCCGACGATGATACGTGCCGCCTCGGCCGGGTCGGAGGTGCGTCGCTTCAGCGCCTCCCGGTTGAGGGTCAGCAGCGCCGTGGTGTAGGGGCTCTGGTTGTTGTGCAGCACGCACTGGTCGATGTACTCCGACTGTGCCATCATCGACTCTTCGATCCCCTCGGGGGAGAACTTCTCGCCGTCGTTGCTGATCAGCAGCGACTTGGTACGTCCCAGCACATAGAGGTAACCATCGCTGTCGAGGTAACCCATGTCCCCGGTGCGGAGCCAGCCATCGACGATGGTCTCGGCTGTCGCCTCGGGGTTCTTCCAGTAACCCTTCATCACGTTGCCCCCTTTGATCAGGATCTCACCCTTCTCACCCACCGGTAGGGGGTTCATCGACTCATCGCCGATACGGATCTCCATGCGCGGCATGGTCTTGCCCGAGGAGCCCAGCTTATGGGCCTGCGCAGAGTTGGCAGAGATGATGGGCGATGCCTCCGAGAGGCCATAGCCCTGGTACATCGGGATGCCGATGGCATAGAAGAAACGTTGCAGCTCGATGTCGAGCAGGGCGCCACCGCCGATGAAGTACTCCAGGTTGCTGGCGAAGCTCTGTCGGATCTTCGAGAAGATCATCTTGTCGTAGAAGGCGACCAGCGGCTTCAGCAGTGCCCGCTTGCCACATCCGCGGTTGTACCCATCGCCATTGTAGGCATAGGCCACCTTCAGTCCCTGGCGGAAGAGGCGCCAGGCGGTTTTGCCCTGTTTCTCGATCCCCGCCTCGATGTTCTTCCGGAAGTTGGTGGCCAGCGCCGGCACACTCATCAGCAGGTAGGGATTGATCGCCTTCATGCTTTTGGGCACGTTACGCAGGATCTCCATGGCGCTCTTGCCGGCTGCCACCGAGGCGATGGCGGCACCACATTTCATGAAGGCATAGATGCCGGCGGTATGACCGAAGGAGTGATCCCACGGCAGAATCAGCAGCGTACGGAAGTGGGAGGGGATGCCGTCGAGGTGGTCCACCGCCTGCTCCACATTGCAGACATAGTTGTCGTGCGACAGCATGATCCCCTTGGGGTTGGCCGTGGTGCCGGAGGTGTAGGAGATGTTGGCCAGGCTGTCGGGCTCCACCGCCGCCATCCGTTCCTCCACCTGTTTCCTGTCCGCTGTGAGCAGGGCATCGCCCAGCTCCAGCACCTTGTCGAAATAGATCTCATCGTCCGCAACCTCATCGACCGGGTCGAGCAGGATGTAGCGCTTCACCGTGGTGAACTGCTCCTTCATGGGACGCAGCTTCGCGATCTGCTGATCGGAGGCAAGCACCATCACCGAGTCGGAGTGGTTGACACGGAAGGTGATGTCCTGCACCGTCTCCAGCTTCACCGAGAGCGGCACGCAGACAGCCCCGGCGTGGAGCACCCCCAGCTCACCCAGCACCCAGTTGTTCTTCCCCTCCGAGATAAGCGACACCCGCTCACCTGCGTCGAGACCCAGTGCCATCAGGCCCGCCGCGAAGCGGATCGATTGCTCCTGCACTTCCCTGAAGGTAAGGGATGTGTAATCTGTCCCGTTGCGCGCTTCATAAAGAAAAGGACGCTCTCCATATTTCTCCACTGTCTCCTGCAGCAGTGCGATGATTGTTTTTCCCATAATGTCTCTATGTTAGGTTTTAGTATTGATTTCTCTCCTCTATGATATGTTTCGGTACAAATCTACAAAATGTTTGAAAAAAACGAAGACAAATAATTGAATATCTTGAAAAACAAAGCCATCCCATGGTTGCATATGGAATGGCTCTGTTTACAAAATGATCAGGTGTTGATCTAATGCCGGTCAATCAATTATGGCTGCACAATTGTTATAGGGGCCTGCAGCTGTAATACCTTATTTGTTTTCCTGATGATTGGTTCGGTGAGGGTCAACGGCAACGTTTGCCTGACATCACGGGAAGAGGCAGCTACCAGCATATCATATCTGCCGGGATCCACCACCCATGCACACTGTTCATTGTCGTAGGAGGCCAAATCACTCTTCGCCACCTTCAGCGTCACGGTTTGTTTTTCTCCCGCTTTCAATTCACTGGTTTTCCCGAATGCTTTCAACTCTTTTGCGGGCTTTGGCAGTGAGGGGTTCTGTGGTGCCGTCACATAGAGCTGCACCGCCTCTTTTCCGGGAATAGTACCGCTATTGATGACATCGATGCTTACGATCACTTCATCGGGAGTCTCCCTGATCATAGGATTATCATATTCGAAGGTAGTATAAGAAAGGCCATAACCAAAAGGATAAGAGACCTCTTTGCGGAAGCTGTCGAAATAACGATAGCCCACAAAGATATCCTCTTCATAAGTTGTGTAATCCACATTGGCCACCGGATCTCTTCCGTCATCCGGTCTGCCCATGAACCCGCCACCGGCAAGCTTCACAACCGCCGGATCCCAGGGGAAGTTGGCAGAGGAGGCAGCATCCATGTAGTGAACGGGGAAGGTCATCGGCAGCTTACCCGATGGATTCATCTTCCCGCTGAGCAGATCGGCAACTGTGTTGCCGCCCTCCTGTCCCGACTGCCAGGCAACCAGGATGGCATCGGGCAGATGTTTCCAGGAAGCGGTCTCGATGACACCCCCGATGTTGAGGATCACAACCGTCTTCTTTCCCTCTGCCTTATACGCCTTCGATACCGCTTCGATCATTTTTTTCTCCACATCGGTGAGCAGGAAGTCACCCTCCAGGGTACGGTCGGCAAACTCACCTGAAGTGCGTCCGATGGTGATCAGCGCAACATCCGACTCCTTTGCATGCTGAGCCAGTGTAGCTGACGCAGGTACAAACTCTCCCGGTCGAACCTTTGGCATAAATGCGGCCAAAGGATTGTTGGGGTCGGGTTTGTTCTTTTCATTTTCCCCTGCAATATAGGTTTCATATGCTTCCTTCAGTTGACTGTTCAGACGGTAACCGGCATTGCGCAAACCTGCCACCAGCGAAACCGTATAGGCTTCATTCACATCACCGCTGCCGGTGCCACCGGAGATAAAATCATAGGAAGAGATGCCATATGCCGCCACTTGCTTAACAGATGCTGGCAAGGGGAGTGCGGCAGCATCGTTTTTCAGCAACACCATTCCCTCCCCAGCCGACTGACGGGTTAC
>DURL01000030.1 GCA_012837345.1 Bacteroidales bacterium
AATCATCTAATCCGCTAATCTGCTAATCAGCTAATCTGCTAATCAGCCAATCATCTAATCCCCAAATCAACGATCCCATCCTTCATGTGAATGGTACGGTCGGTGATGGATGCCAGCTGTTCGTCATGCGTGACGATCACGAAAGTCTGGTTCAGCTTGTCGCGCAGGTCGAAGAAGAGCTGGTGCAGCTCCGCCTTGTTGTCGCTGTCGAGGCTGCCCGACGGCTCATCGGCGAACACCACCAGCGGGTCGTTGATCAAGGCACGGGCTACCGCCACGCGTTGCTTCTCGCCTCCCGACAACTCTGCCGGCTTGTGCTCCTCACGCTCCGCAAGGCCCATCATCGAGAGCAGCTCGCGGGCCCGTGCTTCAGCTTTGGCATGTTTCACGTTACCGATCAGCGCAGGGATCATCACGTTCTCCAGTGCCGTGAACTCCGGCAGGAGCTGATGAAACTGGAAGACAAAGCCGATGTTACGGTTGCGAAAGTCGGAGAGACGCTGCTCGCCGAGCTTGCTCAAGTCGTGGCCGTCGATCAGGATGCGTCCGGCATCGGCCTTCTCGAGGGTACCCATGATCATGAGCAGGGTGGTCTTCCCGGCACCACTGGGGCCGACGATTGAGACGATCTCCCCCTGCTTTACCTCCATGTCTATACCCTTCAACACTTGAAGCGAGCCGAAACTTTTGGTGATCTTTTCCGCTTTTATCATCATTCGTTTTATTGTCTGTTTGCAGTTCTTTGCCTGGTGAGAGATGCATCCTTAAGGCTTCTCCACACCCTGTATCATCAATCTTCTGTCTGATTACAGGTTGTCGACCGAAGCACTCTCACAGCCTTCTGACTAACAATCTGTATTTGTCAGCAGGAACAATGTGCGAAGATAAGAAAAATGCTTCATATTCTACGCAATAATTCCCACTACCCGTTGGCACTTAGGCACCCGGGCATCAAAATTAGTTTCGGGGGATTAGCCCACAGAGAACATCTTCCCCGCTAAAACTGTTCAATGAAACACGAGGAACCATCCTCTCAAAACTGACGAATCATGAAAAAATTACATAAGATGCGCCGGGAGTATGACAGCGGAGCATTGCAGGAGCAGGAGATGGCGGCAGATCCGATGGAGATGTTCGCGCGATGGCTGGAGGAAGCTATTGCAGCAGGGATCGACGAACCCAACGCGATGACGCTTGCCACCGCTACACCGGAGGGAAAGCCCTCGGCACGGGTGGTGCTGCTCAAGGAGATGACCCGCAACGGCTTCACCTTCTTCACCAACTACCGGAGTCGCAAGGGAGAGGAGCTGCGTCTTAATCCCTATGCCGCACTGGTGTTCGACTGGCATGAGATGGCACGACAGGTACGCATTGAGGGAGCGGTGGAACAGCTTCCGCCTGATGAATCGGATGCCTACTATCTCTCTCGGCCGGAGAATGCCCGCATTGGTGCCTGGACCTCACCGCAAAGCAGGGTCGTGGCGGACCGCGGTGAGCTGGATGCGCTGCAACGTGAGGTGGAGCAGCGCTTCGCGCAAGAGCCACTACCCCGCCCCGATCACTGGGGCGGATACCTGGTGCGTCCTGAACGGATTGAGTTCTGGCAGGGACGCCCCAACCGGATGCATGACCGGCTGGTGTACGAAAAAAATGAGGAGGAGTGGAGCCTGCAACGGCTCGCACCCTGAGCTCCGGCTCTTATCCCTCGAATCCTACCTTGCGGTGGGTACCGTCGCAATAGGGCTTCCTGTTGGACTGGCCACAGCGGCAGAGATAGGTGCTTCCTTCACGGGCTTCCTTCTCCCCGTCGGGCTTCTCCACTTCGAAGGTACCGGTCACGAGCAACGGACCGTTGGGGATCACTTTCACTTTCAGCAATGAATCCATAGCATCAAATCATTTAGGTTGTGGGTATGATTTTGTTTTTGGCCACCGTAGCCACAAACTCTTTCAGGTAAAAGGGTTCGAAGTAGGCTGTGTCGACGAAACGCTTCTCGGCGAAAGCCTGCTCCGCCAGAGATACCATTCCGGACGCCAGAGGGTGGATATCCTCCAGAAAATGTGCATGAGGATGGGTGATCACCCCGCGACATTTGTCGGCACCGTTACCAAAGAAATGCACCCGGTGCTGTGACAGCAGGTCGAGATAACTCTCCCCACTGACGATATCGGCAGCAGTGGGATGAACCGTTTCCAGCGAAGGGGTGAAGAAGGTGGCATAGACCTCCATGCGACGGGCATCGATCATGGGACAGAGCAGATCATCCTCCCCTACCCGGCCGGCGACCATAGAGGCCATCACCAGCGGTGTGGGGAGCGCGAGCAGCGGGATGCCCAGCCCGTAGCTGAGCCCTTTCGCCTCGGAGACACCAATGCGCAGACCGGTATAGGAACCGGGACCACTGCTTACGGCAATGGCATCGAGGGTGATACCCTCTTTCCGCACATGGGTCATGATCTCCTCTACAAACAGACCCAGCAGGGTGGCGTGCGACTGTCCCCGGAAATCCTCGCGGGTGAGCAGCAGCTCCCCGTCGCGCGACAGGGCGCAGGAGCAGGCGGGCGTGGCCGTTTCAATGGAAAGGATGGTACACATGCTTCAATATCAGTCTTAAAAATCAATTAGCAATGAGGGCTGTCTGCGACAGCCGGGGCCTCGGTTAAGCTGGTGTAAAGATACAAAAAAAAAGAACTGCATCACGGTGGATGCAGTTCTTTTCTAAAACTATGGGTGCTTCTTAGTACCTGTTGGTTCTTTCGCGATTTCCGTAACCACCGCGGTTGTTGTTGCGGGGACGGTCACCTTCAGCACGGGGACGAGCTACTGATACAGAGAGCGTACGTCCGTCGTATTCTGCATCGTTCAGTTCTTCAATGGCATGCTGTCCTTCTTCGTCGTTGGACATTTCTACGAAACCGTAACCTTTAGAGCGACGAGTTTCACGATCGGTAATAATCTTCGCTGAGGAAACTTCACCATACTCCTCAAACAGTTCTTTTAAATCGGCGTCAGTAATCTGATAACTTAAGCCAGCTACAAAAATGTTCATGTAAAATAATTAAAATAAAAAATAAAAAATAAATTTGTGCAGAAGCCTTTAGATGAGAGAAGTTAGAAATGACTTGACACTGGTGTGAAGTAAATATTTAACGGCCCGCAAAAAAACCTTTTGCCCGACAAAGATAGGTATAAATTAATTGTGACAAAACATTTTAGGGTAAAATCATAAAAAAAAGAGAAAAAAAAGAGGAATTGAG
>DURL01000031.1 GCA_012837345.1 Bacteroidales bacterium
CCGCGTGCTTACGGCCCGCAACAGCGAGGAGCTGCAGCAACAACTACCCCTCTTCATGAACCGGGAGGGGGAGCAACCTGTTTTACTGGAGGTATTCACCTCAATGGAGGAGAACCGAAAAGTGATCCAATCCTATTACGAACAACTCAAACACCATAACAAATGACAAAAAGAGAATGGAGTCCCATCAGGGAATATGAAGATATCCTGTTTGATTTTTACAACGGTATTGCCCGCATCACCATCAACCGCCCCCGCTACCGGAACGCATTTACACCTACCACCACCACTGAAATGAGTGACGCGTTGCGCATCTGCAGGGAAATGGAAGAGGTGAGCGTGGTGGTGCTCACCGGTGCCGGCGACAAGGCCTTCTGTTCGGGGGGCGACCAGAACGTGAAGGGCAAGGGAGGCTACATCGGCAAGGATGGTGTACCCCGCCTCAACGTGCTGGATGTGCAGAAGCAGATCCGTTCCATCCCCAAGCCGGTGATCGCCATGGTGAACGGCTACGCCATTGGTGGCGGACATGTGCTACACGTGGTGTGCGACCTCTCCATCGCCTCCGAAAACGCCATCTTCGGTCAGACGGGACCCCGTGTGGGCAGCTTCGACGCCGGCTTCGGCTCCTCCTACCTGGCCCGCATCGTAGGGCAGAAGAAAGCGCGCGAGATCTGGTTCCTCTGCCGTCAGTATGACGCCCGGGAGGCACTGGAGATGGGACTGGTGAACAAGGTGGTGCCATTCGACCGCCTCGAGGATGAAGTGGTGGAGTGGGCCGAGACGATGATGCAGCACAGCCCCCTGGCCTTGCGTATGATCAAGGCGGGCCTCAATGCCGAGCTGGATGGGCAGGCGGGCATCCAGGAGCTGGCGGGCGACGCCACCATGCTCTACTACCTCACCGAGGAGGCACAGGAAGGAAAGCAGGCCTTCCTGGAGAAACGGAAACCGGACTTCAGAAAGTTCCCCAAATTACCATAATCCGAAAAAAGCGTGTTCACCACCGAGATCATCCCCTACACCCTTCGTTTCAAACGACCTGCCGGCACCTCACGGGGTGTCTACCGCGAGCACCGGGTATGGTATGTAGTGCTCCGCGACAATGAGGATCCAGCCCACATCGGCATCGGCGAGTGCGCCCCCCTGCCCGGGCTGAGCTGCGACTACAACACCCGCTATGCGGAGACGCTCACCCGCTTCTGTCGGATCCTGGAGGAGCGGCAGCAGCTCGACATTGAGCCACTACGCCCCTATCCTTCCATTCTCTTCGGTCTGGAGAGCACCCTGCAACACTACCAACAGCGTTCGTGGCAACTTCGGGAGAGCCCCTTTAGCCGCGGGGTGGAGGGGATCGCCATCAACGGGCTGATCTGGATGGGCAACATCGAACAGATGAGACAGCAGGCAGAGAGCCTGCTGCAAAGGGGGTTCAGCTGTATCAAGCTGAAGATCGGCGCCATCGGCTTCGACGAGGAGCTGGAGTTGTTGCGTGATATCCGAAAGGGCCATCCCGATGTCACCCTCCGCGTGGATGCCAACGGTGCCTTTGCTTCCGGAGAGTTGACGGAGAAGCTGCAAAAGCTGGCTGCGCTCGAAATCCACTCCATCGAACAACCGATCCGGGCGGGTCTGTGGGAGGAGATGGCCCGTTTATGTGACGCCGCTCCCCTGCCCATTGCACTGGATGAGGAGCTGATCGGCATCCATCGGCCGGAGGCGAAGAGACAGCTGTTGGAAACGATCCGACCGCACTACATCATCCTGAAGCCCTCGCTGCACGGCGGCATCAGCGGCTGCAATGAATGGATCGAACTGGCGAACGAGCTGGGTATCGGATGGTGGATCACTTCTGCCCTGGAGTCCAGTATCGGTCTCAACAGCATCGCACAGTGGTGTGCCACCCTCGGCAACCCCCTACCACAGGGACTCGGCACCGGATCGCTCTACCAAAACAACCTCCCCCTACCGCTGGTTGTCAAGGGAGACGCACTATGGTTCAACCCGTCGGGACCCTTCCCCGATCAACCCCTGCAGGCGTATGAAACAGATCACGATTGAGGGGATCCGCTATCAGCGGGAGTTGTTTTTACGGGAGATTCCCCCCGCCTTTGCCGCGCAATCGTCCCTTCATCGGCAGCTGGCCGGCTTCCTGAAAGAGTGGTTCTCACCCTCACCCTTGCTCACCCTTTACACATCGGGCTCCACCGGTGTGCCGAAAGCGATCACAGTTCGGAAGGAGCAGATGATGCAGAGCGCGGCCATCACCTGCGACTACCTGAAACTGAAAGGGGGTGAGACGGCATTGCTCTGCCTGCCGCTGGACTATATTGCCGGGAAGATGATGGTGGTGCGTGCCCTTTACGGGGGACTCCACCTGCTGCTGGCGGAGCCTTCCGGACACCCGCTGGCGGGAATCGGTCGGCAGGTCGACTTTGCAGCCATGGTGCCGCTGCAGGTCTACAACTCTCTCCAGCGGGAAGAGGAGAGAGAACGGCTTGCAAGCATCTCCAGGCTGATTATCGGTGGGGGTGCCATCGACCCGCAGCTGGAAGAGTCGCTGGGAGAGTTTTCCAACGCGATCTACTCCTCTTACGGGATGACCGAGACGGTATCTCATATCGCGCTGCGCAAAATCAACGGTAAGGATGCCGACAGCTACTACACCCCCCTACCGGACGTCAGCGTGAGACTGTCGGAAGAGCATACTCTGGTAGTCAACGCACCCCGGGTGGCCGATGCACCGGTGATCACCCACGATATCGCAGAGATGCGTACAGATGGGTCCTTCCGGATCCTGGGAAGGAGAGACAATGTAATCAACAGTGGTGGCATCAAGATACAGATCGAAGAAGTGGAAAAGGTGCTCTATCCTTATATCAGCGGACCGTTTGCGGTCACCTCGGTGGCGCACCCCAAACTGGGTGAAGCACTGGTGCTGCTGATCACACCCGCTTCAAACCCGACACACGCCAGGGAGGTATGCGCCCATCAACTTTCCCGTCTGCACCAGCCACAGCATATCCTTCAGGTGGAGGCGATTCCGTTGACCGGCAATGGTAAGATCGACCGGGTAGGGGCAAAAAAAATGGCATCGGAAGTGACTCCGATGCCGGGTAGATGATGGCAGGAGCTGCCAACCACCAGTCGTTATTCACCCTCCTTTCCCGGGGATCGACGGATGCGTAGTGTTTTTTTCGGATCCTCACCTTTCTGACCGCGAGAGGAACCCTCCTCTTTTCTGCGGATCACCCGTTTTGTAAAATCGCGCGGTTTGTCGTCACCATCGAATGGACGCCTGTCACCACCTTTACCAGCGGGTGCACGGTGTGCAGGCTTACGGTCGCGATTGAAAGCTCCCCTTTCGGGCCTGCCGGCAGACTCCTCACCGCCTTCCCGCTCTTCCCGTCGCGAACGACGGTACCCCTCTCTGGAGTTTCGTTCCTTCAGAAAGGCATCGTCGCGTCTGTTACGCGGCCGCTCATCCCGGGAATGTTCACGTCGTTTGCCGGAGAAGATCTCATACTCACGCATCTCACACTCCAGTGCCCCGTTGTAGAGGAAGAAGCGGCAGGTATGTTTCAGCCCTATGGCGTCAAACGACTCCTTGCGATAGCTGAGGATATAGGCGTTATATCCGGTAAACAGATGTTTCAGTCGCTCACCAATCATCCCGTAGAGCTCATTCAGCTCCTCTACCTTTATTCGTTCACCGTAAGGGGGGTTGGTGATCACCACTCCCTCCGTAGCCGGTGCCTCTGTGTACTGCTGGAAAGGCTTTACACTCAGCTCGATCTGGTTTTTCAGTCCCGCGTTCTTGATGTTACGCTCTGCAATGGAGATCGCTGCAGGTGAGCTGTCGGAACCGATGATGCGGAATTTGAACTCCTTTGCCCCCGAGTCATCATTGTAAATATGGCTGAAGAGCTCCTGGTCGAAATCCTTCCACCGCTCAAAAGCAAAGTGCTGCCGGTGGATACCCGGTGGTATCCCCATGGCAATCATGGCTGCTTCGATCAGGATGGTACCCGAACCGCACATGGGATCCACCAGCGTGCTCTCACCGCGCCAGCCCGACTTGAGGATCATGCCGGCAGCCAGCACCTCACTGATTGGTGCTTCAGTCTGTGCCACCCGGTAGCCGCGTTTATGGAGCGACTCGCCCGAACTGTCGAGCGAGAGAGTACACTTGTTGTGTGAGATATGGATGTTAAACACCATGTCCGGGTTGGTGAGGCTCACCGAGGGACGTTTTTCGTACCGCTCCATGAACCAGTCGGCAATAGCATCCTTTACTTTGTAGGCCACAAATTTCGAGTGGGTAAAGATATGGGAGTAGACTACGGCATCGATCGAAAAAGTGGTATCCAGAGTAAGATAATCATCCCAGTTCACCTGTTTAAGCGCCTCATATACCTCATCGGCACTCTCCGCCTTGAAGGAATGGATCGGTTTCAGGATACGTAATGCCGTGCGGCAGTGTATGTTGGCTTTATACATCAGTGCCATGTCGCCGGTAAAGGAGACCATGCGTGTGCCTATCTCCACATTGTCGGCGCCCAGAGCAATCAACTCTTCAGCCAGCACATCTTCCAGTTCCGCCATGGTTTTGGCAATCAGCGGAAATTGTTGAGGTTCAGTCATTCTTGTTATTGGGATTAATCGACTGCAAAGATAGCGATTTTATGTTTCACAACGTCACCTTGATCTTCCTCACTTTCGATTCATTACCAAAGGCATCGAGTGCAGTCACCACATAGGTATATCGTTTTTCACCCCCCTCATAAGGGAGAATAAAGAAATTGTCGGGTGTGACCGCCAGCAGATGCTCCGCCCGTTCAATGTCGATTTTTACACCCTTGCGGAAACGATAAAGAGCAAACTTCTGCGCTTTCTCCGGTAGCCGCGGCTCCCTTTTGTGCTCCCAGGTAAGGAAATGCATCTCTTCGGTGAACACCTCGGTAAGCTTCTTCACCTTCTCCGGTCTTCCCTCGTGCAGATGGGTGTAGGCCGGAATCAGCGCCTTGCTCCGATGCAGGGTTTGCCTGAGTGTATCTGTAACCCCCTGAACATTCTCCAGTATCTGGTAACCATACCAGTAGCAGTTACCATGTACCCGCGGCATCTCACGCGTCATACGGATCTTGGCATGTAGCTCCTGCCTGTCGATGCTCCGCTTCAGGTCCTGTCCGATATAAAGATGCTTTCCATCGTTGTGGTCGTTCCACCATTGCAGCAGGGTTGTGTAGTCTGCCGCAGCATGTCCCCTCTCCCAGTAGAGCTGCGGCAGGTTGTAGTCGATCCACCCCTTCTCCACCCAGAGGCGGATATCGGCGAAGAGGTCGTCGTAGTTCTGCAATCCGTTGGTGTCGCTCCCCTCGGGATGGTTGCGCTTGTTGCGGTAGATGCCGAAAGGGCTGATACCAAAGCGCACCCAGGGTTTAACCCCCGCGATGGTGTATTTGATCTGCTGTATCAGCAGGTTTACATTGTTGCGTCGCCAGTCGCCCCTCTGCGAGGCATTGAATCCTTGCGATGCGGCATAACTGTTGAAACTGTTGTCATCGGGAAAGGGAGTGCCGGCGATGGGATATGGGTAGAAATAATCATCCATGTGGATGGCATCCACTTCGTAGCGGGTCACAATGTCACGCACCACCTCGCAGATGAAGCTCCTGTTTTCCGGCAGGCCTGGGTCGAAGAAGAGCTGGTTGCCGTAACGCACAAAGCGCTCCGGATGACGATGATAGAGATGACCGGCAGCAAGACTGTTGCTTATATTGGTCTTTACACGATAAGGGTTGAGCCAGGCATGCAGTTCCATACCCCGTTTATGGCACTCATCAACCAAAAACGTCAGCGGATCGAAGGTTGGATCATCGGGAGCCTTGCCCTGTTCACCGGTTAGGAAACGGCTCCATGGCTCCAGTTCAGACTGATAAAAAGCATCCGCCTCGGGACGCACCTGAAAAATCACCGCATTGATGCCCGCTTCGTCGAGCTTGCGTACCACTTCACTCAGGTAATGCTTCATGGCGGCGCTGTTCATCTGGCGGTAACGTGACTGTCCCACTGTCTGTATCCAGGCGCCTCTGAACTCACGCTTGGGCGCATCAAGCGTTGCACCGGTCGGCAGGTGACGTGCGGTACCACAGGCAACGAACAACCACAAAAGAGACAAGGAGGGAATCAGCAAAAATATCTTTTTCATCAATTCAGCGAAACGGTTATGTCAGGGAATAAAAATATAGTCATCGCTACCCAGGAGCTGATCAGCCAGTTGCTGCTTGGGATAGACCACGATGCGGCTGTGATCGGGGAAACGATTCTCCAGGCGCGTGGGGAGGCTCTCCATAATAGGGAGATGGGAGATGTAACCCACATGAGCAGAGATCAGAATCACCATGTCATCTTTTCGGATCCGGTCACCACAGGAAAGGGGGTTGTCCCAGTCGGTGAAGGGTTTGAAGGTGAAGTTGCCTGCCTTTTTATAGCCTGCCATCAACTGCTGCGTCTCAGGGTGTCCAAGGTGCAATACCGGGATGGAAAGCTCAGAGGATAGTTTGGCCACTTTGTCGACCCACATTCCGAATCCCTCCTCCTTTTCCGCCGAGGGTGGTGAGATCACCACAATCCGTTTGTGGGTGATCAGATTCTGTTCGATATGACAAATAAAAAGGTTCTTATCCATATTCTTCACCACCAGGTCCACCTTCTCCCCCAACAGCTTATCCCACAATCCGGCCTTGCCGGGCCACCCCATGATGACGATGTCCGACATGGTTTCACGGGCAATGCGCACGATCCCATCGGCAGGGTTGTGGTCAATAGTGGTGAGAATATCCACATTTACCTCTGCAGCCTTTGCTGTGGCCACAAACTCCTGCAGTTTCTTGCGGAAGCTGACGATGTTCTTCTCCGCTTCTCTATTGTTGGGTACGACGCCCAGCAGTGAGATGGGGTTGATCGACTTCTTGTCTTTCATTAACAGGGCCAGTTCTACATGGTGACCGATATGCGAGGGATTGGCAATCGGTACCAGAATCTTCTCTTGTGCAAACTCTCCCATGGAGGAGGGCGTAAGGGGTGCGTTCTCTTCACTGAGAGCGATTTTTCTGGCAGACTTTTGTGTGTAGACCGATGCGACGATACAAGTGATCAGGATCAGGATGATCGTGCCGTTGAGGATGTACTCATCAATGATGCCTGCCCTGTAACCCACAATGATCACTGCCAGCGTTGCTGCCGCGTGGGAGCTGCTGAGGCCGTAGATCAGTGTCCGCTGGGTGGAGGTGAATCGAAAGCTCTTCTGTGTAGCCCATGCTGCCAGCCACTTGCCTGCCAGTGCAGCCAATGTGAGTGATACTGCCACCACCAGGGTACGGGGTCCCTGAAAGACAACTGACACATCTACCAGCATCCCTACCGAGATGAGGAACACCGGGATAAAGAGGGCATTCCCGAAAAACTCAATCCGGTTCATCAATGCCGAGGAATGCGGTATCAGCCTGTTGAGGGCCAGCCCCGCGGCAAAAGCACCAATGATTGGCTCAATGCCTCCCAACTCCACCAGGAAGCCGGAAGCAAATACGATCAGCATCACGAAGATGTAGTTGGAGTACTTCTCCGATTCGGAGTACTGGAAGAACCATCGGGCGATGCGGGGCACCACCAGGAAGATAAGAGCGGAGAAAATAACGAGTGAGAGAAGGAGTCTCACGAGGAAACTGAAATCCAGGCTCCCGTTACTGCCCGACAATACCACGGCGAGGATGATCAGCACCGCGGTGTCGGTGAGAATGGTCCCCCCCACGGTGACAGCTACAGCCTGGTTGCGCGCGATGCCCAAACGACTGACAATGGGATAGGCCACCAACGTATGGGTAGCAAACATGCTGGCAGTGAGAAAGCTGGCACTTGCTTCGTAGCCTAGCAGGTAATAACAGACGGGAAATCCGATGATTAGGGGTATGATAAAGGTATAGAAACCGAACAACAGGCTCTTGTTCTTGTTCTCCATAAACTCCCCCAGATCCAGTTCAAGTCCCACGATGAACATGATGTAAAGCAGACCGATGGAGGAGAACATTTCCACACCCCCATGGGTGTTGTCGATCCAGTTAAGACCATGGGGTCCGATCAGCACACCGGCAATGATCAGTCCGATGATGCTGGGCACATTGATCCGCTTGAGCAGGATAGGTGCCAACAGGACAATCATCAGTAGGATGGTAAAGATAAGAACCGGGTTGGTAAACGGCAATGCAAACTCATGCTGCAATTCGGAGATAAAATCTGTCATTGGAGTTACTTTTTGGTTTTCGTACCAGAGTGAATGAAACATAGACCACCCCTATCCTGTACAAAAATAAATAAAAATATTTGATTTATTTGACCCTTCCTTTCTTTTTTGAAGCCTCCAAAGTGATTATCTTTGCTGGTTATTAAACAGTGGTATGAGCAATTCCAAACAGATCGAGATCATTGGCGCACGCGTCAACAACCTCAAGAACATAGACGTAACCATCCCCCGTAACAGTTTCATCGTCATCACGGGTCTCTCCGGATCGGGCAAATCCTCTCTCGCCTTCGACACCCTCTATGCAGAGGGACAACGTCGCTATGTGGAGAGCCTCTCGGCCTACGCCCGTCAGTTCCTGGGCAGGATGAACAAACCGGAATGTGACCAGATCAGAGGCATCCCACCCGCCATTGCCATCGAACAGAAGACCACCACGCGCAATCCCCGCTCCACCGTGGGCACCTCCACCGAGATCTATGAGTACCTGCGACTGCTCTATGCACGCATCGGCAGAACCCTCTCACCTGTTTCGGGAGAAGAGGTGAAACGGCACTATGTGCAGGATGTGGTGGAGAAGATGAAGGAGTACCGACCCGGTACGCGGATGGCGGTGCTCTCCTCCATCCAGTTGCGCAACGGACGCAACCTGCAGGAGCAGCTCGATATACTGATGAAGGAGGGTTTCAGCCGTGTGGATGTGGGGGAACAATTCTACCGTATCGACGAGCTACTGGAACAAAAGCAACAACCCCCGGCAGAGGAGGTGCTACTGGTGATCGACCGTCTCTCCTGCTCCTCCGACAAGGCAACGGTTAACCGACTCTCCGACTCAGTGGAGACTGCCTTTCTGGAGGGTGACGGGGAGTGTATCGTCCGCTTCTGGGGTGAAGAGGGGATAGAAAGCTTCACCTTCTCCAACCGGTTTGAGGCGGATGGCATCACCTTCGAGGAGCCAACCGAGATGATGTTCAACTTCAATAGTCCCGTCGGGGCCTGTCCCAAGTGCGAGGGGTTCGGCAAGGTGATGGGCATCGATGAGAACCTGGTTATCCCCGACAAGAGCCTCTCCCTACAGGAGGAGTGCGTACAGTGCTGGCGGGGAGAGAAGATGAGCGAGTGGCGCCGAGAATTCGTACACAATGCCTATAAGGTAGATTTCCCAATCCATCGTGCCTACTACGACCTTACAGAGGAGGAAAAGGGACTCCTCTGGAATGGGTGCCACGACCAGGAGCTCTACGGCATCAACGACTTCTTCGCCATGCTGGAGAAGAACCTCTACAAGATACAGTACCGGGTGATGCTGGCCCGCTACCGCGGCAAAACCGACTGTCCTCTCTGCAAGGGAGCCAGGTTGAAGCCTGAAGCGCTCTATGTGAAGATCGGCGGCAAGTCGGTCTCGGACCTGGTGTTGATGCCGGTGACAGAGTTGAAAGATTTCTTCGACAAACTCACGCTCAACGAAACAGACGCCACCGTCGCTGAGAGGCTGCTGACAGAGATCCACAACCGGTTGCAATTCCTGATCAACGTGGGGCTGGGTTACCTCACCCTCAACCGTCTCTCCAACACCCTCTCGGGTGGCGAGAGCCAGCGGATCAACCTGGCCTCCTCGCTGGGCAGCAGCCTGGTGGGATCGCTCTACATCCTCGACGAGCCCAGCATTGGTCTTCACTCACGTGATACCGGCCTGCTGATCGGGGTGTTGCGTGACCTTCAGCAACTGGGTAACACCGTGGTGGTGGTGGAACATGACGAGGAGATCATCCGCGCTGCCGATCACATCATTGACATCGGTCCCAAGGCGGGACGGCTGGGCGGTGAGGTGGTCTACCAGGGGGCCGTGGCTGATCTGCAGGAGAAGAGCGGAAGCTACACGGTGAAATACCTCACCGGTGAGGAGCTGATAGAGCTACCCGCCACGCGCCGAAGATGGAACAACTACATCGAGGTGAAGGGGGCACGGCAAAACAACCTGAAGAATATCGACGTGAAGTTCCCCCTGCATGTGATGACCGTGGTCACCGGTGTGAGTGGCTCCGGCAAGTCGTCACTGGTGAATGATGTGCTTTACAACGCCCTGCAGCACCATTACAAGGGAACAGCCCTGGAACGGGCCGAGTTCAACGGCATCGGTGGCGACCTCAACCTGATGAAAGGGGTGGAGTATGTGGACCAGAATCCCATCGGCAAATCCTCCCGCTCCAACCCGGTCACCTATCTCAAGGCGTTCGACGAGATCCGCAAACTCTATGCATCCCAGCCGCTGGCCAAACAACTCAACTTCACACCCGCCTACTTCTCCTTCAACGTGGAGGGAGGGCGTTGTGAGGAGTGCAAAGGTGATGGGACCATCACCGTGGAGATGCAGTTCATGGCCGACATACGGCTGGAGTGCGAGTCCTGCCACGGCAAACGTTTCTCACCCGAAGTACTGGAGATCGAATACAAGGGTAAGAGCATCTATGATGTGCTGGAGATGACGGTGAACCAGGCTATCGAGTTCTTCAGCCAGCAGAAAGGGGCTACTGAGAGGAAGATCGTGAAAAAGATGCAGCCGTTGCAGGATGTGGGACTCGGTTACCTGAAGCTGGGGCAATCCTCCTCCACCCTCTCGGGCGGGGAGAACCAGCGGGTGAAGCTGGCCTACTACCTGGGTGAGGAGAAATCGCAACCCACCCTCTTCATCTTCGACGAGCCCACCACGGGACTCCATTTCCATGACATCAAAACCCTCCTCAAAGCGTTTGATGCACTGCTGGAGAGAGGACACACCGTACTGGTCATCGAGCACAACATGGAGGTGATCAAATGTGCCGACCACATCATTGATATTGGTCCCGAAGGGGGGAAAGCTGGCGGATATGTTGTATGCAAAGGCACACCCGAGGAGGTGGCAGCAACAGCAGCCTCACACACCGGCCGTTACCTGAAGGAGAAGCTAAGCTGAGGAAACATCTCAGAAAACATTCCTGCCTATCCAGAAGGAGAGCACCAGCAGCAATACAACCAGTGCAGACCATCTTCCGAAAAGGAAGCGCTGCAGGCGGGGATAACGTTTACCCCCACCCAGCCACTCCAGCCAGAAACCCAACAAGATATAGGGCAGCGCCAGCACCATCAGGGCATTGTAGGCCAGCGCATCACCCGGGTGAAGGTGTAGCAGGCTGTGTATCGCGCGCTGCGAACCGCAGCCGGGACATTCCAGTCCTGTTACTGCCCGGAAGGGGCAGATCGGAAAGAAGGGATCGGTGGCAGGGTCGAATGAATAATAGAGGAATAGCACTACCGGCAGCAGCAGCAACAGGGCAGTGACCATTCCTCTTTTTACAATCTTTTTCACCACAAGCAACCAGACAATCAGAAGTTGTATCCGCTGGCGCTGTTTTCGATGATCTGTTCCATCGTGCTGGGTAGCAGACCCGAGACCATCAGGACAATCCATAAGACTAGATAAAGCAGTCCGGCACCAAAGGCGATCAGGGTCCACAGTTTAGCCGTGCGTGCAGCCCGTGAAGCCTCCTCATACCGGCCACTGAAGTAGTGAGAATCAACCTTTGCGGCGTATACAATCCCCACGATTCCGAAGGGGAGACAGCAAAGGACGGTAGCCACGATAGACTGCCAGAGCCAATTGTTTGGTTTCAAGGGGGGCATCTCATCCTGTACGCCCGATGAGACAGGGGGAATGGGTGGGGGCATCTCATTGAGATCCCTGCCATGATTGTTCAATTGATCTTCCATCTATATGTATTTCTTTCCGTTATGTGTTCAGCAATTCTCCCAGTCCGGCCATCGATCCTACAAAAACAAACATCAGGATGATGGCGATGATGATTAGCAACACCCAGCCGATGGCGATCCACATGGCTATCCGTGTCCACTTACCTGCAGCATGTGAGGCTTCGACAGCAGCGGCATAATCACCCCGGTTGAAGAAAGACTCCACCTGTGCGGCGTAGACGATGGCGATGATACCCAAGAGACTAAAGAAACTGCTGCAAAGCATAAAAGGGAGGATGGTGACCAGAATCGATTCAACCATCCAGCTCTTGGGCATCATTTGCTGTGCTTGAGGTGTGGGAGCGGCTGAAGTTTGGGGAGCAGCCATAGTAGGTGCTTGCATTGAGGATGTGGGATCGAACAGAAGACTCAGTTCAGCCACCTCTTCTGCCCGTTTCCATTGTTCCATGCCCTGCGTCCATACCAGGGTATCACGTTTGACCGGTTCCTGTCTGAGCTCTTCGGGGGAGAAGGTGCCTTTCTGTTTCCCTTCCGTGTCGATGTAAAAATAGCGGTTCATAGGATAATGTTTTTATTGGTAATCTTCGGGTTTGATGGTGATAGTACGAATCGTCTGCTGCTGCTCGTCATTGTATACATACTCCAGCACAACATTATTTTCTCTGAAGATTGCCAGCTCGTCGTTGGTGGAGAACATGATCCGAATATTATCGGTGAGCGTCTGCAGCCGATCTGACAAGAGGGAATCAGGGTTGTGTGTATTCAATACGGTGTAACGGTAACGAAAGAGATTCTCTTTGGTGACTGTAGCCTCATCGAAACGGGTATAGCTATCGAGCATCACCGGTGTCGACTCGTTGAGCTCCTTAGCCATCTGGGAGAGCCTTTCATGCAGCTGACTCTCCGCCCTCCTGTTACAATGGATCATAAGGAGTGAGAGGAGAGAGAGCAGAAAGAATAGAAGAACTGACTTTCGCATGCATTGTTACTTTATTTTACAAAAATAAAAAAACTTTATCATATATCTGTCGGGAAGTGGGCTTTTATTTTAGGTATCGGCCGCATGATGCCATCGCAAAAGAGGCTCTCCTGAACGAACATGGCAGAATGTCTCTCGACATCCTGCCAATCATGTTAACCTTAAATCTAATACTATTATGAAAAAACCACGGGGCAAATATAAAAAAGAAATCAAACCCCGCCAAATTATTTCAATAAAAAATCAAAAATATTTCTTTTTAATCAAATTGTAAGCAATCTCACACTGCCGGTAACCCCATGCCCGTAATCTTTCGATATAGATCGAGTGCGTAGACATCTGTCATCCCGGACACAAAGTCAATTAATGCCTGCAGCTTGCCATAGAGCGTGGGCGCATCTACCTCATACTGATCGGGTAACCGGTTCAACAAGAGGGTGGAATAAGCGTGCTCCGGCTTGCGGATGGCATCGGTGAACACCTCCAACAGGAATCCGATGATCCGGTAACCTGCCAGCTCGATATCGAGCACATCCCGGGAGCGATAGATATGTTGCACGGCAAAACTGGAACAGGCACTGTATGCAGCCGCAACAGCAGGCGACAGATGCTTGATCAGTGTGCCGCTGAAAGATCCGGAGAGGATATCTGATTCATTCTCCATAAAGACCGATGCACACTCCTCAATCAATAGTCCGATTACCGAAGTGCGCAGATAGGCGATCTGTTCATTCAAATCGCTCACCATCAACAGTGTCTCTTCGCGACGACGTCTGCGCTCTCCCTCAAAAAAACCCAGGAAGA
>DURL01000032.1 GCA_012837345.1 Bacteroidales bacterium
ATCATGAACATAATTGCTGCATTGGTGGCATATTGTTTCTTTTCCAAAAAGCCTTCAATCAAATTTGAAGTGGAAAAGTCAAGTCAATTAACCATTTGGGGATAATATGTTATCCCGAACTCACGTTTATACTATATTTGCAAATCTGGTTGGATGCTTATGGCGATGATGATCTTCCACTTTTCCAGCATGCAAAAAAAACGTTGTTCAATAAGTGGAAATGGTTATCTTTGTCATCCATTACCCACGGAAATCCACAAGGCAAACAGAAACAATATCTGAAACACAATATGGAGAGCGAAAAAAAAATCCTGACATCTATTGTTGGTTTACTGTTATTCTTTGGGACCGGAGCCCAGTCTCAATCGGCTCCATATGGATTAACCCTGAATCTGCTTTCACAACCTCAACAGGTATATGTAAATGGATACCCCACTGCGACAGAACTTGAGGATGCCGTCAATCAGAGAGAAAACTACCAATTCACCGAAATAAACCGCTTGCAGCCCGGATTCGGGTGGATCGTCAGCTCCGAAAAACACAACACGACCCAAACGGCATTCAGGATACTGGTGGCATCAGATTGGAAACTATTGGAAACCGACTCTGCCGATTTCTGGGACAGTGGCAGAATAAACAGTGACCAGTCACTTAACATTTTGTATGAAGGGAAACAACTCGAACCCGAAAAGGTCTACTTCTGGAAAGTGAAGACATGGGATAATCATGGCCATGAATCCGCTTACTCGGATGTAGCGCGTTTCAAGACGGATGACACCCTTGTAGGTTATGCAACGGAGAGACATCCCATCCAAAAAAAAGACGATTACCCGACCCGACTCGTAAAGGTGGATGAAAACAGCTATTTGTCAGATTTCGGGAAAGCAGCCTTCGGAAGATTGCGGGTCACCCTTTATTCCGAAAGTGGTACGGACAGCGTACTGATTCATTTGGGTGAAGCGGTGAAAAACGGAAGAGTCGATCGCACACCGGGGGGTAGCATCCGTTATTCCCGTTACATGGTGAAACCCCAACAAGGCTGGAATACCTATCTGATCACCATTCGTCCCGACAAACGAAACATCGGGGCCCAGGCAGTGCTGATGCCCGATTACATTGGGGAAGTCACCCCTTTCCGCTACTGTGAAATCGAGAACTACACCCATCCTTTGCAGGAAAAAGAGCTGGTGAGGGAAACAGCTTTCTATCCTTTTAATGAGCATGAATCCCATTTTCACAGTTCCGACTCGGTACTGAACCGGGTATGGGAGATCTGCAAATACTCCATCAAGGCCACATCGTTCACGGGCGTTTATATCGACGGGGACCGGGAAAGGATTCCCTATGAAGCGGACGCGCTGATTAACCAGCTTTCACATTACGCTGTGGCACGTGAATACGGTATGGCACGTTATACACATGAGTATCTGATACACCATCCCACATGGCCAACAGAATGGATCCTGCAGTCGGTACTGATGGCGTGGGAGGATTATATGTATACCGGGAACAAACTATCCATGGAGCATTTTTACGAAGATCTCAAAGCCAAAACATTAACCCTGCTCGCCGACGAGAAGGGCTTTATAAGCACACGCACCGGAAAGGTCACACCTTCTGTACTGGAATCCATCCACTTCAAAGGGAAATTGCGTGACATTGTGGACTGGCCCCATACCGGTATCCTCGGGCTGGAAAAGGAAGAGGGAGGTGAAACCGACGGATTCGTCTTTACCGATGTGAACACGGTGGTCAATGCATATCACTACAGGGCACTCACATTGATGGCCCGGATTGCAGAGGTTTTGGGAGAAACAAATGATCAACAGTTTTACTCTGAACGTGCTGCCCGGCTGAAACGATCCTTCAACAATCACCTATTCGACAAGAAGAGAGGTGTCTATATGGATGGCATCGGTACTGGACACGCATCACTTCATGCGAACATGTTTCCACTTGCGTTCGGACTGGTGCCTGAAAAGCATATCAAAAGTGTCTCTGAATTTATCCGCTCACGCGGGATGGCTTGCAGCGTATACGGGTCACAATTTCTGCTCGAGGCCATCTACAATGCCCACGAGGCAGATTATGGACTGGAACTGCTGACATCCACCGGTGAGAGAAGCTGGTACAACATGATCCGGGTAGGATCGACCATTACCCTGGAAGCATGGGACAACAAATACAAACCCAACCAGGACTGGAACCATGCCTGGGGTGCTGCTCCGGCAAACCTGATCCCGCGCAAACTGATGGGGATAGAACCCGTCGAGGCCGGTTTTGAAAAAATCCGGATCAAACCCCAACCCGGTTCGCTGGCATCGGCAGAGATAAAGCATCCTACCTTACGGGGTGATATACAGGTAAAATTTTCGCAGGTGAAAGACCAATCATTTATGCTGGAAGTAACCATTCCGGCAAATAGTTCAGCTGACATCTATCTACCTTACTATGCAAGGAAACAGAAAGTGGAAATGAATCACAAACCGGTTCCATATAAAAGGGATGGCGACTTTTCGGTAATTGAAAACCTGGGTTCAGGCAGATGGGTGTTCACTGTGGAGCAATAGTTTAGAGGAGCAGTTCAAACGTAGAAACAGGTCATCATATCACAACTTGTTCTAAATTTATCTTATCCTGAACCCACGATAATATATCTTTGACACAGATGATTCAAATTTGAAATTATGAACACGTATAAACTGATTCACATTTTCACGATTTCCTCCATGCTTCTTTTCCTGTCGTCTAACACGAAGGCACAAAGCGATGACTACTTCAAAGCATATCGTTCAGAATGGCTTCAAAAGGCTGAAAAGAATATGCCGTCACTGGCGAGAAGCATCCAAAAACCATTGAATATCATTGAGATAAGGAAGAATCCGGAAGCATTTCAGGGATGGAAAGCCATATCAGTCTCAACGGCCGATTCACTCTTCACCAGACCATTCAACAAAACACAACCGGTGATGATCGACTTTGGAGAACACATCACCGGCTTTTTCAGCTGTGACATCACGCCATCGGCCATTACACCGGACTCACCACTGCGACTTAAGATAACATTCGGGGAAGTTCCTGCAGAACTGGCAACTCCCTTCGACCCTTTTCCAGGAGGATTAAACAGATCCTGGCTGCAGGATGAAATCATAACTGTAATGCATATGCCGGCAACCATCAAAATCTCCAGAAGAGTATCCTTCAGGTATCTCAAAATTGAGGTAATGGGTAATCCCGCTTATCCATTTATGATCTCTTCTATGGAGTGTGAGGCACTCACATCCGCTCAATATCCTCCCAAACCCCTTCCTGAGAACTGCAATGAGATGATCCGGGAAATTGATCGCGTAGGACTACATACCCTCAGGGAGTGTATGCAAACAGTCTTTGAAGATGGTCCAAAAAGAGATCAGCGACTCTGGATTGGCGACCTCTATCTTCAAGCTATGAGCAACAATTACTCGTTTCAGCAACAGGATCTGACAAGAAGGTCTCTCTATCTTATTGCAGGTCTGAGTCATCCGAACGGCTACCTGCATCCCTGTCTCTATGAGAAACCTACTCCTCATGCCGACAGCAGACGATTCTTACTCGAATATGCATTGCTGTTCAATGTTACCCTAAGAGATTATCTTGAGGCAACCGGCGACAGGGAGACTGCATTGTCACTATGGCCGGTAGCAAAAAGACAATTGGATATAATCGATACATACCTGACAGATCAAGGATTGATGGATTTCGAGAGAGCCAACCAGCAGTGGTGGATATTTATCGACTGGCGAAAAGAACTACACAAAGAGGTGTCACTGCAGGGTGTCTCCATCTTTGCCCTGGAGCAGAGTTACCATCTGGCTAGACTGCTGGGAAAGGAAGATGAGCTGAAGCATCTGCCCATGTTGATACGCAAAATGAAAAAAGCCGCACATGTCAATTACTTTGACAAAAAAAGTGGCTTATTCAAAGGCTTACTCAACCCGCAGATCTCCTATGCATCTCAGATTTGGATGATCCTGAGTGGCGTCGCCAGCAGGGAAGAAGCAGAGCAGGCACTTGTAGCACTTGAACAGATGGAGGATGCATGTAAGCCGGGTACGCCCTATCTGTACCATTATTACATTGAAGCGCTCATAGAGAGTGGTCTCAACACAAAAGCCAGGGAAAAGATGATAGATTACTGGGGGGGTATGATCCAGAAAGGAGCTGACACTTTTTGGGAAGCCTATGACCCTGAAGACGATTTTCTATCTCCCTACAACTTCTTTCCGATAAACAGTTATTGTCATGCCTGGAGCTGTACTCCCGTATATTTTATCAGAAAATACCCGAAAATATTCCAAAACAGATCTTAAACCGCAATCAATGAAAACTTTGCTATCTTCCCTTCTGTGCTGTATCTCACTCTTTTCACTGGGTAATCCCATTTCGGTTTACCAACCCACTTGCGAATACCGGGTCAATCCCCCTGTCGTCTCCATCGCCACACCGCGCTTCGGCTGGCGCATCACTGCCGAGGCAACAGGAATATCACAGACAGCCTACCAGATTGAGATTTACCAGGCTACAGGCAAGAAAACAGGCAGGATATGGAATTCAGGCAGGGTGAAATCAGACCAAAGTCAACAGGTACCCTACCAGGGAAAAGCCACCTTGAAGGCGGGTGAAAAATACCGGTGGAGGGTCAGAATCTGGGATAACAAGGGAAATCGCACGGAGTGGAGTGAGCCGGGAACCTTCCGGATGGCTCCGGACAATCTGGAGGCAGGTGCGGAGTGGATAGGTGCCATCCGGCGCGAAGAGGCTCACATTCCTCAGGGGCGCAACTATCATGGTGTGAAGCCATCATCCGAAGAGGGCAAAAGATGGCAGCAGACCCACCCCCTCTCCAGACGGAGTATCCTGCTGAGAAGAGAATTTTCATTTGACAAAGAGATTGCAGAGGCTGTTGTCTATGTTTCCGGCCTGGGTCATTACGAACTCTCGATAAACGGACAAAAGATCGGCGACTCAATGTTCAATCCCATGTGGAGTGATTATGACAAGACAGTATACTACAATGTGTACGATGTGACCCGGCAGTTGCAAAAGGAGAACGCCATCGGCGTCCTGCTGGGGAACGGTTTTTATAACCAACAGGGAGGAAGGTATGTAAAAATGCAGGTCAGCTTCGGCCCTCCCACCCTCTTCCTGAAGATGGCAATCACCTTCCGGGATGGCTCCCGGCAAACAATCGTTTCCGACAAGTCGTGGCAATACTCACCCAGCCCACTCACATTCAATGACATGTATGGCGGAGAGGATTACGATGCCACCCTGGAGCAGACGGGATGGGATCAACCCCGGTTCGATGCCTCTTCGTGGGAGGCCGTTGTTATTCAGGAAGCACCAACAGGCAGACTGAGACCCCAGACAGCTCATCCCGTCAGGGTGATGGAACGTTTTCCGGTGAAAACGGCCAACCCTGTCGGTGGGAGCTATCTGTTCGATATGGGACAGAATTTGTCGGGCTTTCCGGTAATCAGGGTCTCCGGGAAAGCTGGAGACAAGGTCAGGATGATCGTAGGCGAGAACCTGCATCCGGATGGTACGGTCAATCAATCCCAGTCGGGTGCTCCCCACTATTACGACTATACCCTCAAGGGCGACGGGGAGGAGCTTTGGCACCCTCGGTTCAGCTACTATGGCTTTCGTTATATCCAAGTAGAGGGGGCCAAACCTGTCGGATCAAAAGATGAAAGAGAGATCCCTCTTATCAGGGAGCTGCAATCTGCCTTTGTATACAATGCTGCACCGGAGAGCGGATCCTTCCACTGCTCCAATGATATCTTCAATGACGCCCACCGGATCATACTCAACGCGATGAAAAGCAATATGCATGCTGTCTTCACCGATTGTCCCCACCGGGAAAAACTGGGATGGCTCGAAGAGATTCATCTGAACGGACCGGGACTTGCCTACAATTTCGACCTGGCCTCCTTCGCACCCAAAATCATGCAGGATATCCGTGATGCCCAGCTACCCAGCGGACTGGTACCCGATATTGCCCCCGAGTATGTGATCTTCAGCGGTGGGTTCAGGGATTCCCCCGAGTGGGGAAGCAGTGCCGTACTGCTGCCATTTCTCTATTATCACTATTACGGTGACAGATCGCTGATTGAAGCCTATTATGATGTGATGAAAAGGTATGTCGATTATCTCACATCTACTGCCACCGGTCATATCGTTTCACACGGACTGGGCGACTGGTATGATTACAACAAGGATTTTTCGGCCGGGCCATCCAGGAACACCCCCATTGCTCTTTCCGCCACCATGCATTATTTCATGGATATCGACTACCTGGTACAAGCCGCCAAAATGCTGGGTAAGAGCGATGATCTGCAGTTCTACAGCAGCTTGCAGGAAAAGGTGAAGGATGCCTACAACAAAACCTTCTTCAACTCCGAAACCAAACAGTATGGCACCGGTAGCCAGGCATCCAATGCCATGTCACTCTTCATAGGCGTAGTGCCCCCGGAAGAGAGGCAAGCAGTACTCCGGAACCTGGTGAAAGATATCGAAAAGCATGGGTATAGACTGACCACAGGGGATGTGGGCAACCGGTATCTCTTTCAGGTGCTTGCGGAAAACGGGCTCAATGAGGTGATGTATAAAATGCACAACCACAAGGAGGTACCCGGATATGGTTTTCAGATACAGTTTGGGGCAACAACCCTGACCGAACAGTGGGATCCCCGAAATGGCAACTCCTGGAACCATTTCATGATGGGACAGATTGAAGAGTGGTTTTACAAGACACTGGCTGGTATCCGCAGTGAGAACAAAAATGAGGAGGGATTTCGTCATATTGTCATTGCACCCCAACCGGTGGGCGACCTCACATTTGTAAAAGCCGCCTATGAGACCCCTTACGGAAAGATCTCCGTAGACTGGGAAATAGAGGAAGAACTCTTCATACTGGCAGTCGATATCCCGGTCAATTGCACAGCAACCGTTTTCCTTCCGGGTGACAAATCGGGCAGAAATACCGGCAGTGGTGTACATCATTTCATTATCAGAGGATACAACAAGGAGATATATCATTGATGTCAAAGTCAGTAATCACCTTTCTGTGAAAATTTACTCCTAAAATTCATTGGAGTATAACCGGTTTTATGTTTAAACAACCGATAGACATTTCTAACGTCGTTAAAGCCTATTTCGATTGCAATATCCAGCAGGCTCTTTTCGGTAGTCAGCAATTCATTTGAGATATACTCAATCTTCTTATCTAATATGTATTGATATACACTGGAACCTGTTGCTTCCCTGAATTTTTTTTCCAGATTTCTTCTGGAAAGGGGTACAACTTCGGTTAAGGCTTCAATTGATATCTCTTTTGTTATGTTTTTCTTGATATAAGTGAGTATCTGGGTGATATATGTATCCGAAATATTGAATTTTTCCGTGGATTGTCGCAACTCTATGCGAATAGGTTCTTTTTTTTAAAGTTAGGTAGCAAATCCAATCTCTTTTTATTTTTTCAATTGGAGATTTTCTATCATAACAATGTAATGTCTTTAATTCATTGCTTTGAAAATATAAGTAAAAGAATAGAATAAAATTGAAATTGATTATATTACACAAAAATATTACACAAAACGATATTCCATATCACTATCAATATAATAAAACAAAAAAAAAGAGTAAAAAATGTGTATATGTCTTAAATGTGTAATTTATGTGTCCGTTTCAATAAACTCATGGGATTCAAATCCGGATTGTTTGCAAATTCAAGCCCGATATTCTTGTATTAGATTTAGAAATTGACGATGGAGTCAGCATTACCAGTGCATGCGATATCTTTCAGATTTTCCTGTAACTTCCGGTTTTGTTCATTTCTTCAAACACATATATTTGAAGCTATCGCATGGGGTAAGAGGGTTATTACATCTGTTTTTTGTGAAGATCTCAAAACCTTTCCAACCCTTTTTACTAATTTTGGGGTATGGAGGATTTCTATAAGACCATTGAACATCCGGCAGAGGGGTATCTCACCGAGAAGAAGAGCAAGTTTATCTCGCACATTGTTCCGGTGAAGAGCGCTGAGGAGGTGAAGGAGATCGTGGAGGAGCATCGCAAGAAATATTACGATGCACGCCA
>DURL01000033.1 GCA_012837345.1 Bacteroidales bacterium
AATAAAAGTGAGATTTTGGAAGTTAAATCAGTAATAAAAGAAACCTTTGTTGACTGAAACATAAACAACCAGGCGATAACATGCACTAAGCGCAACCCTATCGGGTATGCACTTAGTGCTCGGCGTTATGGGACATTAATAAAAGAGCGCCTGTATTGGATAATTGGTATCTTTGAAAATAAAATTTAATGAACAGCTCCGAGATAAAAATTTATCAGCTAGAAGGAGGCCAAACTGAAATAGAAGTAAAGCTCAGCGATGAAACTGTATGGTTGTCTCAAAAGCAAATGGCTGAGCTTTTCGATAAAGATACAGATACAATTGGCCTGCATCTGAAAAACATATACAAAACGAGTGAGCTAGAGGAAGATGCAACTACCGAGGAATCCTCGGTAGTTCAAATTGAAGGGAACAGGAAGGTAAAGCGAAAAATAAAATTCTACAATCTTGATGCAATAATATCTGTAGGTTATCGAGTAAATTCTAAAAGAGGTACTCAATTCAGAATATGGGCTAATAAAGTATTAAAGGATTATCTGGTCAAAGGTTACTCAATAAATGAAAAAAGATTAAAGCTTCAGGCTGAAAAACTTAAGGAACTTCAGAACACTGTAAAAATAATCGAAAGTGTATTAGACCAAAAGAGATTAAGTGGTGACGAGGGAGAAGCCCTATTAAAACTAATTTCTGATTACTCATATGCTTTGGACTTATTAGATCAATATGATTATCAGAAACTAGAAATACCAAAGGGTAAAACCAAAGAAACATATCAAATTACATATACTGAGTCAAAGAAGCTGATCAACAAAGTTAGGTCTGCTTATAATACAACAGACCTTTTTGGACAGGAGAAAGACAGATCATTCGAAAGCTCTATTTCAACAATATATCAGACACACGAAGGACAGGACTTATATCCTTCTCTTGAAGAAAAAGCTGCCCACCTGTTGTATTTCATTACAAAGAACCATTCGTTCACTGATGGAAATAAAAGAATAGCAGCCTTTATTTTCCTTTATTTCCTGGACCGAAACGGAATCCTATATGACTCAGACGGTAATAAAATAATAGACAACAATGCTCTTGTTGCATTAACATTAATGATTGCAGTAAGTAATCCTGAGGAAAAAGACACCCTGATAAAAATTATTGTAAACCTGATAAATAAAAACGCCCCATAACAGCAAATATAAGTAAGGCGGGGGTTGGTGGCTTTCGAAAGTTTTGTACCTTGGTTTAAAAATTCTAACGGTGGATAAGAAGGCAGCCCAGAATTCCCGGCCTCCTCATATTTGCAAAACGTTAGGTGTAAATACCACCCATGTGCGTATGAGCCTCCGGTCGTCCGGCTAAAACACTGGTTTGATATTGTGAAGTGCCAATTATGAATATTTTGGGAGGAAAGCCGAATGTGATGGCAATGGCCATCTCTTTATCATGGTGTCGATATAAGCAGAGAGACAATTCAACGTCTTAATAATTTTGTTAAAGAGAATAAATTGTCAATCGGTTCATTGCATTGCGGTAGCGTACATTCAACCCCCTTTGAAGATAGCTGTTTTGATATTGGAGATTGTGTTGGAGTGCTTGAGTATTATGAAAAAGAATTTGTTGAAGTAGCAATTAAAGAATTTTATAGAATCATGAAACCTAACGGAAGATTTGTGCTTGATATACCAAATATCAAAAGCCCAAACGGAAGAGTTATGATGCTGATTGAGGAATGTATGGGACGACCAGATAAGTTTAATATGTTGCCTCAAGAATTTGAAAATATGATTGAAAAATACTTTGTCATAGATAATACAAATAGGGTTCTTGTCGAAAAGCATGGCTATATGGAAATGATATATTGCTTACAATGTAAATAAAAAAGTTACTGTTAATAAGTCCCCATGTTTAAAAACCTGAAAAGATGAATAGGTAGCAAAAGAAGTAAGTTATCTGTCATCTCTATTGAGGTAAAACTACCAGAATCTCTTTCCCTTCATTAATGATTTTTTCAATGACTGTTTTATTGTCAACAATTACATCGATTTTTATTTTTTCCCCTTCTCTGGAGATATCCAAATTGAAACTATCATCAAAAGCTCTAATTTTCTTCAGACTCATTTTATTCCAACCATCAGGTAAACTAGGTTTTAATTTAAATGAATTCAGCCCCACCGGACGAATACCAAATAAACCTTCCGTAATAATACGGCAATAGAGTCCACTCTCTGCGGACAAGTGTCTTTGATTACCTTCCGGCCATGCTTCAATAGCATAGGGAACATGATCTCCCAATAAGCGTTGTGTTGAATAATGCTTAAGGTATTCCATCCCTTTTTCTTTTTCTCCACTTGCCAATACACCACGCAAGGCGTACAGGGTAGACCTATCCCAAAACGTTTCACTTCCCGATTGAGTCAGTAAACCGTTTTCTGTCCAAAGATGAGGTGAAAAAAGTGCTTCAATGGTTTCTTCCTTTCGATCATAAATACCTACAGTCAGAGGGATACAAATCCAGGAACGGAGCACGTCATTCTCTTTGTAATACTTGTATGTTTCTAAACCTTCAACTGTCGCTCCAAAATAATCTTCTATTGCTTGACGCAATTCCTTTGCCTGCTTCTTATATTGTTTTATCTGAGAAGCCGGTTTACCCAGATCCTTTCCCAAATAGGTTGCCGAGAGTAAGGCATCATAATATAATGATGAAGTAGCGAGGTTGGCGTCTCCCGATGGAAAGCGGTTCTCCAGTTCATCTGAATCTGAAGTTACAACTCCATCCTCATTTAAATTTCTTCTACAATACTCCAGACACCATTCCAATAATGGCCATAAATCCATTGCCTCCTGTTTATCTCCCCTTGCCAGCGCATAACGGGCTACACCATAAGCTATCATAGCACCATCGCCACGATCTCCTGCCCCATTCCATATATCCGATCCTTCTGCTATTATAGAGCTGGGTATGGGCTTATATTCGTCGTTCATAAAACGGGCAAAGTGCTTAAAAGAGTTATATGCAGATCGATTCCCTGTCTCATATCCCAAAAAAGGGAAGAAAGGGTTGATATATTCTGCCTGGTCATTTGCCCAGATAGCAGCATAGTATGACTCCCCCCCCGGTCCGTGCATATATCCACCATTCGTTTTGTAAATACTCTCAGATCCACGTATCTTCGCGAAAGAGAACATGGTATTGATTACCGGATCAGGTGTCTCCAGAACCAAGTTGTCTTGTAACTCCGATATCAAATCTATCCTTTTAATCAGTTCCTTTTCAATATCAATCGACCCTGCCCTGTCATCATTTTTGTATGCCTTGAAATCAGCGTAGAAAATCACGGAATCTCCAACTTCAATCAATCTGCCCGGCACACCAGTTACCGTTGCCTCAATTATGTATACACCATCAACTCCTTTTTCAGGATCTGTCCTGATCACTGAATTAGCATCGGGAATCTCAACTAAAACTGCCCGTTCTCCCACATTTTTCAGTACATACTTTTCACCATAAGCCGCTTCTGTTGTTGATGGAAACAGATATCGGGCAAGGTGCAGTTTCCCGTTCTGGTGTGCTGACAATTCACTGTCAACCATCATGACACCATCAAGAGAAATCTTATTTACTTTCTCCTGATGAATTCTTCTTGTATTCACAGTAATCATATCACTCACAACATCCCACCCAAATCGTCGCATCAGACTGGCATGCGTGTTATTGGGTATAGTTCGTAACATAGGCCAGACAAAACTGCGTTCCAATACAAAAGCACCTGCTTCATCTACTCCATATCTAAGAACTACGGAAATCTGTTCGCCACTCATCTCAATATGGTCGTGATGAGGTATGCTGGAATCAACTTTCCAGGTGATCCCTCCCGTTTTGTTAATCTCCCAACGATTATCTTTTTGATTACTTTTTGTAAATCCTGCCAATACGATGAGTTGGCAAACAAGAAATATCGTTATTTTTTTCATAAGATAATATATTTATTTCTTCTCTAATTCTTTCAAGGTATACAGCTCTTCCGGTGAAGAATGACATGCGGCCATCGGCAAAATTACTTAATTATGTTGAATAAATAGTGCCCCACCGGTATCAACTGGCGGGGCACTCAAAATCTGTCTGACAATTATTCGACAGGTACCATGAAACGCATCAACTCCCGGTCGTGGTTGTTGACGATGCGGCATTCATTGTCGAAATACATTGTTGCACCATTCTCTGCCGAATAGGGTTCCCACTCGGGCAGCAGTCCCTCTACATTCGGATTCCCGGTTTTTACAAAGCTGAGCCAGGCTGAGCTCATCTTATCGGACAACAGCCATGCCTCTTCGGTGTTGCCGGTCCAGTCCTCTCTCAAATCGACATTGTGGAATGCCAGCGGAATATCAAGTCCGTGGAAAGAACCTTTCGAGGCATTGTCCACCTGGCTTTTCCATGCCAGAAAATAGACATAAAGCGGAGCGCTCGATTCCTGTGCGCGGGCATCGGCAGTACGGATGGTATAGGGCCTGAAAACCGTATCGATGGAAAGCAGATCCTGGGGCGTGTAATCGGGATATGCCCTGGCAAACAGGTCGATGTACTGGTCGGTCTTGTCGCCATACACTTTGACTAGGCGTTCCCTGGCCTGATCCATGGTCAACTCTTTCTCACCATAGGCGACGGGCATCATCTCATTCAATGTGGATCCCATCATCAACGGTATCTCTTTCGAGATCCCGGCAAAACCGGGGCTGAAAGGTTGTTGCAGCAAGACAACGCCATCGGCGGAGGGGGCAAAGCCAAACATGGTGGGTGATCCGGGTTTCCATGGACCGGATATCTTCGCGATCGCCTCATTACCGGCTTTTACCAGATCCAGGTAGGGGATGGTATCCAGTTTCTCCACCTCCTCGGGGGTAAGACCCAGCTGTTCAAGTACAGCCAGACCCAGCTCCTGCGATGTCTCCTTGGTCATTGTGTTGAGCAAGGTTCCACTCTGTATGATTGCTTTGTGGAACATACCCTTTGCGGCAGGCATACACATGATGGTACCCACCTTACCGCCCCCACCCGATTCACCAACAATGGTTACGTCGGCCGGGTTGCCGCCAAAATCTTCAATGTTTTTCTGGATCCACTCAAGCGCTTTCACAATATCGAGCATCCCCACATTGGCTGACTGGGCATATTTCTCGCCACAGGCTGAGAGGTCCAGAAAACCGAGGATGTTCAACCGGTGGTTGACAGATACCATCACGATATCCCCTTTTCTTGCCATCGCTTCACCATATGTCATGGGATCATTGCTGGCACCGGTGTGAAAACCGCCACCATGCAACCAGAGCAATACCGGTCGCTTCTGGCCATCATTGACACCCTGTGTCCATACATTTACACTGAATAGTTCCTTTTCATTTTGTACCGAATCAGGATACCAGGGCACGATTTGTCTGGCTACCGGACCAAAGTCGTTACACTCACGCACACTGTCCCATGCATCGGGATCCTGCGGTGGCATGAATCTTTCGGCTTTGGCATAGGGTATACCCAAAAAGGCATACACACTATCGTTGATACTTCCGGATACCTGACCAGCAGTAGTCTCAACTACCGGATTCTGATTCTGCCCATTTTTCGGATTACATCCCGTAGAAAATAACCCAACTCCAATCAAAAGAGAGAGCGTAATACTTGTAAATTGTCTCATGGTGTAAAAATTAATCGTGCTAAACTCAATGAATATGTTTTATACAAAAAATGGATTATTGAACTTATCTGCAAGGTGTTTAATGTATGGTAACATCTGCAAATGTACCTCATTGTTTCTATTCTCAAAAATTATTGAGCCCGAAATCATTGGTTATATGAAAAAACATCTATTTTTGTTAATTGCTTCCCGTGTGGGCGGGTTTTATTCAATGCGTAATATTATTCAAAATGAAAAAGTTAATCTCTTCTTTCATCTTTTTGGTACTTATTGGGAACTCAGCGTTTACACAAAATTCTTCAAAAAATGAGGGTTGTATTGTGTTTAGCAATGAGGAGGTTGTTTTTCGTCAAATCGATGAGCATACATGGGTTGGCTCTGGTAATGTAATGTGGCATGAGAGCCTGTTCCTCGTGGAGGGAAACGACAAAGCAATTTTGATTGATGCCGGAACCAATATCAAAGATTTGGACAAAATCGTTTCATCAATTACCAAAAAACCGGTCACCCTGGTTGCAACCCATGTACACCCTGATCATACCGGCGCTTCGATAAATTGTTTCTCCCAGATATATATCAATCCGGGTGATACAGTTTTAATACCCACCTACATGGGCGATTACAAGGGTCAGGTGAAGTACTTGCAGGATGGGGAGACTTTCGATTTAGGAGGCCGACAACTGGAAGTGGTCTTTACGCCCGGGCATACACCTGGGTCAACGACTTTTATTGATAAAAATGCAGGTTACGGTTTTAGTGGAGATTCATTTGGGACAGGATTGCTGTTGTTGTCAGTGGATTTCTCTACATTCATCGCCACCTGTGAGAAAATATGCGCTTTGATGGAAGCAGATAAAATCGGGTATCTATATCCGGGACATTTTAACGAAAATAATGTGGAAACCTCTGATAAGATAAAAGATATGTTGTCTTTAAGCCGTGATGTCTTATCGGGTAAGATAAATGGAGGCCCTAATCCGGATAACTCATTCGGGTTAAAACTATCAGTTGAGGGGGACGGTTATCGTATTATTTATAATGAATCGGCCATTAAATGATCCATTACTCAGAGATCATAATGCAGACGACCATCGTCCGATATGAATCAGCTTAAGTAAATCGAGATCAAATGAAAAAGATAATGATAGCTTTCCTGTTTTGTTGGTTGATAACAAATCCTCTATTTTCACAACAGCATCAAATAGAACAGAACATGAAAACAGCACTGCTGATTATTGATATTCAGAATGATTATTTCGAGAAAGGGTCTATGACACTGGTCGGCTCAGACAAAGCAAGTAACAATGCCAAATTGATTCTCGAGAGATTTAGAAGAGAGAGCTTACCAATCATTCATATACAGCATATCGCAAACAGCCCAAAAGCCATTTTTTTTCTGCCCGATACAAAAGGAGCAGAGATACATCACAATGTCAAACCGACAGGTAAGGAGAAGATAATTGTCAAGCATTACCCAAACAGTTTTAGAGAAACTGAATTGCTTGATTACTTAAAGGGTGAGAAAATAACTGATTTGGTTATTTGTGGCATGATGACCCATATGTGTGTTGATGCAACAGCAAGAGCTGCAAAAGATTTTGGCTTTACTATCATATTGATTGGAGATGCCTGTGCAACCAAAGACCTGGAAATTAACGGACAAAGAGTAAGTGCTGAAGAAGTGCAAAATAGCTTTTTGGCTGCTCTGAATTATTCCTATACTACTGTCATGTTCACAAATGATTATTTAAAAGAGAATTAAAAAACGGTATGTTCAGTAGGATGAAAATCCCCACAGTCATTGGTCGTTAACAAAACCTTCTGTTGGGTAAAACTATTTCCTGTAATTCATAGTCATATGAATCAATTATGAAAATAAAAAGTTTCAGAAATGAGTGCGAAAGATAAAAGCAGACAAGAATACATAGCAAGAATAAACAGAGTGATGGACTATATCGAAAAGCATTTAAACGAAGAAATCACGCTTGATAAAATTGCTCAAGTTGCTTGTTTTTCTCCGTTTCATTTTCACCGAGTTTTCTCGACGTTGACAAATGAAACAATAAATGCTTTTATACAACGAAAGCGCATAGAAAAGGCAGCCCAACAACTCATAAATGAGGACAATGTTTCAATAAGCGAAATAGCATATAATTGCGGGTTTGGGAGCGTATCCCATTTTAGCCGCACATTTCGTAAATACTTTGGGATGACAGCCAAAGAATTCAGAGAAACAGAAAAAGCGATTTATGCCAAAGATGGTAAATATTTTAGCAAGAGTGGTCAACCGGCCCGCAAGATAAATCAACTGAGTCCAGGTTATAATAGTCAACTTTGTGGTGATAATTTTATTCAATTTATTCACTCAAATTTAGTAATTATGGACACAACAATCGAGATTAAAGAAATGCCTGAAATGAATGTCGTATACTGTAGGCACACAGGTCAGTTTAACCAGATCAATAAAGCTTTTGAGAAGCTTATGAAATGGGCGGGGCCACGAGGTCTGTTGAATTTTCCGGACACTAAAACCATCACTGTTTATCACGACGATCCTACTATAACAGCCATTGAACAAGTACGTCAAAGCGCTTGTATAACTGTAGATAAAGAGGTGAAGGTTGATGGCGAGATCGGCAAAATGAAATTGGATAGTGGCAAATATGCTGTCGGTCATTTTGAAATTGATGAGAAAGGATTTGAGAAAGCCTGGAATACAATGTGTTTATGGTTTTCTGAAAGTGGATATCAACCGGGGGATGGTTACCCATATGAGTTGTATTACAACTCGCCGGAAGAAGACTCCAAACGTAGATTTATCCTGGATATTTGTATTCCCGTGAAAACGCTGTAGACATTCGTCAAAAGAGTAATTGGAGCAATAGAGCGATTGTAATTTGCAATCGCTCTATTGGAAAAACGCAGATCCGGTTGAATACAATGTTTCATGATTAACATACAGAGAGATGTACTGTGCTTTAATCCAAAGAAAAAGTACTGATAGACCGGACACATATCTTTGGATAAGCCTCTAACTATGGTTCGGATATCTAATGAACGTCGTAACGCTGACACCTGCAATCATATTTACTGTGGCTCTTCCATTGTTTTTTGCTGTCATTATGGTACTCACAAGAAAAATGATCCTCAAAACCAATGCATGGTATGCAGTTTTTGCCTTTCCCATTTTCTTCACAGCATTTGAATGGTTATTGATGAAGTTCTCACAGGATGGCTCAGCGGCAAGCATCGCTTACTCGCAAATGGATTTCCTTCTCATCATTCAAATTGCATCCATCACCGGACTCTTAGGGATAACGTTCGTTATAACACTCATACCTTCAACAATAGCAACCTGCTTGCACTTTTGGAAGGAAAAACAAAAACGAATGTTGTTGATGATAACTTCCCTTACTTTAATAGGAACTCTTTTTCTGTATGGTTTGATCAGAATCAACTCTATTTCCGATGGAGAGATGATCCCGGTCGGACTTGTTGTCCTGGATGAGAAAACCCATGCGATGGGCAATCTGAACGATGAAACTGAGATTGAACATGCCAGGAACTATGCAGGGGAGATCAACAAGCTTGCGAAGCTGGGAGCTGAATTGATTGTGCTGCCAGAGAGAGCAATCAATATTAATAAAGAAACAGAATCAGCAATCGTCCACATTTTAAGTCACACTGCCCAACAGGAACATGTTGAGGTTGTGACCGGCTACACCAACTACAAAAACGAAACTGCATATAATTCCGCGTTATCATTAAATGCCCAAGGGATGATCACAATGGATTATAACAAAAGGCATCTTGTAAGTGTGCTGGAAGATCAGTTCGTTCCTGGTAAGGAATTAGGACTTTATGTATTCCGGGATATCAACATGGGAACAGCAATTTGCAAAGACCTTGATTTCCCGGAGTATATAAAACAATATGGAAGGGACAGTATTGCAATCCTGTCAGTTCCGGCATGGGATTTCGTCGCAGATGATTGGCTTCATTCACGTATGGCAATTTTGAGGGGTGTAGAGAACGGTTTTTCAATGATCAGAACGGCGAGGTTGGGAAGACTGACTATCAGTGATGCATACGGCAGAGTAACGGCCGAAGCCGACTGTTCGAATGGTAATGCAACGTTTTTGCTGGGTGATGTACCCACACAACGGATTGTAACACTCTATACGAAGTATGGGGATTGGTTTGGATTGGTTGTCATCTTTTGCGCCGTTGGTTTCCTTTTCGTTATTTTTCTCAAGAGAAAAGAAATTCAATCAGGTATCGAATGAGGAGCAATGTAATTGTATAAGGAGAGCTTACAAGTTTAAATAAATAGATAAATAAAATTGATGAAAACAACGAATCTCTTCAAAGCAGGTCCGGTTTTATGCTTTACAATTATTTTGACTCTTCTGAATACCGGAAATGGCAGTTCACAGACATTCTGTACAAGTGCCGACACTGAACAGATTACCGGAGAGCAGGATGGCTATATCTATGAGCTGTGGAATCAGCCCTCCATCATCGGAAACACCACCTTCCAGCAATACTTCAGCATCCGGAGAGAGACACGTAACAGCGGCACAATCAATATCTCCGATCATTTCAACAAGTGGATGTCACTCGGAATGCAGATGGGCAAAATGCACGAGGTCTCCTTTGTGGTAGAAGGATTTCGAAGCAACGGAGCATTTGAATTTGAAGAGCTGGAAATATGGGTGAAATAATGGCAGAAATATGTATCCGGTAGTAAAAACATAAACCCTCTGATACCCATATTGGCATAAAAGGGTTTATGAATAATGGAGTCGTTACTCTCCGAAAATCTCGGCCAGCTTCTCTTCCAACAGATCGCCTCTCAGGTTCTCTGCAACAATAACCCCCTCAGGGTTGATCAGGTAACTTTGCGGCACTGCCCTGACCCCATACATACGCGCCACCTCGTTGTTCCACGAGTTGAGGTCGGAGACCTGTGTCCAGGTCAGGCCATCTTTTTCAATCGCCTTCAGCCATGCCTCTCTCCCATCTTTGTTGTCCAATGAGACACCCAGGATCTCGAAGCCCTTATCCTTGTAGGCTGCGTATGCCTTCACCAGATTGGGGTTCTCCTGTCTGCAGGGGCCACACCAGGAAGCCCAGAAGTCGATGAGCACATATTTCCCCTGGAAGTCGGAGAGGCTAACGGGATTGCCATCCGGGTCGTTTTGCGTGAAGTCGGGTGCGGTTTTGCCTATCCCAATGGTTCTGGCCGCCTCTATTCGTTGCGCAAAAGCTTTGCCGGTAAATGTTTCGCGATACTTCTCATCGATTGATAAAAAGAGTGGTTCAATGACCTCCACATCAAAATCAGATGAAACCGATTCCGAAAGTGCCTCCACACTGAAATAGGAGTCCGGATGCTCCCGCACGTACTGCTGCTGCTTATTGGAACGCTCCTCCAACAATTGTGCATACTCCCGGTTCAACGCTGCAGTGAAAGCGGTGTCGTTCAGCTGCTCCGGAGATGCCTGCATCACCTTCTGATTCATACGGGCAGCCAGATCCTGTATCTGTCCCCCAATGTAATCAAGATATTGCCGGTGCTCATCGTTGATGGGTGAATCGACAAATGTGCTGTTCTGTAAAGAGTCAGGGGAGGTGAGTTTCACCGTGCCATTTTCAAGGTAGAGATAGAGGATGTGCCCCGACTGGGCCGCCGGTCCCATGCCTTCACCGGTATAATCCAATATCAGACGGGCGGGAGCCGGCTCCGTGATCGCACCCTGAAAGGAGAAACCACCCTTTCGTAGTTGTGTGGTATCCAGTTTTTCGCTACCCTCACTCCAATAACTCAAGTAGAGTGTGGCCGGATCGTTCCAGTCACCGATGGTACCATTCAATGTGAACGAATCGTTGTTGTTGTCGTTCTTGCAACTGCTCATTGCCAAAAGACAACAAAGCGAGATAAAAGCTGTTTTTTTCATAAAATGATATTAATAATTTTGTGTCAGGTTGGGATTGTAGTTGGTGGCTGCCTGTGGAAAGGGAAAGATCCAGAGGGGTGAGTCGGGTCGCAGCGAATAGCTCCGTGTCATCACCGGTGGAATGGGATCCCAGCCGTTCATCGGGTTGCCCCCGCGCGGTATGAAGCCTTGAGGTGCCAGCGTCAGTGTTTTGGTAAGGGTCGTCTGCCACTCCGTTTCGGAAGCGTTCCAGCGCTTCATGTCGAGGAAGTTCTTGGAGGTGGCAAAATTTTCATTCCGGGCCACCCGCTTCAGTGCAGCAATTGCATCGGCTTTGGAATCAACCGTTAAGGGAGAATAACCATTCGGGTCAATACGCCTTATGCGCAGTTTTTCCAAGATGGTCATTGCAGCTGGAATGTTTCCATCCCCTCCACGCAACAGACACTCCGCACGGGTCAGGTACATATCGACCGTGGTCAGGCTGTTGATGCTATAGTGCACCTTGTAGTCACCGGCCATCACATAGTGAAACCAGGCCTGCACACCTGCAACAGATGTCATATTGCCACCCTGATTCATCAGCACCCCACCCGTCAGGTAGGTAGCCACATTGTTTTCCAGTTCACCATGTTTCAGCAGGATGTCATTGGGATCGAAACTGGCCAACAGGTCGGGTGAAAAGATGTAGCGCATGGTGAAGGAGGACATCTGATAAAACAGCTCCTCGTCGTTGAACTTGGGTCGGTCGAAGAAAGGAATGTCAAAGGGGGGCATCGGTATGGCCAGCCGGTCGCTGCGATGGTCCAGCAGCTTGTCGTTGATGGCCAGTGAAGCGGCTGCCGCAGCGTCCGCACCGTTGTAGTCCCTCATCGCCATCAGCACCTTTGCCTTCACCGCATGAGCAAAAGCTTTCCCCACACGCATCCTGGCAGGGTTCTCGGGCAGGGCGTTCAGTGCAAAGGCTGCCTCCAGATCGGCCAGGATAAAGTCATACACCTCCTGCACGGTTCTTTTCTCCGCCAACTCATTGATGGGAAAATCCTCGAACATATAGGGTACACCCCCATCGGTCGCGGCTGTGGCAGGATCGTAGGCTTTCGCGTAGAAGTTCACAGCCAGATAGTGAAAATAAGCCCGCAGCACGTAAGCCTCAGCCTTTATCTGTGCCGCCTTCGATGCATTGCCCGCAGCGTTGTCCACATTGGCGATGATCGGGTTGGCGATACGGCCGATGATCCCGTAGAAAGCGCCGTAGAGGTACTGCTGCGGGTCCTGTGTAATATCGGTGCGATCCACCGTCTCGTCCCATGTCAGCAACACCGACTCCACGCTCGGGATACCCTCTTCGTGTCGAGAGATCAGCTCGATCACATTTTGCGGTGGAATGTTATCATTGAGCAGATACATCGGCTCCCAGCTCTGTAACTGCATATACTCGTCGTTGAGCAGCAGCTCCAGTTCCTCCACCTTGTTGAGAATGCTCTGTCCCTTGGGCGTGATATCTGTGAAATCGCTGCAGCCGCCAAAAACCGGGAGCAGCACGAGGGCTGCGAAAAGCCTCAAATATATATTTCTCATATGATCAATGTTTGTTGTTCAATTTATAAATTAAGTGCAAGCCCCAGGATAAAAGTTGAGGGACGACGAAGACCACCTGTCTCGGGATCCACACCCACCTGGTTTTTGGTCCACAGTGCCGCGGGGTTGTCAATCTGGAAGCGGAGATTCGCATTCTGCATGCCGCTTTTAGCCGTCCAGCTCTGTGGCAGGTCGTACCCCAGCACAATGTTACGGATCTTGATGAAATCGGCCCGCTGCACATAGATATCCAGGTAGTTGTAGGCACCGGATCCGTCCGTGTTCGATGAGCGGTCGTTCTGAAAGATCCCCGGCACTGTGGTGTCGGTGTGTTCCGGTGTCCATGCATTCAACAGGTAGGATGCCATCGGTCCCGGGTTATAGGCACCTAAAGGACTGCTCAGCGTGCCCTCCTGCAGGCTCCGCATGTAGTAATCGCCATAGTAGACCGCCATCACGGCCAGGCTGAATCCCCGGTAGCGGAACGTGTTGCTCAACCCCATCGTGATCTTTGGATCTCTTTGTCCCGAGAAGATCACCGCGTCAATGTCCTTACCGCTGATCTGATTGCCGGTGAGCGCTGTATTTTCATGATCCAGGAACATCCGCTGTCCCTCATCGGTGAGTCCACCATAACGGTAGGACCACATGGCACTGGTGGGATAACCCTTCATGTACTGGTAGTCGCCTGCCAGCTCGCCGGCCGTCTTTGCCAGCGATTCGATGTGGGTGATCTCGTTGTGGTTGTATGCCATTGTCATGTTGGTTGACCAGTAAAGGCGGTTGCGGTCACGACCCGTAAACCAGTCGTAGGTCATATCCAGCTCCACCCCCTTGTTGTAGAGGCTTGCCATGTTCATCCACATCTCCGAGAAGCCGGTTGTCGGCTCCAGCGTCTTGAGCGCGTACACATCGTCCGCGTTCTTGTAGTAAAAATCGAGCGCCCCCCGCAGTCGCGTCTGCAGCAGGCCGAAATCCAACCCGATGTTGGTGGTTGCTGTCTTCTCCCATGTAAGGTAGGGATTCGCCGGCCGGTCGATCCGGGCTCTGGGTTGCTGTGTCCAGGTGTTGACCGGTATCTTGGTGTCGGCCACCATGATGCTGTTCACACCCGGTACGATGTTACCGGTGATGCCGTAACTGGTACGCACCTTCAGGTAGTCCACCCAGCTGACCTCCTTCATGAACGCTTCGTCGGAAGCCACCCAGCTGGCGCCCACCGACCAGAGCGGTTTCCCACGGTACTTGCTGTTCAGGCCATAGACATCGGCATAATCCTTGCGGAACGACCCAAAGAGGTTGTACTTCTTATCGTAGGTATAGGTCAGGTTTCCGTATCCCGAGGCAAAGCGGTGCCACGCCTCCGGATGCAACCCCATACCGCTTTCAATCAGGCCGAAGAAAGAGACCGTATTCATGTCATAATAATAGGGGTTCGACTGCCAGGCACGCAGCTCCACAAGATTCATGTTGGCCGTGTTCTGCGTCTGCAACTGATCATCGTAGCCCATCAGCAACCCGCGGGTTCCCTTGTAGCGTGTCTCGCGAAACTCCATCCCCGCCAGCAGATCGAGTGCATGTCTCTGTGCAAACACCCGCGAATAGTTTACCTGTCCCCTTGTGGTCCAGTAGTCACCCTTCCGGTTATCGGTCACCAGTCGGCCTCCCGTCTCCGGAATCATATAATCCCAGCTGCCATCTTTCTGTACGGTGTAGGCGTTGCGCATCATCCGCATCAGGTAACTCTCCGCTTCGGAAAAACGGCTACTGGTATTGCGTTCCGACTCGTAAATAAACTGTCCCTGAGCGGTAAGACCCTCCGCGAGGTAGAAGAGAAGTCCCCCGTTGTAACGGGAACTCTGCCGGTCATACTTCGTCTGGTCGTACGCCATCTCCTGCAGTGCGTTGTAGTGCGAGGGACGAAAAGCGGGATCGTCGGTAAACAAGCCATTCCCAAACCGGCTATGATTGGCATGGCTTCCATCATCGTTAAGCAGTCGGGAGTATGCGAACTCGGAGAAAGGATCTCTTGCCTTGTTCAGCCAGCCGTCGTAACTGGAGTAGTGACTGTTCTGCAGGATGCTGTTCACCCCGAAATTCAGCTTCAGCCATTTGGCCATCTTGTATTCTCCTTTGTAGAAAATCGTAAAGCGATGATCACTTTCATTGATGTAACCGGAATTGTCATGTTTGTAATTGAACACCAGACTCGACTGGTACTTGTCGGACATGCTGCGCACCGCCACGTTGTACTGCTGTACCAGATGATTACGCAGGATATGCTCCCCATACTCCTTCGCATAATTGTTCTGTCGCAGTTCATCCAGCAAGGCATCCACCTCCGCTTCGGAGGTCATGTTTTCACCCAGGCGATAGTAAGCATATTGAATGGGAGAATAGGGCTGATTTTTGTTGAGGGTGTTGTCCCTGAAGGAGACACGGTTGTTCACCGCTGTTCCTTCGGTGATATACCTGTATTTGTAGTAATCACTCTCCGTGTCCACCTGTTGCGCCGGCGTCATCAGAAAGTTATCGGCATAATCCAGATTACGCTTCTGGTCGATGGAGAAGTTGGCCTGCACATCCACGCTGATGCGCCCCGCCTCCTGTGGTTTCCTGGTGGTGATCACGATGATGCCCGCCGAAGCTCTTGACCCGTACATGGCTGTCGCAGCCGCATCCTTGAGCACCGTCACGCTCTCCACATCGTAGGGATTCAGATCGCGCCACGACCCCTCAATGGGCATGCCGTCTACCACAATCAACGGGTTGTTTACAGCATGCAGGCTACCTGTGCCACGAATGGTGATATTGTCTCCGTTGGTTACCAGGCCAGGGACACGACCTTCCAGATTAGAGATGATATCTGTTGTGTACCTTTCCTGTAAAATATCGGAGCCAACGGTAGACACCGCACCGGTCACCTTGCCCCGTGCGATGGACTGGTAGCCTGTCACCACCAGTTCCTCCAGTAGTTGTGCTCCCGGCAGCAGTGCCACGTTCACCGATGTCCTTCCCTCTACCGCTATCTCCTGCGCCTCATAGCCCAGGAAAGAGAAGACCAGCACCTCGTCCGTCGCCACGTTCGGCAAGAAGAAATTACCCTCTGCATCGGTCACCGTACCGTTGATGGAAAGATCATTCTTTGGCATCACCACCGCACCAGGCAGTGGCTCCCCATTTTCATCCGATACCGAGCCTCGTACCGTCACCTTCTGTTGCGATGCAGGTGCTGCCTCCATCGCATCCGCCAGAAACAGCACAATCGTGTTACCCGTCTGCTTGAAGCTGAGGTTCGTCCCTTTCAGGATCAGCTGCAGCGTTTCGGCCACCGTCCGCTCTTCCCGTGAAAGATCCACCAGATGAGCCGCGGTCACCGGCTCCCCAGGGAAGACCATCTGAAATCCCGACGCCTCTTCAACTGCCAGTAAAGCATTGAAAAGTTTTTCCTGGTTAAATCCCAGAGTGATTGTCTTGATGTGTATGCTTTCATCCAATTGTGCATGAGCTGTGCCCATCCAGATAAACAGTGCGATGAAGCTATAACAGTATCTCTTGAGAAATGATTTTTTTAAATGGCTGTCGGGATGATCTTTTTTCATACGATTAATCTATTTATCTCATTAGGTCACTCATCCAACGCTCTTATCAGATAGGCTTCTCCTTCCTTCACATAATAAGCGCGCTGAGCTGTACACAGTATTTCCAGTATGCTTTCAATGGAATCGCGATCGTCTAACGAAGCGGTAATTTGTCGTAACTTAAGAGCTTCATTTTCGAAGAGGATCGTTACCCCATAAATAGAAGAGATTTCTTGTGCGATTGCTTCAAAGGTGCTGTTCCTGTATACCAGATGATGCGATCGCCAATCTGTTTCTAATCCGGCATCAATTGTATTTTCGGTGACGCGGTTCGTCTTTGTGTTGTAAACCAGTTGCCTGTCGGCTTCCAACGTGGCCAGTACTGTATTCTCGTCTTCCACCATTACCTTTCCACGTGTGACAGTGATGGTGATCATTGCATCAGCAGGATCAGTCTTAATGGAAAAAGCGGTACCCAGGACAGTAGTTTTCACATTTCCCGTGTGAATAATAAAAGGTTTCCCGGGGTTGGAGGCCACATCAAAATAGGCTTCACCCTGAAAGAATACCTCACGGTTGTTTCCATCGAACAGACTATCCAGATTCAGCCAACTGCCGTCACGTAATGTGACCCTGCTACCATCAGACAATTGGATACGTGTGATACCTGACAACAGGCTGCCACTCTCTTGTTGTGCCAAGGGATGAGATGCCTCTTCCCCACTCCTCCATAACAAGAATGTGGTAGTAAGGAGCAATAGCACTACTGCCGCAGCACCAGCCCAACGATAAGAAGCATTTCGGGTTGATCGCGAAGCATCGGCATCCCATGCCTGTTTCAACAGAAGGTGCAGCGTTTTATCATGATCTCCTTTTCCGACATGATTTAACAGCTTGTCGAACTCTTCTTTGCTACAGGTATCGGCGCGATACTTTTCGAATAAATCGGTCACCTCTTTTTTCGAATCTCTCATGTTGTGGACGGCTTTCATCATAAAGACACAATTAAATGGGGTTGGGAGTAACTAAAATCGGAGAATTTTACTATCACCCTTTAACAAGCTTGTTATCACGGCATTAAAACAATACCACCTGTCTGAAATATTTCAGGTAGGACTTAAATACCTTCAATGAGTTGGCAATATGTTTTTTTACGGTATCCTTTGAAAGTTGCAGTTCGTCGGCTATCTGCTGATGTGAGAAACCCTCTTCCCTGCTCATTCTGAATATTTTTTGTTGTTGGGGTGATAACTTTGCCAGTATCTTCTCAAAGAATTGATCAGCTTCCTGCATTTCCAGTGTGATGGTCTCATCGGCTGCCCTCTGCTGTAATGCTTCCCAAAGCTGTTCTCTACGGTTTTGCTCATTGGCAGCAGCACGCAAATAGTTGAAAGTGTGATTACGGATCACGATGAACACGAAATTTTCCGGACTCTTCACTTCAGCTAACACTTCGCGTTGTTCCCACAAGCGAATAAACACTTCCTGCACAATCTCTTCCGCAGCATAGGGAGACTTCACCATCATGCCTGCAAAAGAGATCATGCGTGGGTAGTACCGCGTAAAAATATGTTGAAAAGCCCGCTCATCCCCCTCACTCACCTCCATAAACAACTGTCTATCGGATAATAGGGTCTTTTCATTCAAATGATGTTTCATTCTTGTCAGGTAAAAAAACGAACAGACAATGGTATGGCATGGCCCGCTCGAACGTATATCATTCTTTGCGAAAATAATAATCCATCATTGACAGATTGTCGCAAAGATAACTTCCGGAGAACAATTCCACTACATATTTGTCATTTATATTGTCAATAATGTTATATATTTACATTTTTCACGGCCATTTGATT
>DURL01000034.1 GCA_012837345.1 Bacteroidales bacterium
CTCTTTACTGTTGGTGAATTGTGCCAAACGAGCTTCATAGTTCGGATCTCTCATATTACCCACCATCTTAAGATAGTCACGTGCATCCTGAAAACGATCCAGACGACATGCTGCTTCTGCAGCCATCAAGGCAATCTCCTCTTTTCTCATAAGGATATGATCACCTGTTGAAGCTGTTGCATCAATATAAACAAGCTTCTTTTGTGTCCAGGAGCGTTTCGAGCCATTCTCAGTACCTGCTTCCCCCCATTCCTCTTCAGGAAGAGGTGCAGTCCACCACTCTCTACGCTGATCTGTGTCCGGCAACTGAGAGTAAAGCCAAGAAGAAACAAGATGCCTTGCTTTAGAGTAGGTGCTCTTACTATCAGCATCCATATGTGAAAAAATATCCCAGCTACCGATGGCCTGATCAGTTTGTATACCGAGACCCCACATCACATTCGGAGCTCCGTTGTTGTTTACTACCTTCACATTGTTGAACGGAACAACAAGTGCAGATGATTCCATAGCCTTTTCTGCGGCAGCAAGGGCTGAAGGAAAATCCTGCTGAACAAGGGCATGACGTGCTTTCAGTCCATAAGCCACATATTTATCTATATGTGATTTATGCCTTTGCGTCACATTGCTGTTCTCCAGTAATTCAATCGCCTTGTCGATATCACTGTTTGCCTGGTCATATACCTGTTGCACTGTACCACGTGGATTACCGGTCGTTCCTGCAACCGTAGGTTCAGAATAAAGAGGTACGCCGGGTTTGGATGGATCATTCTGCTGATAGGTTTGCACAAGCCACATATAGGCGAAAGAACGTATGGCATAGGCTTGACCCATCACATAATTTGCCACATTTTCATCTCCGGGGAGATTTCCCTCATTGGCAAGAATATAATTGGCATTGGCAATCAAAGTATAAAAGAAATTCCATATTTGATACTGGTGTCCCGCCTTGCTTGAATAATCACCCCAGTTATTGTATACATAGTCATAAAAGAACCACCCGGAGCCCTCAGAATCCATCACATGGTCTTCTGCCATCAGATCAAAGGTGAGGATGTAAGCGGGTAACCCCCCATTTTCTGGTTCCCAGTCAGATCCCCAATTACCGGAATACATCAGTCGATAGATACCGTTAACAGCACTCAAAGCATTCTCAGCATCTGAAAAGATTGCCGTTCCAGAAACCTTGTCTGTCGGGTCTGTATCCAAAATGGTGTCTGAACAATTATAGGTAAGTAGTAACCCAAACAGAGTTAATATCAATAATATTTTTTTCATATCTTATTCAAAGTTTAATAAGTAAATGGTTAAAATCTCAAATCCAAACCTACGGAAATAGTCCTGGCTGGCGTATAAGTATAACCCGTACCTCCCGAGAAGTTATACTGCGGATCCAGCCCTCTGAGAGCAGTGAAAATATGCAGATTGTCTGCTGTGAGAGTCACCCTTAAGTTCTGAGCATTGAGAGATCGAGTCATCTTTGCCGGCAATGAATATCCCAATGTGATGTTCTTGATTGCAAAGTAGGATGCATTGATCAATTCATCGGCAGTACGAGATACTTCAAAAGCGTTACCCACGTCAATGCGTGGAATTGAGACAATATCACCCGGTTTTCTCCATGATTTCAACCTGTCAACATGCGCAGTTTCACCAACATACTGGTTGTAAAGCATTCCATAGTAAACCCCGTCCAGGATCTTGCCACCAAACGAATAAGTGGTCATGATACTAAGATCAAAATTCTTGTAATTGAAATCATTAGACCAGGATCCGTAAAGACTCGGGATACGGCTACCAGCAATACTTCTTGATTGAAGAGCTTTGGTTGAGCTGTCGCTGATATATTTCTCACCGGGTTCTCCATTATCATCATTGTCCCATACCCAGTAGAGCTTTTTGCCAGTTGCAGGATCTACACCCGCTGATTCAGCAAGATAAAAAGAGTTAAGAGTTTCACCCTCCTTTATGATGTAACTACCACTAATGATCTCTGGTTTGTCTGCAAGATTAATCACTTTGTTCTTTACTGTTGATCCCATAAAGGTAGAATTCCATTTTAGGCGTGAGTTATTGATTACATCCATTGACAAGGTGAACTCAAAACCACTGTTCTTCATATTACCGATATTTTTGGAATAACCATCAAAACCGGTAGAAAGGGCCATAGGGTAGTCCATCAACATATCTCGGGTATATCGGCTGTAATACTCGGCAGATATGGAAAGTCTGTCTAAAATACGAGCTTCAATACCTGTGTTGAAGTTTTCGTTTTTCTCCCACTTCAGATCTTTATTCTCGAGCGAAGATACTGCTGCACCGGGGAGACTCTGGTTTGGAAAACCAAGATCGTAAAACGCTTGCCACGCATAGAGAGAACCAATCGCATCGTTCCCCTGCACTCCGTAAGAAGCCTTCAATGTCAGATTATTTAACCAATCGTAATCATCCATAAATGGCTCTTCAGAAATCCTCCAGCTCCCACCAAGAGACCAGAAATCACCCCAGCGTACATCCTTAAAAAAACGGGATGTTCCATCACGTCGATAGCTTGCTGAGAGGTAATATTTATCGGCAAAGTCATAATTGAATCGTGAAAGATACGACTCAATCACATATCTGTTTGTATATGACGCTACATCTGCAATTGTTGTAGCCGCATTCAGTTCATAAAGACCACCGAATGGGAATCCGGTTTTCTCACCATATAAATATTGATAAGTATAGTCGTAAAGCTCATGACCAGCCATCATATCAAAGTGGTGTTTGTCAAACCTCCTATCCCAAAAGAGAAGTTGATTGAATGTATAACTCATTGTTTTCCCATCAGAGATCGCAGATAAACCTCTCAGAGATGTTCCATTTCCGAAATCAGGATTCCAATAGGTTTTGCTCTTTGACAAGGCATAGTCAAATCCAAAGTTCAGTGCAAGTTTGAAACCCTTAAAGGCTCCTTCAGTCAATCCCCCAAACTCCATGTAAGTCCTACCGCTTGCATTATCAGTGGAGCCGGCATATTTATCTTTCTCAAGGTTAGCGAGTGGGTTCCATCCTGCACTTGCTCCGGAAGGTCTGTCTTCACCCCAGTCATATTCGGGATTCCCGTCGATGTCATAAACTGTCTGCCCGTTTTCATCCTTGAGATACATTGGGTAGATCGGCGGCATCTTCATTGCAGAATAAAACACGTTTGAATAAGCCGAACTACTTGATTGTGATGATCCCAAGGTGGTTGAATTGGTGGTATTCGCTGCCAGATTAACATTGAAACCTGTCTTGAACCACTCTTTTACCTGAGAATCAATATTTGCTCGTCCGGAAAAACGTTCAAAGTCGGTAAATTTCACCAATCCCTCTTCCTGTAGATAGCCGAGAGAGAACATGTAATTTGTTTTGGCACCTCCACCCGATACTGTCATCAGGTATTCCTGCCGTAAGGGATTTTCTGCTGTAGAGTAATCAAGCCAATCTTCATCCCACATCTGAGTAGTTCCATCATAAATCTTACCAGTGCTATGATCAATGAGATCCATTACCGGTCTGCTGAAAGGGTTGTATTTTGTATTGCTTCCAAAAATTTTTGAAACACCGGTTGCCATCTCCTGAAGAGCTGCAGGACCCGCCTCAGAAGGAGTTATTCCATTAGATATCATACGGTTCTTATACATAAAATAGACATCTTCCGTCCATTGATAAGCGTCCATTGTTTCATATCGAGGGATTGACCTAGATGAAAAACCCCAGTTTGTCTTAAAATTGACTGAGACCTCCCCTTCTTTCCCTTTTTTTGTCGTAATCATCACAACACCATTGGCACCGCGTGCTCCATATAAGGCACCCGCAGAGGCATCTTTGATAATGGTCATCGATTCAATATCATTCGGATTAATCGCATTAATGGCACCGTCATAAGGTACTCCATCCACAACATATAACGGGGTGGTGGTAGCTGAAAGTGAACCAAAACCACGGATAATGACGGATGCACCGGCACCCGGCTGACCCGATCCGGATGTAGTCTGCACACCGGAAGCCAAACCATCTAGGGCCTTAGTTACGTTGGCGACCATCCTTCTTTCTATCTTATCAGATGTGATCACTTGTGCGGAACCAGTAAAAGACTCTTTCTTTGCAGTACCATATGCAACCACCATCACCTCATCAAGCAATTGTGTATCCGTAAGCAATACTACTCTTAAAGTTGAGCTCACAGCCACCTCCTGAGTAATGAATCCGACAAAAGATACCACTAAGGTTCCTTCAGCAGGAGCAAGTAACGTGAATTTACCATCATAATCAGTTACAGTACCTTGACTGGTACCTTTGATCTGTATGGTAGCACCGATTACCGGTTCTCCTGAGTCATCCACAACAGTACCTCGTACCTGTGTCTGAGCAGTAATAATCCCGATTCCCAGAAAGAAAAGGGATAAAAACATCATTAGTTTTCTTTTCATAAACTCTACTTTTAAATTAATCACATTATTCAATTTTTTTTCAATTTTTCTAAGCCTCTAGTATGACTATAAGGGAATGGTGGTTTGAATCAATTGAAAAATGACTTTTAAGGTACTTACAGTAATTTTTCTTTTAATAGCTTTATTCCAATATTAACATACTTATAGAGTACCATCTATTACGCAAATATATGGCAATTATTTTAATTACATATTTTTTTGGACATTTTTTTAAATAAAATGTCATTATGTTTAGCACTTACCTCATTTTTTCATATTTGTTGGCATGAGAAAATAAAAATCCCAGCTCAATACACTCTTCACTTTTAACAAATGATAAACCTTTACACAATCAACCTTATAAAAAAAGGACAAAGATAAATTTTAATGACACATGATGCAACTTTAAGAGCGTTAAACTGCGATTTTTTAACATGATTAGAGCACATTTATTTGAAAAATGACAGAATAAAGGGTTGTTCTGCAACTAAAAGTAAACCGCTTAGTCATATGATCGATGGCCCATAACTTTCACCTATGGGAAGTTGATACAGATAGATCCCGTTGTTAAAACAAAAATAAACCACCCCGAAGGGTGGTTCATTTAAATCCTACGTCTCAATTTCTTTATTTCTCGATAGCGAGTAGCTCCACGTCGAAGATCAGGTTGGAGAAAGGCTTGATGGTGCCACGGTCGGCAGAGCCATAAGCGAGATCATACGGAACATAGAGTCTCCACTTCGATCCTACCGGCATCAGCTTGAGGGCTTCCGTCCAGCCGGCAATCACCTGTGTCACACCAAAGGTGGCTGGCTCACCACGATCAACGCTGCTGTCAAACACGGTACCGTCGATCAGGGTGCCGTGATAATGCACCTTCACACGGTCGGTTTCGGTGGGCATCGGGCCGTTGCCGGCACGGATGATCTCATACTGCAATCCGCTGGGAAGGGTTACCACACCCTCTTTGGCTCCGTTCTCAGCCATGAAGGCGTCACCGGCAGCGATGCTCTCCTGGTGTTGTGCCTTGAGATCCTCCTCCTGACGCTTCTGCTGTTCAGCCTGTGCTTTCTCGGCAGCTGTCTGCACCATGCCGTTGGCATCCATCTTGCTGATGGCCAGCTCCTGGTTCTTCAGCGCGGAGATGATCCCGGCCAACACCTGATCCTTATTGACGCTCTTAGTGGAGTCACTGCCAAAAAGCATTTCGTTGAACTGCGGTAACATCATTTGTGAGAACTGTACACCGATGCTCAATCCATTGGCATAGGGAGACTTCTCCTCCAGATCAATGGCTTCGGTAAGTCCCTTGATAAACTGATTGAGACGAGGTCCGTTGATCTTGTTGAGAGAGTCGAGCTTCACCTTCAACTCCTTCTCCAGCGCTTCTTTCTGTGTAGAGTCGGCAGAGGCAATCCGCATCTGATAGTCGTACTCAATCCCTGAGGTGCTTTGGATGACACCTTGCTGCTCCAGAAACTGTACCAGTCCCTGATCAGTCATACTCACACCGTATGCGTAAGATACGCTGTCAACGGAGTTCTTCAGTGATGTCTTGGGGGTAGAGGCTCCGCCACAGGAAACCATCATCACCGCCATCACGGCTGCGGCACTCATCGTGCCCAAAATTGTTTTCTTCATATTGTTCTTCTATTTGTTTGTTGAAAATCTCACTTTCTCTGGATACACTCTTCCTTCAGGCGGAACTATTCAATGCCGAGCAGTTCCACTTCAAAGATAAGGGTGGAGTTTGGCTCGATGGAGTTGCCGGCACCCTGTTCACCATAAGCAAGGTGAGAGGGGATAAAAAGACGCCATTTCGATCCTACCGACATCAGCTGCAATGCTTCCACCCAGCCCTTGATCACCTGGCTCACACCAAACAGTGCCGGCTGACCACGCTGCACGGAACTGTCGAAGACGGTGCCGTCGAGTAACGTCCCGTGATAGTGACATTTCACCTGATCGGTGGCAGCCGGTATGGCTCCGTCACCCGCTGTCAGCACCTCGTACTGCAGGCCACTGGAGAGGGTCACCACCTTTTCTTTCTTGCTGTTTTCAGCCAGAAAGGCTTTTCCAGCTTCCAGGTTACGGGTCAGCATCTCATCCTGACGCTGGCTGAAAAACGCCTGGATCACCTGGTTGGCTTCCTGTGGCGACATCGATGGAGTTGTATTGTTGACGATGCTGTTGAAAGCATCGGTGAAAGAGGGCACATCAATATTGCGCAATCCCGAATTCATCAGATTTGAGGCCATACTCATCCCGAGGGCATAACTTAATTTATCCATTCACTTTTTCCTTTTTAGATAGTTGGGCACAAAAGTACGATTTTATGTTGAATTATCTCCTTTTACGACAATAAAAAACTAATTTTGCCGTATCAGCAGATAACAGAACCAATTGATGAAAAAGAAATTAGTGATACTGACAGGTGCCGGGATGAGTGCCGAAAGTGGTATCGCCACCTTCCGTGACTCCGGGGGATTGTGGGACCGATATCCGGTAGAGCAGGTGGCAACCCCCGAAGGATTTGCCGCTGACCCGGGTCTGGTCCTCGATTTTTACAACATGCGCCGTCATGAGTTGCTGAAAGCCAGACCCAACGGGGGGCACCTGGCTCTGGCCGCGATGGAGAAGGATTTTGAGGTGCAGATCATCACCCAGAACATCGACAACCTGCATGAACAGGCGGGCAGCAGCAGAGTGATCCACCTGCACGGTGAACTGATGAAGGCACGTTCCACGGGCGATGAAACACTTGTGTATGAGCTGGACCCGGACGATTGTGACATTCACCCGGGTGACTGCTGTGAGAAGGGATTCCAGCTGCGACCCCATATCGTCTGGTTCGGCGAGGCGGTACCCATGATGGCGGAAGCAGAACGGATCACCCGGCAGGCCGACATCTTCGTCATCATCGGCACCTCCATGAACGTCTATCCCGCAGCAGGACTACTGGATGATGTGCGGAGGAATGTGCCGGTCTATCTGATCGACCCCAAAGATGTGGTCACACGACGTTACGACATCCACCATATCCGCAAGGGAGCTACTGAAGGGGTGAAGGAACTCCAAAGGTTGCTGACTTAATTGAATTTCGCTTTGAAACTCCCCGTTTTTTTGTAATTTCGCTTCTTTAAACACCAAAGAAAAAGCCCGTGGCAAAAAAGATAGCTGAGACACCGATGATGATGCAATATGTCGAGATCAAAAAGAAACATCCCGATGCCATCCTGCTGTTCCGCGTGGGCGACTTTTATGAGACCTTCTCCGACGACGCCATCATAGCCGCCGAGATACTGGGTATCACCCTCACACGCCGTGCCAACGGTGCCGCCCAGTTCGTGGAGCTGGCGGGGTTTCCCCACCACGCGCTCGACACCTACCTGCCCAAGCTGGTACGTGCCGGTAAGAGGGTGGCCATTTGCGACCAGCTGGAGGATCCCAAACTGACCAAGAAGCTGGTGAAGCGGGGCATCACCGAGCTGGTGACCCCCGGCGTCTCCATCAACGACACCATCTTGAATCACCGGGAGAACAACTTTCTCGGCTCACTTCATATCGGCAAAAACAACCGCTACGGCATCGCCTTCCTCGACATCTCCACCGGTGAGTTTCTCACCGCCGAAGGGGAACGGCCCGATGTCGACAAGCTGCTCGCCGGCTTCTCACCTAAGGAGCTGCTGGTAGAAAGGGGCAACAGAAGAAAGGTGGAGGAGACCTTCGGCAGCGGATGGCTTCTCTCGGAACAGGAGGACTGGATCTTCACCGACGAGGCAGCACGCGACCGACTGCTGGCTCACTTCGGCACCAAAAACCTCAAGGGGTTCGGCGTGGAGCACCTGCCACTGGGCATCATCGCCTCAGGAGCGATCATACACTACCTCGATCTCACGCAACACCGGCAGATCGAACATATCAATGCCCTCAGCCGGATAGAGGAGGAGCGTTACATGCGGCTCGACCGCTTCACCGTGCGCAGCCTCGAGCTGGTCACCCCCATGAACGAGGGGGGCAAGACGCTGCTCAGCGTACTCGATAGAACCCTTTCACCCATGGGCTCACGCCTGCTGCGGCGATGGTTGCTCTTTCCTTTAAAAGAGGAGAAAGAGATCAATGAACGGCTCAACGTGGTGGAGAACTTCTTCCGGCAACCGGAGCTCAAGGAGCTGCTGACAAAACAGATCACATTGATTGGCGACCTGGAACGGGTCATCTCCAAGGCGGCAGTGGGTCGCATCACACCGCGCGAAGTGGTACAGCTCAAGGTGGCGCTCACCGCCCTGGAGCCGATCCGTGAGGCGTTCCTCACCTCAGAGAACAAGAGCTTGGAGGAGATGGGCAGGAAGATGGACCCCTGCGCTCCTTTGAGCGTACGCATTGATAAAGAGATCACCGCCGATCCTCCGGCACTGATGCACAAGGGTGGATTCATCGGCAAAGGAGTTGACACTGAACTTGATGAACTGCGGCAGATTGCCTACAGCAGCAAGGATTACCTGATGCAGATCCAGCAGCGCGAGAGTGAACGCACCGGGATACCTTCGCTGAAAGTGGCCTTCAACAATGTCTTCGGCTATTACATCGAGGTTCGTAACACCCACAAGGAGAAGGTACCGGAGGGTTGGATCCGTAAGCAGACGCTGGTAAGCGCCGAGCGCTACATCACCGAGGAGCTGAAAGTGTATGAGGAGAAGATACTGGGGGCGGAGGAGAAGATCATCGCCCTGGAGAACCGGATCTATGCCGCCCTGGTGGAAGATATCCTTCACTATATCCCGGCAATTCAGGTCAATGCCGCCCTCATCGCACGGATCGACTGCCTCCTGGCTTTCGCCACAGCGGCCGGTCAGTATCATTACATCCGACCGATGATCAATCGCTCCGATGCCATCGAGATCCACAACGGTCGCCACCCGGTAATAGAGCGCGAGCTGCCACCCGACGAGCCCTATATCGCCAACGACCTCTTCCTCGATAACAACACCCAGCAGATCATCATCATCACCGGCCCCAACATGGCAGGTAAGTCGGCGCTGTTACGTCAGACGGCCCTGATCACACTGATGGCACAGATCGGCTCCTTCGTGCCCGCCGAAGCGGCTACCATCGGGCTGGTAGACAAGATCTTCACCCGCGTGGGTGCCTCCGATAACATCGCTCTGGGCGAGTCCACCTTCATGGTGGAGATGAACGAGGCGGCCAGCATCCTCAACAACCTCTCCGAGAGAAGCCTCATCCTCTTTGATGAACTGGGACGCGGCACCAGCACCTACGATGGCATCTCCATCGCCTGGGCCATCGTCGAATATATCCATGAGCACCCCAGGGCACGAGCCAAGACGCTCTTCGCCACCCACTACCACGAGCTGAACGAGATGGAGAAATCGTTCAGGCGGATCAAGAACTATAATGTGGCGGTGAAGGAGATTGACAACAGGGTGATCTTCCTCCGCAAGCTGATGCCCGGTGGCAGCGAGCACAGCTTCGGGATCCACGTGGCACGCATGGCAGGTATGCCCCAGAGCATCACCCGTCGTGCCGACGCCATCCTGGGAGAGATGGAATCGAATGGCAGGAAAGAGGGGATCAGCAAGCCGATCAACGACTTCATCGGCAAACGCGAAGGATACCAGCTGAGCTTCTTCCAGCTCGACGACCCCATCCTCAGTCAGGTACGCGATGAGATCCTCAACCTCGACGTCAACAACCTGACACCCATCGAAGCACTCAACAAACTGAACGAAATCAAGAAAATTGTAAAAGGAAAATAATCACTCTCCCGCAGGCAGCTGAAGGATGTCACTCTTTCAGCACCATAGGGAGCACCCTACCCCACAGGCATGTACAACGAAACAAACCACAACGAGACCATGCGCGCCGGCCGCATAGAGGTGATCTGCGGATCCATGTTTTCCGGCAAGACAGAAGAACTGTTGCGCCGCTTGCGTCGCGCACGCATTGCCCGCCAGAAGGTGGAGATCTTCAAACCGGCACTCGACACCCGCTACTCGCAGGAGGAGGTGGTGTCGCACGATCGCAACGCCATCCTCTCCACCCCCGTGGAGCACTCCAGCAACATCCTGCTCCTCTCCTCCGGCGTGGAGGTGGTGGGAATCGACGAGGCACAGTTCTTCGACGAGGGACTGGTCAGTGTCTGCCAGCAGCTGGCCGACCAGGGGGTGCGGGTGATCATCGCCGGCCTCGATATGGATTTCCGGCGTGTACCCTTCGGCCCCATTCCGGGTCTCTGCGCCATTGCCGACGACGTGATCAAGGTGCATGCCATCTGCGTGCGCTGTGGCAGCCTGGCCAGCTACTCCCACCGGCTGGTGAAGAACGACCGTCAGATCATGCTGGGGGAGACCGAGGAGTACCAGCCTCTTTGCAGGGAATGTTACCGAAAGGCAACCACATGAGCGAAGTGCGAACATACAGTTTTTAAATCGATGTTAAACAAATAGAATGGTGGATTGTTATTCCTTAAGGAGTACCAAAACAGGAACTTTCATCGAATAGAAAAAATATTCATTTAAAACAACGACTTATGAAACTGAAAAAATTCTTTTTTGCAGCCCTTCTGATCACTGCATTTACCACTACCCTACAGGCACAGAGTTATAACTCCGCATTTGGTGTGCGCCTGGGTTATGACAATGGTCTTACCCTGAAGAAATTCTTAGCACCGGCCAGTGCAGCCGAGTTCATCCTTTCCGCGTCTCCCCGCCACTTCCAGCTGACAGGTCTCTATGAATACCAGCAGCCGGTGGAAGGTACATCCAACCTGGACTGGTACCTCGGTATCGGTGCCCACCTGGGTGGTATCCACAAGAACAGAGACAATTATGATGGTGCCCTCCTGTTGGGTGCAGATGTAATTGCCGGTCTGGAGTATATTTTCCC
>DURL01000035.1 GCA_012837345.1 Bacteroidales bacterium
ACCAGGATCACATCCACATCGGCGGGCGGCACGATGCCGGTACGCTCCTTGTAGGTGATGCCGAAGCCGTGGGAGAAGTAGAGCGCCTTGCCGGGCGTCAGGTGCTTCTTCACCGTCGGCCAGAGCGCGATCTGTGCCGCATCGGAGAGCAGGTACTGAATCACGGTGCCCTTCTCACAGGCCTCCTCAATTTCGAAGAGCGTCTCGCCCGGCACCCAGCCGTCGGCCACCGCCTTGTCCCACGATTTGCTGTTCTTCCGCTGCCCCACGATCACGTTGAATCCGTTGTCACGCAGGTTGAGCGACTGCCCCGGGCCCTGCACGCCATAACCGATCACAGCGATCGTCTCATCTTTCATCACCTCCTGAGCCTTGCTCAACGGAAACTCATCGCGGGTCACCACATTCTCTTCGACTCCGCCAAAATTCATTTTTGCCATATTTTAATCTGATCTTTATGCCTCACCGGCAATCTTCTTTGACAAGAATCCCCGATTTGGCGAATTAATATTTTATATATTTTCTTTCATTTGATTCCTGGTTCTCTGTTCCTACATCCCGATCCCTGAACTACAATCGTTGAACCAAGAACCAAGAACGATAAACTAAGAACTATGAACCATAAACAAATCAACCTACTAACCTACTAACCTACTAACCTACTAACTTACCAACTTATAATCTTTCAACGATTCTGATTGTCCTGTTCCCTCTTCGTCAGCATATCGCTGAGCCGTTCCACCCTCGATTTGGTGATGGCGATACGGCCAGAGCGGACGAACTGCAACACGCCAATAGTGTCGGCCAGTTCGTCGAAGAGTCCCTGCGTCTCCTCGTAATGTCCCGCCTTGAGGAACACCACGCAGTCGTTCGACACCTCCAGGATCCGCACGTTGTACTTGCGCACCAGATACTCGATGGAGCCATGCTCCAGCACCTTCTCGGTGGAGAGCTTATAGAGCGCCAGCTCCTGGTGCACCAGGTCCTCGTTGGTATTGTAATAAGCCTTTAGGATATCCACCCGCTTGTCGATCAGGGGGATTAGCTTCTTGATCACCTCCTCGTTGTCGGAAAAAGTGGTGATGGTGAACTTGTGAATCCCCTTGATGGCCGAGGGTGAGACCGACAGCGTCTCGATGTTGAGTTGCCGCCGGGTGAAGATGGTGGTGATCTGGTTGAGCACCCCTACCGTGTTCTCAGAGAAGACGGTGATGGTATATAATGTCCTGTTTTCGCTCATCTTATTGTTTTATAAAAGTAATTCAAAAACCCTGTTTCTCACATCATACCTGCCTACTGCTGATAGCTGAAAGCTAATAGCTAATAGCTTACAAAGTATACCCATTCCCCAGCATAATATTGGTGACACAACCACCGGAGGGAACCATGGGGTAGACCATTCCCTTGGTCTCCACCACCACCTCCAACAGATAGGCTCCCTTGTGGGCCAGCATCTCTCCAATGGCTCCGTTCAGCTCTTCCCGCTCAGTCACCTTGCGCCCCCTGATGTTGTAGGCATCGGCGATCTTGATGAAATCGGGATTCTTGAGGTGCGTCTCCGAGTAGCGTTCGTCGAAGAAGAGCTCCTGCCACTGGCGCACCATGCCCAGGTAGTTGTTGTTCAGCAGGATGATCTTCACATCCACCCCATACTCGAGAATAGTACCGAACTCCTGGATGGTCATCTGCAGGCCGCCGTCACCCACGAAGATGCAGACGGTGCGATCCGGTGCGCCGTACTTGGCACCGATGCCGGCAGGCAGGCCGAAGCCCATGGTGCCCAGACCGCCCGAGGTAACCAGGCTACGCGGTTGGGTGTACTTGAAGTAACGGGTGCTCATCATCTGATGTTGTCCCACGTCGGTCACACAGATGGCGTTGTTATGCGTTGCCTCCGTCACCTTGTTCACCACCTCGCCCATCTTGATGGGTCCCTTTTCGGGAAAGAGCTCGTTGCGAATTACAGTATCAAACTCCTTCTTTTCGAAGGGCTTGAATTCCGCCAGCCACTCACCATGAGAGCCCTTTTGCAGGTATTCCGTCACTTTGGGCAGGGTCTGCTTCACGTCGCCCACCACCTTCACAGTTGTCGGTACGTTCTTGTTGATCTCTGCCGGGTCGATGTCGAAGTGGATCACCTTCGCCTGTTTGGCATAGGTCTTCAGATCGCCCGTCACACGGTCGTCGAACCGCATCCCGATGGCGATCAGCACGTCGCACTCATTGGTCTTCAGGTTGGGCGCCACGTTACCGTGCATGCCCAGCATGCCGCAGTTGAGCGGATGATCGGTGGGGACTGCCGAGAGACCCAGGATGGTCGATGCGAAGGGTACGTCAGCTTTCTCCAGGAAGGCAACCAACTCCTTTTCGGCATGCCCGAGGAGCACCCCCTGGCCCACCAGCACGTAGGGCTTCCGGGCATTGTTGATCAGCTCCGCAGCCTTCCGTATCTGCACCTCATCCATATCGGGTACCGGCTGATAGCTCCTCAGGAAGGATGTTTTTTGATAGTCGAAGATGCATTTGTTCACCTGTGTATCCTTGGCGATGTCGAGCACCACCGGTCCGGGGCGACCGCTCGCGGCGATGTGGAACGCGCGCGACACCGCCCAGGCGATATCCTCCACGCGGCGGATCTGGTAGGCCCACTTGGTGATGGGCTGGGTGATGCCAATCACGTCAGCCTCCTGGAAGGCATCTGATCCCAGCAGGCTGGAGATCACCTGTCCCGAGATCACCACCAGCGGGGTGCTGTCCATCATCGCATCGGTGATTCCGGTGATGGCATTGGTGGCACCGGGGCCCGAGGTGACCAGTGCCACCCCTACCTTGTCCGATACACGGGCGTAACCCTGTGCCGCGTGCACCGCCCCCTGCTCATGGCGCACCAGGATATGTTTAATTTCATCTTTATGGTCATACAGCGCATCGAACACGGGCATGATCGCCCCGCCCGGATAACCGAAGATCGTCTCTACCCCTTCCGCCAGCAGTGAGCGGATCAGGATCTCACTCCCCGTGACAGGTTGCTTCTCCGAAGTGGGGGAAACGATGACTGGTGATTGATTGACTCTGTTCATAGAACCTAAACTTTATATGTTGATACTTATAACCTTTAACCTTATACGATTCTGACCGCGCCCTTATCGGCAGAGGTGACAAATGCTGCGTAGCTTCGCAACGCTTTCGACACGGTACGATCCCTGTTTGGCGTAAAGGCATCTGCTCCCCTGGCCTCTTCACTGCGACGACGCTCGGCCAGCTCCTCGTCGCTGATCATCACGTTGATGCTACGCGCCGGGATATCGATCTCGATGAGATCACCCTCCCGTACCAGTCCGATGTTGCCACCGGCTGCCGCCTCGGGTGAGATATGGCCGATAGAGAGTCCCGAGGTACCCCCCGAGAATCGTCCGTCGGTGATCAGGGCACACTCCTCACCCAATTTCTTCGATTTGATGTAGGAGGTGGGATAGAGCATCTCCTGCATCCCGGGACCGCCCTTGGGACCCTCGTATATGATCACCACCACGTGGCCGGCAGTGACGTCGCCGCGCAGGATCCCCTTCACCGCATCATCCTGCGAATGGAATACCTTTGCCCGGCCGCTGAACCTCCAGATGCTCTCCTTCACCCCCGCGGTCTTCACCACGCAGCCGTCGGCGGCGATGTTGCCCCGCAGGATGGCCAGCCCCCCATCTTTGGTGTAGGCGTTTGCCACGCTGCGGATGCATCCCCCCTCACGGTCGCTGTCCAGCTCCCTGAAGCGTGCATCCTGCGATCCCATCACCAGGTTGCGTCGGTTACCCGGCGCCGAGGAGTAGATGCGCAGCGCTTCCGCATCGGGTGCTGCTTTTGTGATGTCATACTGGTTGATAGCCTCGGCCAGCGTCATGCCATCGGCACGGCTCACGCTGGTCTCCAGCAGTCCCGCTTTGGCCAGCTCACCCAGGATACCCATGATGCCTCCGGCGCGGTTCACATCCTGGATGTGATACTTATCGGAGTTGGGCGCCACCTTGCAGATGCAGGGCACCCTATGTGAGAGCGTCTCGATGTCGTCGAGCGTGAAGTCGATCTCTCCCTCCTGTGCGATGGCCAGGGTGTGGAGGATGGTATTGGTCGATCCCCCCATGGCGATATCGAGCGTCATGGCGTTCAGGAACGACTCGCGGCAGGCGATGTTGCGGGGCAGCACGCTCTCATCACCGTCGAAATAGTACCTGTAGGCATTCTCCACGATTTGACGGGCCGCATCCAGGAAGAGCTGCTTCCTGTTCACGTGGGTCGCCAGCACCGTGCCGTTGCCCGGCAGTGCCAGTCCGATCGCCTCGTTGAGGCAGTTCATCGAGTTGGCGGTGAACATGCCGGAGCAGGAACCACAGGTGGGGCAGGCCAGCTCTTCCAGCTTTGATATCCGCTCGTCAGGGATGTTCTCGTCCGCCGACTCGATCATGGCGTCGATCAGGTCGATCTGCTGGTCGCCGATCTTTCCCGCCTCCATCGGTCCCCCTGAGACGAAGATGGTAGGTATGTTGAGCCGCATGGCGGCCATCAGCATCCCCGGCGTGATCTTGTCGCAGTTGCTGATGCATACCAGGGCGTCCGCCTTGTGGGCGTTCACCATATACTCCACCGAGTCGGCAATCAGGTCGCGCGACGGCAGCGAGTAGAGCATGCCGTCATGTCCCATGGCGATGCCGTCGTCCACGGCGATGGTGTTGAACTCGGCCGCGAAGCAGCCCAGCTTTTCGATCTCCTGCTTCACCAGCTGGCCGATGTCGTGCAGATGCACATGTCCCGGAACAAACTGGGTGAATGAGTTGGCGATGGCAATGATCGGCTTGCCCATCTGGCTGCGGGTCATCCCGTTAGCATGCCAGAGCGCCCGCGCACCGGCCATCAAACGTCCCTGCGTGCTGGTCGCGCTGCGCAGGTGATCCTTCTTTCCACCCTCTACTGTATGATTGTTGTTGCTCATTTTTATGCGTTGATACGTTAGTATGTTGATACGTTAGTATGTTGATACGTTAGTAAGTTGATACGTTAATAAGTTGGTAAGTTTGTTAGTTGTCACGTTATTAAGATGTCAGTTGATCCTGTTTGCTGTTTGGCATTATAAACCCATAAACATAATAACATAATAACTTAATAACCTTGAACTATGAACCTTGAACTATGAACTATGAACCATGAACCATGAACCATGAACCATGAACTATGAACTATGAACTATGAACTATGAACCAAATATTCCCTGATCCATTCCCCCACTTCACTGGTGCTGTAAGCCTTGCCGCCGTCGGCAATATCCTCGGTCACGATGCCCGCCTCCATGCTGGCGTTCACCGCCTCACGGATCATCGCACCCTCCTCCATCAGTTCGAAACCATACTCGAACATCAGCGCGACCGAGAGGATCATCGCCAGCGGGTTGGCAATGTTCTTCCCCGCAGCCTGCGGATAGGATCCGTGTATCGGTTCGAAGAGCGAGGTGTGGATCCCCATCGATGCAGAGGGGAGCAGTCCCAGCGACCCTGTGATCACCGAAGCCTCGTCGGTGAGGATGTCGCCGAACAGGTTCTCCGTCACCAGCACATCGAAGCTCTTCGGCCACTGGATGATGCGCATGGCGGCATTGTCCACGAAGAGGAAGTCGGTTTCGATGTCGGGGTACTGAGGCGCGATCTCCTGTGCGATCTGGCGCCAGAGACGGGAGGTGGCAATCACGTTGGCCTTGTCCACTACCGTCAGCTTCTTGCGTCGCTGACCGGCGAACTTGTAAGCCAGGTGGAGGATTCGTTCCACCTCCTCGCGGGTGTAGATGCAGGTGTCGTAGGCGGTGTTGCCATCCTCACTGCGTCCCTGCGGCTGTCCGAAGTACATACCGCCGGTCAGCTCGCGGATGCAGACAAAATCGGCACCCTCCACCAGATCCGCCCGCAGGGGTGACTTGTGGATCAGCGAGGGAAAGGTCATCACGGGACGGATGTTGCCATAGAGGCCCAGCTGCTTGCGCATGCGGAGCAGACCCTGTTCGGGACGTACTTTCGCATTGGGGTCGTTGTCATACTTCGGGTCGCCGATGGCACCGAAGAGCACCGCATCGCTCTCCATGCAGAGGTTGTGTGTCGCCTCCGGGTAGGGGTCGCCCGTGGCATCGATGCCACAGGCGCCCACGATCCCCTCTTTCAGCGAGAGCGTGTGTCCCTTCTTCGCACATACGGCTTTGGTCACCGCCAACGCCTGCTCCATGATCTCCGGGCCTATTCCGTCACCCGCCAGTACTGCTATCTTCAACTCCATATTTTTGATTCTATTCTCTATAATTGTTCACTAAAAAAAACTTTTCTCCTGGACCAACCCGTCTTCCACCTTCAAAGCTGAAAGCTGATTGCTGACAGCTGACCGCTTCTATGGCAACTGCAAATAATTCATGTTTGGTATGTTCCCGCTCTCAATCATGTTCAGCATCTTCAAGGTCGCCTTGATGGCCGCCACCGTCTGGTCGATGTCCAGGGCACGGGTCTTGAACACTTTGCCGTCGAACTTCCAGGTGATGATGGTCTGTACGTATGCGTTGGTCTTGCCACCGGGCGGGATCACCACCTCGTAGTCGATCAGTTCCGGTGTCTCCTTGTTCAGTCGCCGGTATATCTTGTACATCGCCTTGGAGAAAGCGTGGTACTGACCGTCTCCTGCAGCCGTCTCCTGGTAGATCTCTCCCTTGATGCTGAGCTTCACCGTGGCGGTGGGACGCAGTCCGTCGGTCAGAGCGAGCGAGTAGTTCAGCATCTGAATATCCTTGTTGTCGAGACCGTTTTTGAGCACATCGGAGACGATGTAGGGCAGCTCGTCCAGGTTCACAATCTCCTTCTTGTCGCCCAGCTCGATGATGCGGGCGGTCACCTTGCGTGTCGACTCGTCATCCAGTTCGATGCCCAGTGCCTCGAGGTTCTTGATGATGTTCGACTTTCCGGCGTTCTTGCCCAGGGCATACTCGCGGAAGCGGCCGAAGCGCTCCGGCATCAGGTCGTTGTAGTATAGGTTTTTCTTCTTGTCGCCATCGGCATGCACTCCGGCCACCTGCGTGAAGACATTGTCGCCGATGATGGGTCTGTTTTTGGGGATCCGCACGCCCGAATAGGTCTCCACCACCTTGCTTACGTTGTAGAGGTGCGACTCATCGATACCGGTCTCCAGTTCCATGTGGTCGTGAATCAGCGCCACCACACTGGTAAGCGGTGCGTTGCCGGCACGCTCACCCAGACCGTTCACCGTCACATGCACCCCCTTGACACCAGCCTTGAGGGCATTGTAGACGTTGGCTACCGCCAGGTCGTAGTCGTTGTGCGCGTGAAAGTCGAAGTGCAGCGACGGATAGCGTTCTATCATCTCACTGCAGAACTGATACGCCTCGTCGGGATTAAGCACTCCGAGCGTGTCGGGCAGCATGAAGCGGGTCACCGGCTCATCTTTCAACCCGTCCATCATCCGAAAGACATACTCCTTCGAGTCGCGCATCCCGTTGGACCAGTCCTCCAGGTAGAGATTCACCCTCATCCCTTTCTCTTTTGCCAGGGTGATGGTTTTCTTCACATCGGCCAGGTGCTCCTCCACCGTCTTGCGCAGCTGCCAGGTGCAGTGCTTGAGCGAACCCTTGCAGAGCAGGTTCACCACGCGGCAGCCGGCATCAGCGATCCACTCGAGCGAGGTGCCACCATCCACGAAGCCGAGCACCTCCAGTCGGTCCAGGTAGCAGTGGGCGGCAGCCCACTGCGCCATCTTCTGCACCGAGCGGAACTCGCCCTCCGAGACGCGGGCCGATGCGATCTCTACGCGATCCACCTTCAGCTCTTCCAGCAGGAGGCTTACAATGCTCACCTTCTCCTGGGCTGCAAAGGATACACCGGAGGTCTGCTCCCCGTCGCGGAGCGTGGTATCCATGATCTCTATTCTTCTCTTCTCTGCCACCGCTTTCATCTCACTTGTGATTAATAGGCGTAAGGGCGTCGCTGTTCATACGCCTCAATCTTGTCTCTGTTGGATAGGAGGAAATCGATGTCATCAAGCCCCTTGAGCAGGCACTCCTTCTTGTAGCTGTTGATCTCGAACTGCTCGTTCTCCCCCGTGGCGTTGTTGGTGATGGTCTGTTCTTCCAGGTTGACCGTGACGCTGCTCTTCGGATCGGCTTTCACTGCATTGAAGAGACCGCGCAGGAAGGCTTCGCTCACCACCACCGGCAGGATGCCGTTGTTGAGGGCGTTGTTGCGGAAGATGTCGGCGAAGAAGCTCGACACCACCACCCTGAAGCCGTAGCCTCCGATGGCCCAGGCAGCATGCTCGCGGCTGCTACCACTGCCGAAGTTCTTCCCTGCCACCAGCACCTCACCACTGTAGGTGGGGTCGTTCAGCACGAAGTCGGTCTTGGGGTTGCCCTCCTTGTCGTAGCGCCAGTCGGCGAAGAGGTTGTCGCCAAAGCCATCGCGCGTCGTGGCCTTCAGGAAGCGTGCAGGTATGATCTGGTCGGTGTCCACATTCTCAATCGGAAGTGGCACATATGTCGATGTGATTGTCTGAAATTTCTCCATTGTCTTGCTGATTATTATTGTCTTTTAGCTGATAACTGATAACTGACCGCTTTCTTATGGCTGCGTGATTCTCCCGTTCACCGCCGCCGCGGCTGCCACCAGCGGTCCCGCCAGGATCGTCCGTGCACCGGGACCCTGTCGTCCCTCGAAGTTACGGTTCGAGGTGGAGACAGCGTACTTGCCGGCGGGCACCTTGTCGTCGTTCATCGCCAGGCAGGCGGAGCAGCCGGGCTGCCGCAGGGCGAAGCCGGCCTCCTCCAGGATCCTGTCCAATCCCTCTGCCTCTATCTGCTTGCGTACCTGCCAGCTGCCGGGTACCAGCCAGGCGGTGACGTTGTCCGCCTTCTTCCTGCCTTTCACGTAGCCCGCGAAGACGCGGAAGTCCTCAATGCGGCCGTTGGTGCAGCTGCCCAGGAAGACATAATCGATCTGCTTCCCTTCCAGCTTCTCACCCGGCTCGAAGCCCATGTAGCGGAGCGACTTCTCAAAGGAGATCTGTCCCGCCTCATCTATCTCGTCGAGCGTGGGGATGGTGCCGTCGATCGGCATCCCCATGCCGGGGTTGGTGCCGTAGGTGATCATCGGCTTGATCTGTGACACGTCGAAGGTCACCTCCTTGTCGAACGCTGCCCCCTCATCGCTGTGCAGCGTCTGCCAGTAGGCCATCGCCTCCTCCCAGCGCTCACCCTTGGGTGCGAACTCGCGGCCGCGGATGTAGTTGAAGGTGGTCTCATCGGGTGCCACCAGACCGCCGCGGGCACCCATCTCGATGCTCAGGTTACAGAGCGTCATCCGTTCCTCCATGGTGAGGTTGCGTACCGCCTCACCGGCATACTCCACAAAGTAACCGGTAGCGCCGCCGGTGGTGAGCTGCGCAATCATGTAGAGCGCCATATCCTTGGCGCTGACATGCTCGTTCAGCTTCCCCTCGAAGTTGATCCGCATGGTCTTGGGGCGTGTCTGCAGAATACACTGCGAGGCCAGCACCATCTCCACCTCGCTGGTGCCGATACCGAAGGCGATCGCCCCGAAGGCACCGTGTGTGGAGGTGTGGCTGTCGCCACAGACGATGGTCATCCCCGGCTGTGTGTAACCGTTCTCGGGACCGATCACGTGGACGATGCCATTCTTCGGGTTGTTGAGACCGTAGTAGGTGAGCTTGTAGTCACGGGCGTTCTTCGCCAGCGTGTCTACCTGAAAGCGCGAGATCTGGTCGCGGATGGGCTGATCCTGCCCCATGGTGGGGATGTTGTGGTCCGCCGTGAGCGTGGTCTGCTCAGGGCGGTAGACGCTCAATCCCCTGTTGCGGAGGCCGGCGAATGCCTGTGGACTGGTTACCTCGTGACAGAGATGTCTGTCGATGTATAATTGTGTGGGACCGTCCTGCACGGTGGTCACCACGTGCGCATCCCAGATTTTATCGAAAAGAGTCTTCATTTATGTTGATTTGATGATTTGATGATTAGCTGATTTGATGATTAGCTGATAGCTGATAGCTGATAGCTGACTGCTATTTTACCCAAACTTATTCACCGCGTCAATGAACGCCTCCACCGAGGCAGCCACGATATCGGTGTTGGCCGCGAAGCCGTAGTATAGGTTGCCATTGTGTTCCACCTGCATGTGCACCTTGCCGATGTCATCACTGCCATGGTCAATGGCCTGGATCAGGAACTCCTGGATCTTTATTTTTCTTTTGATGATGTTCTTCACCGCACGGATGGCCGCATCCACGGGACCGTTGCCGCTGGCGGTGGCTTCGAAGCGCTCGCCGGAGATGTTGAGGCAGAGGCTCGCCACATCGCGCACGCCGATGCCACAGATCACCTGCAGGTACTCTACCTTGATGCGGTGCAGACGTGCCTCCCTGCCTACCAGCATCAGGACATCGTCGTCGTTCACGTTCTTCTTCTTGTCCGCCAGCTCGAGGAACTGCTGGTACACCTTGTCCAATTCCTCCGTCTCCAGCTTCACACCCAGCAGGTTGAGACGGTTCTTCAGGGCAGCACGACCGCTGCGGGCGGTCAGCACGATCGCGTTGTCGTCGATGCCCACATCCTTGGGGTTAATGATCTCGTAGGTCTCCACATTCTTCAGCACCCCGTCCTGGTGGATACCGGAAGAGTGGGCAAAGGCATTGCGCCCTACGATCGCCTTGTTGGGCTGCACCGGCATATTCATCAGGCTGGAGACCATGCGGCTCGTGGAGTAGATGTGCTGTGTGTTGATATTGGTGTCGAAGCCGCGATCCTTATGACTCTTGAGTGCCATCACCACCTCTTCGAGCGAGGTGTTGCCGGCCCGCTCGCCGATGCCGTTGAGGGTCACCTCCACCTGGCGGGCGCCGTTGATCACACCCGAGAGGGTGTTGGCGGTGGCCATGCCCAGGTCCTGGTGGCAGTGGGTGGAGAGAATTGCCTCCTTCATATCCACGTTGTTGACAAGGTAGTTGATCTTGGCACCATACTCATCGGGGAAGCAGTAGCCGGTGGTGTCGGGTATATTCACCACCGTGGCACCGGCGTTCACCACCGCCTGCACCACGCGGGCCAGGTACTCATTGTCGGTGCGTCCCGCATCCTCGGCATAGAACTCCACATCATCCACGAAACGGCGGGCATATTTCACCGCTTTCACTGCCCGTTCAATGATCTCCTCGCGGTTCGAGTTGAACTTATACTTGATATGGCTGTCGGAGGTACCGATGCCGGTGTGAATCCTCTTCCGCTTGGCATACTTGAGCGACTCGGCAGCCACCTCGATATCCTTCTCCACGGCACGGGTCAGGGCACAGATGGTGGGCCAGGTCACCGCCTTCGATATCTCCACCACCGAATTGAAATCGCCGGGACTCGATACCGGGAAGCCGGCTTCAATCACATCCACCCCCAGCAGCTCCAGCGCCTGTGCAATCTGTATCTTCTCAATGGTGTTCAGCTGGCAGCCGGGAACCTGTTCCCCATCTCTCAGAGTGGTGTCAAAAACAAAAATGCGTTCCATTATTTTTTCCTGTTGTTTGGTCATAACCTAAAAAAAACCTTTCTCACCGGGTGAGAAAGGTCATCTTATTCTTTTATCTGCGTCAGTATACGATATGATATGCCAGTCTCACCCTCTGAATTCTTCCAGAAGTAGAATAGAAATGACTAGAATATCAATATTGCGGATCATACGACAGTTTCAATATTTCTTGTTTGATGGTTGCAAAGTAAAGCCAAATAAATGAACCGGCAAAATATTTCGTAATATTTTTTGCTTTTTTGTTTACACTTCGACAACCATAACCCTGTTTTCCTTTTCATTTAACACAATAAACAGCTATAACACTACACAAAATCAATCCATTATACTTCCTCACAACCTTTTAGGCAACAAAGAGGATAAAGGTGGGGAGTTTACTCAAAATTGGTTTATTTTTGTACCATGTTCTACAAGAGTGATGTGATCAGACAAAAAATGAACGAAGCAGGGCAGGCAGGCAGGCCTTTTCTCTTCGGAGTGACGTTCGAGGGAGAGGAGGGCTTCTTTCTCCCCCACCCGCTGATGCAGGACGAGGTGCTGTTCGATATCGGCGGGAAGGGTAACGCTCCCAACCCACCGGTTCGTACACCCTCTTTGCTCTTTGAGGCGGTTCCGGAACCGTTTGACATATACCGTTCACGGTTTGAAGCAGTGATGGAGGGATTGCAGCGCGGCAACAGCTATCTCACCAACCTCACCATCCGCACACCACTGCGTACATCACTCACCCTTAGTGAAGTCTTCCTCCACAGTGAGGCCCGCTACCGACTGCTGATACCCGGCGTAATGGTTTGCTTCTCTCCCGAATGTTTTGTGACCATGCATAACCAACGCATCGCCACCTTCCCGATGAAGGGCACCATCGATGCCTCGCTGCCCGGTGCACGGGAGATCATCCTGAGCGATCCCAAGGAGAGAGCGGAGCACAACACCATCGTCGACCTGCTGCGCAACGATCTGAGTTATGTGGCTACCGATGTCAACGTGAAACGCTTCCGCTACCTGGAAACCGTACGTACCAGCAAGGGGGAGATCCTGCAGGTGAGCTCCGAGATTGAAGGCACCCTCCCGGATCATTACCGGGAACAACTGGGTAGCCTCCTCTTCAAGCTGCTGCCGGCCGGCTCCGTGTCGGGAGCACCCAAGGAGGCAACACTGCGACTGATTCGTGCGGCCGAGAGTAAGTCGCGTGGTTATTACTGCGGTGTGGCGGGCTACTACGACGGCGAGTCGCTCGACACCTTCGTGATGATACGCTTCATCGAACAACGGGGGGAGCAATTCTTCTTCCGTAGTGGCGGGGGCATCACCGCCGGCAGCGACTGCCGGCGCGAATACGATGAAGCGATACAGAAAGTATATTTACCTTTTCAATCCTCCTGACACCATGTTCCTCGAATCGATCTGCATCAACGACGGCCGGCCGGAGAATCTGGTGGCACACATCGAGCGGATGCGCATCACCGCTGCGCATCACGGCTTCACGGCCCCGCAACCACCACTGCTCACGCCACTGCTGCCAAACCACCTCACCCAGGGCAAAGTGAAATGGCGCATCATCTACCGGGAGGAGATCCAGACCGTGGAGTATCTCCCCTACCAACCCAAAACGGTGCAATCGCTCCGGCTGGTGGAGGGGGATCCCGATTATGCATTCAAGTATGCCGACCGGTCAGCGCTGGAGGAGTTACTTATGCAGAAAGGGGGTTGTGATGAGATCCTGATCGTACGCCAGGGGCTGATCACCGACACATCCTACAGCAATGTGGTATTACAGCAGGGAGAGCACTTTTACACACCCAATCGTTTTCTGCTCAACGGCACCCGACGGCAGCAACTGCTTCGGAGCGGGAGAATCAAAGAAAGAGAAATCCGGGCAACCGATCTCCACAAGTACGACCGCCTCCTGATGATCAATGCCATGGTCGACATCAACAATGCTCCCTGTATCCCCATCAGCAGCATCTGCTGGTAGTTGAACATATAAAAGTTGGTACCCCAATGCAGGAGTACCAACTCTATAAAAAAGCCCTTCTGTTTACCGCAGATAGCTGAATGCTAACAGCTAACAGCTATTTATCCGAAATCATCGAACATGATCATCTCCGGCGGCACACCCAGGTCATCGAGCATGCGTTGCACGGCTGCAGCCATAGGGCCGGGACCACACATGTAGTACTCGATATCTTCCGGTGCGTCGTGATCCTTCAGATAGGTGTCGTGGATCACCTGGTGCACGAAGCCCGGGGTGTACTTCACGCCGGCGGCATCGGCTGCCGGGTCGGGACGGTCGAGTGCCAGATGGAACGTGAAGTTGGGGAACTCGCGTTCCAACTCGTAGAAATCTTCCAGGTAGAAGGCCTCCACCAGTGCACGGGCACCGTAGAAGTAGGACATCTTCCGGTCTGTAATTTTGAGCGTCTTGGTCAGGTGCATAATCTGTGCACGGAGCGGCGCCATACCGGCACCACCACCCACCCAGAGCATCTCTCTCTTGCTGTCGAGGATGGGGTGAAATTCACCATAGGGACCCGATATCATCACCTTGTCGCCCGGCTTCAGGCTGAAGATGTAGGAGGATACGATCCCCGGGTTCACATTCATCCAGCTGCCCTTGGCACGGTCGAATGGTGGAGTGGCCACACGCACGTTAAGCATGATGACATTCCCCTCGGCGGGATAATTGGCCATGGAGTAGGCACGTACCGTGTCTTCCTCGTTCTTCGCCGTCAGATCCCACATCTTGAACTTATCCCAGTCGCCCTTGTACTCTTCATCGATATCGAAATCGGCATATCTGATCTGGTCATATTTGGGTACCCTGATCTGGCTGTAGGAGCCGGGCTTGAAGTCGAGCTTCTCTCCTTCGGGCAGCTTCACCACAAACTCTTTGATGAACGAGGCCACGTTCTTGTTGGAGATCACCTCACACTCCCACTCCTTAATGCCGAAGACCTCTTCAGGGATAACGATGGACAGATCTTCCTTCACCTTCACCTGACAGCTCAGGCGCCAGTTGTTCAGCTGCTCCTTGCGACTGAAATGTCCCTTCTCGGTAGGAAGGATCTCACCACCACCTTCTATTATGCGACAGCGGCACTCGCCACAGGTGCCACCACCACCGCAGGCAGAAGAGAGATAGATGTCCTGCGACTGCAGGGTGTTGAGCAGTGTGCTGCCCATCGGCACCTCCAGCTCTTTATCTTCATTCACGGTGATCTTCACGTTGCCCGAGGGCATCAGCTTAGCCTTTGCTACCAGGATGATCACTACCAGGACCAGAATGACCAGCAGGAATACGATGACACTCGCCCATATGGTCAGTCCGCCCGCACTCAATAATACATTCATACTTATGTATTTTATTTTATTTCTTTACTTTGTTACTGTCTGTTGTTGTTTAAATATTGATCCCGGAGAAGCTCATGAAGCCGATGGCCATCAGCGCCGTCACAATAAAGGTGATACCCAGCCCCTTGAGCGGCTTGGGCACGTGCGAGTATTCCAGCTTCTCGCGGATGGCAGCCAGACCCACGATAGCAAGCAGCCAGCCAATGCCGGAGCCGAAGCCGTAGGCGGTGGCCATGCCGATGTTGGCAAACTCACGTTGCTGCATGAAGAGCGATCCCCCCAGGATGGCGCAGTTCACGGCGATCAGCGGCAGGAAGATGCCGAGCGAGGCGTAGAGCGCGGGACTGAATTTCTCGATGATCATCTCCACCAGCTGTACGATAGAGGCGATGACGGCGATGAAGATAAGCAGACTGAAAACACTCAGGTCCACCCCGGTGAACTCATCGCCCAACCAGGTGAGCGCTCCCGACTTGAGCACGTGGTTCTCCAGCAGGAAGTTGACCGGCACCGTGATCACCAGTACGAAGGTGACGGCGATACCGAGTCCCAGGGCTGTCTTCACGTTCTTCGATACCGCCAGGAAGGAGCACATCCCCAGGAAGTATGCGAATATCATGTTGTCGACGAAGATCGACCGGACAATCAAACTAATTGCATCCATATATATAGTTTTTTTTGTTGTTCAGTTAATTGGTTTCTTCCTGCAAGTCCTTGTTGCGGGCCCGGTGTACCCAGATGATCACCGCCACCAGGATCAGTGCCATCGGTGCCAGCATCATCAGACCGTTGTTCTCGTAACCGGCGTCATACATGAACTGGGGAATCACCTTGTATCCCAGGAGCTCACCCGAGCCGAGCAGCTCGCGGAAGAAGCCTACGGCCACCAGGATCCAGCCATAGCCGAGCCCGTTGCCGATGCCGTCGAGGAAGGAGGGCCAGGGGCCGTTGCCCAAGGCAAACGCCTCAAGACGTCCCATCAGGATACAGTTGGTCACAATCAGTCCCACGAATACCGAGAGCTGCTTGTTCACATCATAGGCAAAGGCTTTGAGCACCTCGCTCACGATGGTTACCAGGGCAGCCACCACCACCAGTTGTACGATGATGCGGATGCGGTTGGGAATGGTCTTGCGCAGCAGGGAGATGATCACGTTGGCCGCAGCCAGCACCAGCGTCACGGCGACAGCCATCACCAGCGAGGGTTCCAGCTTGGAAGTGACCGCCAGGGCGGAGCAGATACCGAGCACCTGCACGATCACAGGGTTGTTCTTATTCAAGGGACCCAACAGGGCCGCTTTGGTTTTAGTCGATAATGCCATATTCTTACTCTTTTATGTAGACTGACCTCATTGGGCAGCGTTCAGGTTCATCAAAAAATTACTGTATTGTCCCACGCTGTTGAGCAGCATCGCATCCACGCCCTTGCTGGTGATGGTACCACCGGAGATGCCGTCCACGTAGTCACGGCCGGCAGCCGTCTGGCCCGGCTTGACCACTGCCACGGAGCGGAACTGCCCATCCTTGACCAGCTCCTTGCCGGCGAACTGCTGCCGGAAGGAGGGTGTCACAATCTCGGCACCCAGCCCCGGGGTCTCACCCTGGTGACCGAACTCGGCACCGTAGATGGTACTGCCGTCAGCTTCCACGGCCAGATATCCCCAGATGGGGCCCCACAATCCCGCACCATCCATCGGGATGATGTACTTCACCGAACCATCCACCTCAGCCTCATAGACCGGCAGACCAGCAGCGCTTTCGTCGCCCAGCTCAGTGGAAAAGGCGGGATCATCGGGGGTGGTACCCTCGCTGCCCTCAACCTTCATCCCATCGGGGGTGATCAGGTAGGCGTTCTTCACCAGCTCATCATACTTCTGCTGCGCATCGGCGGCAGAGGCATCAATGTTGAGCGAGCGCAGGATCTGCTGCATCTTGTCGATGTTCACGTTGGCAGTCTGCCTCTCGTTCAGGGCCTGATGTGTGAATGCCAGCCCCAGTGCAACGATGATCACCATCACAGCTGCGTATATTATTGTGTATCCACTGTTTTCTCTGTTCATATCGTTTGATTTATGCAATCGTCATGCTTATTCTGTTTCAGTCATTAACCTTTCAATGATGCGGTTGCACGCTTCGCACGCCGTTTGATGTTGGCATCGATCACGTAGAAGTCGATGAGCGGTGCAAAGGCGTTGATCAGCAGGATCGCCAGCATCATCCCCTCCGGATAGCCGGGGTTGAAGACACGGATGGCAACCGCCACCAGCCCAATCAGGAATCCAAAGATCCATTTTCCTTTCTCCGTGCGGGCCGATGTCACCGGATCGGTAGCCATGAAGACGGCACCAAAGGCGAAGCCGCCCAGCAGGAAGTGATAGTAGAAGGGCATCTCCATCATGGCATTCTGTGCAAAAGCATTTACCAGCAAGACACCCACAGCACCGCCCACAAAGACGGAGAGCATGGTCTTCCAGCTGCCCACGCCGGTGGCGATCAGGATCAGCGCACCCAGGAGGATGGCGAAGGTGGATACCTCACCCACCGACCCGGGGATGAATCCGAAGAACATATCACTGATGGAGAGTGGATTGCCGGTGATACCGTGGAAGGTGAACTCACCGAAGCTGCCTGCATCGGTGGTGGCGATCTGTCCCAACGGTGTGGCACCCGAGTATCCGTCGATCACCGTACCCTTGCCCATACCGAAGGTGTCTGCCGTGCGTACCCATACCTGGTCACCCGACATCTTGGAGGGATAGGAGAAGAAGAGGAAGGCACGCGCGATGAGCGCCACGTTGAAGATATTGTATCCGGTACCGCCGAACACCTCCTTGGCGAAGATCACCGAGAAGGCGGTGGCCACCGCGACCATCCAGAGGGGTGTGTCGATGGGTACGATCATCGGGATCAGCATCCCGGAGACCAGGAACCCTTCGGCCACCTCTTCCTTTTTCACCTGTGCCATGGCAAACTCGATGCCGAGGCCCACCACATAGGAGACCACGATCAGCGGCAGCATGGCGATCAGCCCGTAGTGAAAGTTGTTGAGCAACGACATCTCCTGACCGATGGCCATGTAGTGTTGCAGCCCCACGTTGTACATGCCCACCAGCAGTGCCGGCACCAGTGCCAGGATCACAATGATCATGGTGCGCTTGGAGTCGCGGGCATCGTGGATATGTACACCCGTCCTTGAAGTGGTGTTGGGTACAAACAGAAACGTCTCAACCGCATCGTAGGTGGAATAGAGCCAGTGCAGCTTTCCCCCCTCTTCGAAATTGGGCTTTATCTTGTCAAGATAGTTTTTTAACGCTTTCAAAGTTCTATGTTTTAGTTGTTATTATTCTTCGTTTCCCTCCCGTTACTCCATCTCCTTGCGAAGCAGGTCGAGCCCTGTACGGACAATGTGCTGCAACTCCAACTTGGAGGTATCCACAAACTCGCAGAGGGCGAAATCCTCGGGAGCCACCTCATAGATGCCCAGCGCCTCCATCTTATCGATGTTGAAGGCGATGATCGCCTTGATCAACTGCTCGGGATAGATATCCATGGGGAACACCTTATCATATTCGTTGGAGACGATGATGGCGCGTGGACCGCCCAGCAGACGGGCATCCATCCGGTAGGCTTTCTTCAACGTGGGATAGGTACAACCGGCACTGTAACGCTTGGGTGAGAGCGATGCCCAGCCAAACGCCTCATGTACGTCGTCCCCCTCGGGGATGACCGTCACCTGCGAGTGGCCTGCACGCAGCACACCCTCCGCGTCGATCTTCTGACCGGTGAGCGGATTGCCGCTGATATATCGAAGTGAGATCCCTTCAGTCACATTGTTCTGGAAGAGCTGCTTCAGCTGGCTACCGATCACCATCTTCCAGTAACCGGTCTGTTTCACCTCCGAGCCGGTAAGGGCCACGACGCGCGTCAGGTCCACCGTACCCTTGTTGAAGAGACGACCGATAATGGCTACATCGGGGGCGGTGAGTGTCCATACGGTCTCACCGCGGTTCACCGGTTTGAGGTGGTTGATCTGCACACCTACGTTGCCAGCCGGATGGGGACCTTCAAACTCGTTGATCACAACGTTCTTCGCCTCACGCAACCCCTTGTTGCTGCTCTTTGGGCTGATGGAAAGGAACACCTTCCCGGCAGTAAGCTTTGCCAGTGCATCGAATCCGGCCTGCAGATCAGCTTCCTGTCCCTGCAAGATGAAATCGTAGCTGGGTGCCAGCGGAGCGCTGTCGAAGCCTGTGACGAAGATGTCGCGCGGTGCCTTGTCGGGAGCAGCCACCACATCATAGGGGCGCTGCCTGATCAGAAACCAGATGCCGGCGTCGAGGATCGACTGCTTCACCTCCTCAGCCGAGAGGGCGGCCGGCTTCTTACTGCCAAAATCAACATAGTCGGTGGTTTCATCTACCTTCACCTCGATGTAGAGGATACGGCGCTTCTCACCACGTTCAATGTTGGTCACCACACCACTCACCGGTGAGGCAAAAAGCATTTCGGGATGGGTCTTATCGTAGAAGAGCGGCGCACCGGCCTTCACGCTTTCCCCCGTCTTGACGGTTAACTTGGGAGTGATGCCCGGAAAATCTTCGGGACAGATCCGCACGACCTCGCTTGTCACGGTGCCGCACAATGTCTCCTCACACTCACCCAACAAAGGGATCCGCAAGCCTTTCTTAATTTTAATTCGATTAGCCATATAGTTGTGTAATAAGTTACCTTGTAGAGATCTTTTTGAGTAACCAATTGTCTATCAAAAGGTTTTTAGTTAGCTGTGTATGAACTCGGGAACTGTGTCCCTGTATGTGCGCAAAGATACATCTTTTGTCACAAAACAAAGAAGATTCACACTACAAATAGGGAAAAAAATCCATATTAAATCGCTCTCCCGATCCATACCCACCGGATACTTACTTATCCGAAATACCAGCCATTTCGGGATCAATCATGATGCGACCACAGTATTCACATACGATGATCTTCTTGCCCAGCTTGATGTCCATCTGCTTCTGTGGCGGTATCTTATTGAAGCATCCGCCGCAGGCACCACGCTGAATGGGCACGATACCCAAACCGTTGCGGGCATTCTTACGAATGCGTTTGAACGCTGCCAGCAGTCTCGGTTCAACAGTAGTCTCCGTCTTCTTTGCCTTCTCTCTGATTTTCTCTTCCTGTGCCTTTGTCTCTGAGACGATGTCGTCGAGTTCCTTCTTCTTGTGCTCCAGGTCGCTTGCCTTATCCTTCAGTAGTTCGTTGGCTGTGGCAATCTGCTCACTGATAGAGGTCATCAGCTGGCCATGCTCACGGATATGCTTCTCGGAGAGTTCAATCTCCAGTGTTTCGAACTCGATCTCCTTCGAGAGGTGGTCATACTCCTTACTGTTGCGCACGTTGTCAAGTTGCTTGGTATACTTCTCGATCTTCGCCTTGCTGGTTTCGATCTTACCCTTCTGCAACTTGCTGTTCTCTTCCAACTGCTTAAGCTCCAGCTCGAAGTTGTTGATGCGGGTCCCCAGCCCCGCAATCTCATCGTCCAGGTCGGCTACCTCCAGAGGCAGCTCGCCTCGCAGGGTCTTGATGCGGTCAATCTCGGAGAAGTATGATTGCAGCTTGTAGAGCGACTTCAGCTTCTCTTCCACGGAAACTTCCTGTTCTGTTGCTTTCTTTTTTGTTGCCATAAGTAAAAAAAATTTAGACTGTTATTGTTGTTATTGTTGTTATCCTTCCGGGCATAGGTTGTTATACCATTGCCGATAAAGTGTATCTAACGAAAAAATGCAGTAACCAAACGATGAAAAAAACGTTTCGTTACCACATTCACTGTAACTGCGGGAACTAGTCGGACCGCTTTCTTTTACAGGTACTTCACCGGATTCGCGTCGAATGCCGATTTATGGATTACAAAGGTAGGGAATTTTTTCGTAAGCAGATCGAAAAAGAGTTCTTTTGTGCAGATCTCCGACTCATAATGTCCCACAACCGCCAACAGCAGGCGATCTTCCACGTCGTAGTAGTCGTTGTACTTCGCCTCACCGGTCACAAAGGCATCGGCACCGTAAGAGACTGCCCGTGGGATCAGGAAAGCGCCTGCCCCACCGCAGATAGCCACATCGCGTATCTCCCGACCCCGTAGCTTGGTATGGCTGATGGTAGGCAGATTGAATAGATCCTTCAACAGATAGAGGAACTCCTGCTCCGGCATCGGCTCGGGCAGGACCCCCACCACGCCGCTACCATGCTGTCCCCACTCGTTGGCAATGGGATAGAGGTCATAGACCGGCTCCTCGTAGGGATGCACCGCTAACAGAGCACGCAACACCTCATCCTTCTTCATCACCGGTACGACTGTTTCTATCCGCACCTCCGGCTCCACATGAAGGGCATCGGTCTCCCCCACGAAGGGATTGGCACCCGCTCCGGGACGAAATGTGCCCTCCCCCATGAGGTTGTAGCTGCAGCTGTCGTAGTTGCCTATATGGCCGGCACCGGCGTTGAAGAGTGCATTACGTACGCTTTCCGCATGCTGCACCGGAACAGTGGTAACAAACTTGAGGAGTGAATTGTCTTTGGGCTGCAGTATCTTCACGTTCTGCAACTCCAGCATCTCCGCCAGCCTGTAATTCACCCCTCCCTGCGCATTGTCGAGGTTGGTGTGTGCGGCATAGAGTGCTACATCGTTACGGATGGCCATGATCATGGAGCGCTCCACGTAGTTCCTGCCGGTGAGCGAACGGAAAGGACGGAAGGCGATGGGGTGATGCGAGATGATCAGGTTGCATCCCAGGGAGATGGCCTCCACCACCACATCTTCAGTCACGTCGATGGCCAGCAACACACCGGTGGCCTCTCTGTTGAGGTCGCCACACTGCAAGCCGCTATTGTCATACTCCTCCTGCAGTGGCAGCGGTGCCAGCTGCTCAATGGCCTGAATGATCTCTTTGATGCGCATAGCTCTTCCGGTTTAGTTGTTTCTGCAAATATAATGGTTTTTTGTATCTTTGTGCCTATTCAAAACCATTCATCTTATCCAACCACTTGCACCCTATGAAGAAAAAGGCACTCCTCATTTGTATCACACTGGTCACCGTGACAACCCTCACAGGGCAACGAACCCACACACCCGTAGTCAATGAATTGTTGCACGACACCCCGGTGCTCTTCAACCCGGGCGACTACCCCGACGGGGTGATAGAGAAGGGGGATCTGCTCTACCTGGGGAACGGACGTATCGTCTTGAAAAAAGTACAGGTCCCCGATTTTGAAAACTACACCGAAGCAGAGATCACCCTCACCCTGGTATCCAATGGTGATCCCTGGGATAAGTCCGGCTCCTGCTTCGTCATCCCCGCAGCATCCGATATCACCATGATCGACGTGGCTGCCGGCCGTGCCATCTACCCGCCACACGACACAACACGCTACGAACAGCTTAGTGGCATCACCGCCAGTGAAGGATACCAGCCAGCGGTAGAGCTGATACGCTTCATGACCCCTTTCGGCGTGGGACACTTCAGCAGCAACGACGACTCGGTATCGATGCTGCGTCGTCCCATCTTTGTAGATGGGTGGGCAGAAAAGGTGAGTTGGAAGCAGGATATCAGCGACCGGTTGCCGCTGCTGGAGGGTGAGGCCTGGATAGGTGTTTTCATCGACACCTGGACGAAGGAGGGATACAAGGTGGATCTGAAGCTCTCTTTCACCGAAAGCGCCCTTCCCTGTGACCCCAAACCGGAATTACAGGTGGAGCCACTGATCAACACCAACTATTACATCGCACAGAAGCATCCCGACATTTTCTCGCGGCAGGATGTGGTGATACCTTTCAATATCCCAACCAATGCGAAGAAAGTGCGGCTGAAATATATCGCAACGGGCCATGGAGGCCACAGCGGAGGCGATGAGTTTCGTCCACAAAAGAACATTCTTTCTATCGATGGAGATGAGGTGTTGAACTTTACCCCCTGGCGCACCGACTGTGCCTCCTTCCGTCGCTTCAACCCCACTTCCGGTGTATGGCTACAGAAGCGCACACAGGCATTCATAGGCCGTAACGGGAAACGGGAGATGAAAGAGATCGAGGAGCCACTGGCGTCATCCGACTTGTCACGCAGCAACTGGTGCCCGGGCAGCGATGTGCCACCTGTGGAGGTCAACCTGCCGGAGATCACACCGGGGAACCACACCCTCACCATCAGCATTCCACAGTCGACACCCATCGACGAGAACAAGCTGAACCACTGGCTGGTGTCTGCCTGGCTGGTGTGGGAGACTGATTCAATCTGAAGCTTTTTATTTTGTTTGATTGTTCAATCCGTATCCTTCAGGATCAGCCGCAGTGAGTTATTTTTGGTGAAGTAGTTCCAGGCCCAGTTGATAAAGATCACCAGCTTGTTGCGCACACTCAGGATCAGCATCAGGTGGAGGAACATCCAGACGAACCAGGCAAAGCGCCCCTTGAACTTCACGAATGGTAGGTCCACCACCGCCTTGTTGCGCCCCACGGTGGCCATGGTCCCCAGGTTACGGTACTCATAGGGTTTCAGATCAAAGCGACCGGCATCGATCTTATGCAGGTTTTTTGCAAGGTTCTTCCCCTGCCCGATGGCCACGTTGGCCAGCTGCGGGTGCCCTTTAGGATATTTCCCGGTCTCCATATAAGCCACATCACCTATTGCATACAGATCATTTGATCCCTCCACCCGGTTGTAACGATCCACCCTGATCCGCCCCGACCGCAGGATGCTCTCTTCTGGTAACCCGCTAATGAGGTTACCGGTCACTCCGGCAGACCAGATCACGTTGTGCGTGGGGATGGTTTCACCGGTGTTCAGTGTGACCCTTTCACCGTTGTAATCCTGCACCAGTGTGCCGGTCTTCACGATCACTCCCATGGAGCGAAGATAATTCTCTGAATATTTTTGTGCGAAGGGACTCATGGCCGCCAGCGTGTGGGGTCCTCCCTCCAGCAGATAGACATGTACCTTCCCGGCATCGATGTTGGGATAATCCTTCGGCAGGATCTCGCGGGTCATCTCGGCAAAGGCACCCGCCAGCTCCACGCCGGTGGCTCCGCCACCCACAATCACAATGTTGTAGAGCCCCTCCTTGTTCTCCGCATAAAGCAGCTTCTCAAAATTGTAGAGAATGTAGTTACGTACGTTGATGGCCTGGTAGGTGGACTTCAGCTCCAGTGCATGCTGCTCGGTGGCCGCGTTGCCGAAAAAATTGGTGCGGGTGCCGGTGGCAATCACCAGATAATCATAGACAAACGGTCCGATATTGGTCTGCACCACCTTTTTTGCTTCATCAACCGCCAACACCTCTGCCAGACGGATGCGTACATCCCTGCGCTTCTGGAAAATCTTACGGATAGGGAATGAGATGGTAGCCGGCTCTATCTGTGATGCCGCCACCTGGTAAAAGAGCGGTGGAAACTGGTGATGGTTGATCTTGTCGATCACCATGATGTCATACACTCCCCCGGGGAGGTGATTCACGAACTGCAACCCACCAAAGCCGCAACCCACCACAACAATCTTCTTCTTCATTGCATGCGATTTTTATGATGAGATGATAAAACATCCCGGAGGAAAAAAAGTTGCATAAAAAAAAAGCGCTACGAATCACTCGCGGCGCTTTCTTCATGTTTAACATTTTAAAAATCACAGCTCACTGCAATTCAGATCATCGACAGAGGTTGCAGATCTCTATCTGTGTGACAACCGTTCCTGCAGTGTTTCGATGGGGAGGGGTGAAGGGGTCACTTCACCCCCCTGGTTGAGGATCTTACTCCTCCCCTGTTTTTTCGGCGTCGGCCTGTGCTGCTTCAGGCTGCGGGAGGTCTTCCTTGAGTGTCTCCTGCACCGGAGCTTCCTCCTTGGCAGTCTCTTTCACGGGAGCTTCCTCCTTCTTCTTCGCCTCTTTTGCCTTGGACGCATCTGCAGCAGGAGCTGCAGCCGCGGTACCACCCTTTCTGCGTGAACGACGGGTCTTGGCCTTCTTGGCACCGCCATCACCGAGCATGTTTTCATTGAAGTCAACCAGCTCGATAAAACACATGGCAGCGTTGTCACCCAGACGGAAGCCGGTCTTGATGATCCGGGTATAGCCACCGGGACGATCAGCTACTTTCTGCGATACGCTCTGGAACAGCTCCGTTACGGCAGCTTTGCTTTGCAGCAGACTGAATACCTCTCTCCTTGAGTGAGTGGTATCCTCCTTGCTCCTCGTGATGATCGGCTCCACGAATTTTCTCAATTCCTTGGCTTTGGGAACAGTGGTAAAGATGCGTTTGTGCATGATGAGCGAGGTGGCCATATTGGACAACATAGCCCCACGATGCGCAGTCTTACGCCCTAAATGATTAAATTTCTTATTATGTCTCATTGCAATTGTTAGTCTTTATCTAATTTGTATTTAGAGATATCCATACCGAAGGATAGTTTCAGTCCGTCGAGCAGCTCTTCCAGTTCAGTGAGCGACTTCTTGCCGAAGTTACGGAACTTCAAAAGGTCGTTCTTATTGTGCGAAACGAGCTGTCCCAGCGACTCCACATCGGCGGCCTTCAGGCAGTTGAGCGCCCGCACCGAGAGGTTGAGGTCGGAAAGCTTGCGTTTCAGCAGCTGGCGCATGTGTAGCACCTCCTCGTCAAACTCCTCGATACTTTCCGCATCATTGCTCTCCAGCATGATCTTGTTGTCATCGGAGAAGAGCACGAAATGTTGAATCAGGATCTTGGCTGCTTCCTTCAAAGCCTCCTTGGGTTGGATGGATCCATCGGTGATAATCTCAATGATCAGCTTCTCGTAGTCGGTCTTCTGTTCAATACGGTAGTCTTCAATCTCAAACTTCACGTTTCGGATCGGCGTGTAGATGGAGTCGATGGCCAGGGTCTGAACATCTTCCGATGCAAGCATCTCCCGATTTTCATCGGCAGGCACATAGCCCCTACCCTTGTGAATGGTCAGCTCCATGCGCAGATCAGCTTTCTTGTTCAGACGGCAGATCTCCAGCTCTGGGTTGAGCACTTCGAAACCGGTCAGCAGCTTACCTATATCTCCGGCCTTAAACACTTCCGTTCCCGAAATAGCGATGCTCACCTTCTCTGTTTCAAACTCCTCTACGATCCGTTTGAACCGTACTTTCTTAAGATTCAGAATAATACCTGTTACATCTTCTATCACACCCGGTATGGCAGCAAACTCATGCTCCACGCCGTCTATCTTTACCGATGTAATCGCGAATCCCTCGAGGGAGGAGAGCAGGATGCGGCGCAGGGCGTTACCAATGGTAATGCCATATCCGGGTTCCAAAGGGCGGAACTCGAATTTGCCGGAGAATGCATCCTCCTGCAGCATGATTACTTTATCGGGTTTTTGGAATGCTAATATTGCCATGAAATTATTGTTTAGAATATAATTCTACGATGAGTTGTTCTTTGATGCTTTCAGGGATATCGGCTCTCTCGGGTATGTGCAGCATCTTGCCGCTCAAGGTTGCCTTGTCCCACTCCATCCAGGGATATTTGCTGTGGTTGAACCCTGCAAGTGAGTTGGTCACCACCTCCATCGATTTTGATTTTTCCCTAACACCTACCACTTCACCGGGCTTCACGGTATAAGAGGGGATGTTGAGCACCTTGCCGTTGACCACGATATGACGGTGTGACACCATCTGACGGGCAGCAGCACGGGTGGGAGCGATGCCGAGACGGAAAACCACATTGTCGAGACGTGATTCGAGCAACTGAAGCAGCACCTCACCGGTGATGCCGCGGCTGCGGGCTGCTCTGTCGAATGTCAGACGGAACTGTTTCTCCAACACACCATAGGTATATTTGGCACGTTGTTTTTCACGCAGCTGAATGCCATATTCCGATGTCTTCCTTCTGCGAGAGTTGCCGTGTTGTCCCGGGGGATAGTTCTTCTTGGAGAGAACCTTGTCGGGACCGAAAATAGGTTCGCCGAATTTACGGGCGATCTTTGATTTTGGACCAGTATATCTTGCCATTGTTACAATTTTAAACTTTACTGAAGCCTAAACTGTGCAGCCGCGATTACAGAGAAGTTGTGGTGTAATCAAATTCACAGCTCAAGTTTCAAGGTAAATGAAACTTAATTGATTAATTGATTAAACTTTTCTTTGTTTCGGAGGACGACATCCGTTGTGTGGCAGCGGTGTCACGTCGACGATCTCCATCACCTCGATACCTGCTCCATGAATGGTGCGGATAGCTGACTCACGTCCGTTTCCGGGACCTTTCACGTATGCTTTCACCTTTCGCAATCCCAGATCGTATGCTACTTTTGCACAATCCTGTGCTACCATCTGCGCTGCATAGGGGGTGTTCTTCTTGGAACTTCTGAATCCCATCTTGCCAGCCGATGACCAGCTGATCACCTCACCATTCTCGTTGGTGATGGAGACAATGATGTTGTTGAATGAAGATGAGATATGAGCCTGTCCCAGCGCGCTCACCTTTACATTTCTCTTTTTTGCTGCAACTGTTCTTTTTGCCATGTTACCTTAATTATTTAGTAGCTTTTTTCTTGTTCGCGACGGTTTTCTTCCTTCCCTTGCGGGTGCGGGCGTTGTTCTTGGTGCTCTGACCACGTGTGGGCAGACCAATACGATGACGGATGCCACGGTAGCAACCGATATCCATGAGTCGCTTGATGTTCAGCTGTACCTCCGAGCGCAGATCACCTTCCACTTTGAATTCGTTACCGATGATCTCACGAATGCGGGCAGCCTGGTCGTCGCTCCAGTCTTTCACTTTGATGTTCTTGTCCACTTCTGCTTTCTCCAGGATGATGTTCGCAGCACTGCGACCAATCCCATAGATATAAGTGAGGGCAACTTCGCCCCTCTTGTTCTGCGGCAGATCGACACCTACAATTCTTATTGCCATATATGTTTCTTGTTATTTGATTACAAATGATGAATCTTATCCCTGACGTTGCTTGAACTTGGGATTCTTTTTGTTGATGATGTACAAACGGCCTTTACGCCTTACGATCTTGCAGTCTGCCGTACGTTTCTTAAGTGATGCTCTTACTTTCATATCTTTTGTATTTTTTTTTGCCTGTTATTTAGCTGAGTGCTGACAGCTGAGTGCTGACAGCTTATTTATACCTGAATGAGATTCTCCCTTTCGAGAGATCATAGGGCGACATCTCCACGCGTACCCTGTCACCGGGAAGAATGCGGATGTAGTGCATACGCATCTTGCCCGAGATATGAGCGGTTATTTCATGTCCGTTCTCGAGTTCCACACGGAACATCGCATTCGACAATGCTTCTATGATGGTTCCGTCCTGTTCTATAGCTGCCTGTTTAGCCATTCAATCAATGCTCTTTGGTTAGTTGTTGCTTTCAAGAATAAACTCAAATGTCGATAAAATATCAGCTTTCCCGTTGCGGATAGCGATGGTATGTTCAAAATGTGCTGAGGGCTGGCGGTCTTTGGTACGCACGGTCCATCCGTCATTCTCGAACACCACCTTGCGTCCACCCATATTGATCATCGGCTCGATGGCAATGCACATGCCGTTCCGCAAGAGCGGACCGGTACCGCGACGCCCATAGTTGGGTACCTCGGGAGCCTCGTGCATCTGCTTACCAATTCCATGACCCACCAGCTCACGTACCACGCCGTAACCGTGTGATTCGCAGTAGCTCTGTATCGCTGACCCGATGTCACCTATGCGGTTGTCCTCCCGAGCCTGCTCAATACCCTTGTAAAGCGCCTCACGGGTGATGCGGAGAAGTTGTTTCACCTCCTCTTTCACCTCTCCCACACAGAAGGTGTAGGCTGAGTCGCCACAAAAACCGCGCAGGTTCGTGCCACAATCGACCGAGATCACATCCCCCTCCTCGAGAGGCTTGTCGTTGGGGATCCCGTGTACCACATTCTCGTTGACCGAGGTGCAGATCGAGTTGGGGAAACCGCCGTATCCCAGGAAAGTAGGGATAGCTCCGTGATCTCTGATGAAGGTCTCGGCGATGCGATCGAGTTGCAGCGTGGTGATCCCCGGCCGGATATGGTGGGAGAGTTCGCCGAGGGTCATCCCCACCAGACGATTTGCATCACGCATAAATTCGATCTCTTCGTCGCTCTTCAGTATGATCCTGTTGCTATCCATCCTTTATTCTTTCAACATTAATAAGCGGCAATTGAACCTGTTCTGCCCTTGATCTTGGCACCCGATTTGAGGAAGCCGTCGTAGTGACGCATCAACAGGTGACTCTCAATCTGCTGGAGGGTATCGAGTACCACACCTACAAGAATCAGCAGCGATGTACCACCAAAGAACTGTGCAAACTGCGAATTGATACCCATCAGACCTGCAAAAGCAGGAAGGATGGCCACTATTGCCAGAAAGACAGAGCCGGGCAGCGTGATCCTCGACATGATGGTGTCGATATACTCAGCCGTTCTCTTACCCGGTTTCACGCCAGGGATAAACCCGTTGTTGCGTTTCAGGTCTTCCGCCATCTGCACCGGGTTCACCGTGATCGCCGTATAGAAATAGGTGAACGCGATGATCAGCAGCGCGAAGATGAAGTTGTATGAGAAGCTGGTGAAATCCATCAGCGATACCCAGAAACCACCTCCCTCACCGGCAGAGAACTGCGCGATGGTGATGGGGATGAACATGATCGCCTGTGCGAAGATGATCGGCATCACATTGGCGGCATTCACCTTCAACGGGATGTACTGTCTCACTCCCCCATACTGTTTGTTACCCACAATACGCTTGGCATACTGCACGGGTACCTTGCGGACACCCTGAACCAGCATGATCGCCGCGGCAGTCACCGCCACCATGAACAGGAGCTCGAGCAAGAGCAGGATCAGTCCGCCGGGGGCGTCGATCAGGCGGTCATACTCAGCCACCAGCGAATGCGGCAGACGGGCAATAATACCGATCAGGATGATGAACGAGATCCCGTTCCCAATACCCTTGTCGGTGATGCGTTCACCCAGCCAGAGCACGAACATGCTCCCGCCGGCAAGGATCACAGTGGAAGGCAATACCCAGTCCCAGAAGCCACCGGGGATGGCACCACCCACAGCTCCGTAGAGGTAGGCAGGTCCCTGCACCAGCAGGATGGCGACCGTCAGGTAACGGGTGTACTGGTTGATCTTGGTACGTCCGCTCTCCCCCTCACGCTGCATCTTCTGAAAGGCAGGCACGGCGATGCCGAGCAGCTGCATCACGATGGAGGCAGAGATATAGGGCATGATTCCCAGGGCAAAGATCGAGGCATTGGCAAAAGCACCTCCCGAGAACATATCGAGAAGGCTCAGCAGACCGGTACTGGCATTTGACTGCAGTGCCACAAGCTGTTCAGGATTGATCCCGGGCAATACCACGAACGATCCGAACCGGTAGATGGCGATAAAACCAATGGTGATAATAAGCCTCTGACGGAGGTCTTCTATCTTCCATATATTTTTAACTGTTTGTACAAATCCCATTTTTTCAGAGTTTTACAGCGGTTCCACCTGCAGAGGTTATGGCTGCTTCGGCTGACTTGGAGAAAGCGTGTGCTTCCACCTCCAGCTTGGCGGTCAAGGTTCCTCTTCCGAGAATTTTCACCAGATGCTTGGCAGAAACCAAACCGGCACCCATCAACACCTCAGGGTTGATCTTGGTAACCTTCAGTGCATCGGCCAGCTCCTGGAGGGTCTCCAGGTTGATGGCCTTGTACTCTGTCCGTTTCAGGGGCTTGAACCCGAACTTGGGAAGACGACGTTGCAACGGCATCTGACCACCTTCGAAGCCTACCTTCTTTGAGTAACCTGCTCTGGATTTCTGTCCCTTATGTCCTCTGGTTGAAGTACCTCCTTTACCCGATCCGGGGCCGCGGCCAATTCTTTTGCGGGTTGTGGTGGCTCCTTCAGCCGGTTTTAAATTCGATAAATTCATTGTCAATATCTATTTTATCGTTTGTAACTCTTTTATTCTACTACCGTAACCAGGTGGTGTACCTTGTTGATCAGTCCCCTGATTGAGGCATTGTCCTCATGTTCCACCACTCGGTGCATCTTGGTCAGTCCCAAAGCATCCAACGTCTTCTTCTGATCTTTAGGAGCTCCGATTCTGCTTCTTGTCTGTTTTACTTTGATTGTAGCCATTTCAGATTCCTTTTTATTGTCCGTTAAATACTTTTTCCATACTGATGCCTCTGTTCTGTGCAACAGTGTAGGGATCTCTCATCTCGGTCAGCGCTTCGATAGTCGCCTTCACCAGGTTGTGCGGGTTGGATGAGCCTTTCGACTTGGCCAACACGTCAGTGATACCCACGCTCTCCAGTACGGCACGCATGGCACCACCGGCCTTCACACCGGTACCGGTTACAGCAGGCTTGAGGAACACTTCGGCACCGCCGAAACGGGCTACCTGTTCGTGAGGAATGGTACCCTTGAGTACCGGCACCTTCACCAGGTTCTTCTTGGCTGCTTCCACACCCTTGGCAATGGCGGTGGTTACTTCACCCGCTTTGCCAAGACCCCAGCCTACAATGCCGTCCTCGTTACCCACCACCACAATGGCAGCGAAGGTGAAGGTGCGACCTCCCTTGGTTACCTTGGTGGTACGATTAATAGCCACTAAGCGGTCTTTTAATTCTATATCGTTGGTAGACTTTACCTTTTTGTTATTTACTGCCATAATCGTTAAAATTTAAGCCCTCCTTTGCGGGCGGCATCTGCCAGTTCTTTAATACGTCCATGATAGAGGTAACCGTTACGGTCGAAAGCAACCTTCTCCACACCTGCTTCCAGGGCGTTCTTTGCTACCAACTCTCCTACTTTGCTGGCCTGCTCCTTCTTGGGGAGCTTCTCATCAATCTTCAGTGAGGAGGCAGAAGCGAGGGTGCGACCGGTGAGGTCATCAATCACCTGTGCATAGATCTGTTTGTTGCTCCGGAAAACGGTCAGACGCGGGCACTCGGCGGTACCACTGATCTTACCGCGTACGCGGGCTTTTATCTTGAGTCTTTTTTCGTTCTTTGTAATCATTGCGATGTCGGTTTACGTAGATTATTTACCTGCTGTCTTACCCGATTTGCGACGGAGCTGCTCACCCACGAACTTGATACCCTTGCCCTTGTACGGCTCCGGCTTACGGAATGAACGGATCTTGGCACATACCTGTCCAAGCAACTGCTTGTCGCAAGACTCCAGGATGATGAGCGGATTCTTGTTTCTCTCCATCTTGGTCTCTACCTTGATCTCATCCGGCAACTGCAGGAAGATGCTGTGGGTATAACCAAGCGATAACTCAAGGACCTGACCGTTGTTGGATACGCGGTAACCAACACCCACCAGTTCCAGCTCTTTACGGAAACCTTCCGATACGCCAATAGCCATGTTGTTCAACAATGAACGATAAAGGCCATGCATGGCACGGTTTTCTTTTTCGTCGTTCGGTCGTTCTACAGTGAGCACACCATTGTCGACCGACACCTTCATATTGGGTTTTATCTGTTGCTGCAATTCTCCTTTGGGGCCTTTCAGCGTGATCAGATTGTTCTCTCCTACCGTGACGTTGACGCCCGCGGGGAGTGTGATGGGTAATTTTCCTATTCTTGACATATTACTCTCTCCTTCAAATTAATACACGTAACACAATACTTCACCGCCCACCATCTGTTCGCGGGCTTCCTTGTCTGTCATCACTCCGTTTGAAGTAGATAATATGGCAATACCCAAACCGTTCAGTACGCGTGGCATATCCTTATACCCTACATACTGGCGCAAGCCGGGAGTAGATACGCGTTTCAGTTTCTTGATTGCATTCACTTTGTTCACCGGATCGTACTTCAGGGCGATCATGATCGAACCCTGGGGACCATCCTCTACAAACTTGTAATTAAGTATGTAGCCTTTTTCAAAAAGAATCTTGGTGATGTCTTTTTTGAGATTTG
>DURL01000036.1 GCA_012837345.1 Bacteroidales bacterium
AGTGAATATGACCAGTATGTTTTTCAAAAATTGTGTCATAGAATCAGTATCTGCGCAGGTGATTGATTTTCAAAAGTATGGAATAAATATGAAAGGAACAACGGGATTTATGAAATTTAACGCCCTATCTCCCTGTTTGTGTATCTAAAACAAAACCTTATTCAGGTTGATATAACGGAGTGAGATGACCTGTTTTGGACAATATAAATAAGGGAGGCATTCAGTGAACGCCTCCCTTTTTATTTACGTAATTAGATCAGAAACAAAATCTGGCTAAAACAAGTATCATTACAAAGAGGATAAGATAGATAATGAACTTACTTTCGTTACTATTGTTTCGGCGTGTCGGTCATATGGAACACGAGGTTTCCGCCGTTCATGATTGCATCGTAGGTGATGAATTTTTGGTTGTAAATTTTTCCGTTCCACTCAATTTTATCGACATACATGTTCTCTGCGGAGAGGTTCAGCGCCTCCATGGTAAATCTTTTTCCTTCACCCACCGTGATGGATACCTTTGGCAGTTGTGGTGCGCCGAAGACCAGCTCGCCGCTGACCGGGTTGACCGGGTAGAAACCCATGGCGGAGAACATGTACCAGGCGGACATCTGTCCACAGTCGTCGTTCCCGATAAGTCCGTCAGGTTTGTTCTTGTAGAAGTCGGTGGTGATCTGCCGCACCAGTCGCTGTGTCTCTTCGGGCCGGTCGAGCCAGTTGTAGATGTAAGCCACATGGTGACTGGGCTCATTGCCGTGGGCGTACTGGCCGATGAGGCCGGTCACATCGGAGAGGTTACCGGTAGATTCCTGCGTGGTGTTGAAAAGGTAGTCGAGCACCTCGCCCGTTTTCTCCTTACCACCCATCAGCTCGATCAGCCCTGGGATGTCCTGCATCACGTGCCAGGTGTACTGCAGGGCGTTCCCCTCGGTGTAGTGCCCGCCCACGCTGGAGTCGGCATGTGCCAGCTCATAGGGATCGAACGGTGTGAGCCACTCTCCTTTGGAGTCCCTGGGCCGCATGGCACGTGTTTCGGGATCGTAGTGGTTCCTGTAGTAACCGGAGCGTTTCATAAAGAATGCGTAATCCTCGGTTTTCCCCAGCTTCTCAGCCATCAGCGCGGCGCAGTAGTCGTCGAAGCTGCACTCCAGCGTGCGGGATACCGACTCCACACGGATCAGGTCGTAGGGGTAATAGCCATGCTTGTCGTAGAGATCCCAGTTTGACTTGTAATGGGTGCTCTCGGTGAGCGTCTTTTTGATCTCGCCATACACCTTCTCCGCATCGAAGCCGGTGAATCCTTTCAGGGTTGCGTCGACGATCATCGGGATGGAGTGGTTGCCGATCATGGTGAAGGTCTCCTTGCCCATCAGCGCCCAGATGGGCAGGTGTCCCTGCTGTCCGCTGTAGTCAGTCATCGCGTTCACCATGTCGGAGATGATCTCGGGTGAGAGGATGGTGTACATGGGGAAGGCGGCACGGAAGGTATCCCACTGCGAGAGGGTGGAGTAGTAGGTACCGGTGGGTGACTGCGTGATCTCCCCGTTCGGGCCCACGTAGCGGCCGTCCACATCGGCGATGTTGTTGGGCTGGATGTAAAGGTGGTAGAGCGAGGTGTAGAAGTTGGTCTTCTCATCGTTTGTCCCTTCCACCTGCACGCGGCTGAGATATCTGTTCCACTCATCCTTTGCCTGTTGGTGTACTGCATTGAAATCCCATCCGCTCACCTCGGCAGCCAGGTTGGCTTTGGCCCCCTCGACGCCGGTGGTGGACATGGCGATCTTCATGTTGAGCGTGGTGTCGTCGCCCATGTCGAAGGTGAGGATGTAACGGGGTGCCTTCTCGCGCGGGTCCTGCGGGTCGAGCTTCTCGGAGGTGAGGATCGGCTTGTCGAACTCGATGACGAAGTAGTAGGTGCGCTCCACCCATTCGGTGCGGCGGGTGTGGCCGGTGAGGGTGCGGTCCCCCTCGAAGGTCACCTCGTTCTCCAGCACGTGGGTGAAGAGCCGCTCTTTCTGCCATACCAGTCCGCTCTGGAAGTCGGCCAGCACGTTGGCAGGCTTACCCTCCGCGAAGGTGTAACGGTGGAACGCCACATGGGGAGCAGTGGTGATCTCCACCTTCACATCGTTCTCGGAAAGCTCCACGGCGTAGTATCCGGGGGAGGCTTTCTCGGTGGACTTGTCGAAGCGGCTGCTCAGGTCGGCACGTTTCTCGCCGGCGAAGGGCTGCATGAGCAGGTCCCCCAGGTCGACACAGCCGGTGCCGTTGAGTCGGTTCTGCGAGAAGCCGTTGATCCGCTCATCGTCGTAGAAGTAACCGGAGCAGTACTCCCAGGAGAAGTTGCCCGTCTCCGGTCCCGGCTGCATCATGCCCAGCGGGTAGGTAGCGCCGGGGAAGGTATGTCCCGTGAAGGCGGTCCCGATGAAAGGGTTCACATATTGCGTCAGGTCGCCCTCAATATTCTGGGTCGAATTGCTGCTCTTCTTCGTGCAGGCCAGTGCCAGCAGAAGGGTGGTGAAAAGGAGGATATTTTTTTTCATTTTTTTTTATTATTAGCACACAGCTGTCAGCTGTCAGCTGTTAGCTTTTAGCTTTTGGCTTTGAACCTCAACTAGGAACTTCCAAACGTATTAACCTATTAACGTACTAACCTATTAACGTACTAACGTATTAACGTACTAACGTACTAACTTATTAACGTATTAACTTACTAACTTACCAACTTACTTACTAACATACTAACTTCCTAACGTTTTAATCTTCTTTTTTCGCCCGTTTGGTTTCCCAGACGAAGTAGGCGAGCAGGCCGATGAAGGCAAAAAGAGCCACTATCTGTGCGCCGGTACCATGCGGGTCTGCCCACAGGTTCAGGTTGAGCACTTCACCGTTGCCGGTAAGGAAGATGATCAGGGCACCCAGTACGCCGAAGAGTGCTGCTCCCGCGATGAAACCGGAGGAGATAAGGATGGCGCGCTGGTGACGGGCGTTGTTGAGCGCCTTGTCCTTGCTGCTCTTGTTGATCCAGTGGTTGAGCAATCCACCCACGACAAGCGGGGTGTTGAGCGGCAGCGGGATGAACATGCCGAGGGCGAAGGCGAGGGGTGAGATGCCGAGCCAGTTGACCAGGATGGCAATGATGGCGCCGATGCCGAGGAGCATCCAGCTGACGCCACTGCCGGCCATGAGCGGTTCGATGATGGCTGCCATGGCGTTGGCCTGCGGGGCCACCATCGGGTTGGGTTGCTCGGGGGTGGCGACGAAGCCATAGGCCTCGTTCAGGATGAAGATGACCGCTCCCACGGTGGCTGCCGACACCAGGGTGCCGAGGAACTTCCAGGACTCCTGTTTGGCGGGTGTGGTGCCGATCC
>DURL01000037.1 GCA_012837345.1 Bacteroidales bacterium
ACGTAACAAAGGTAATCATCCTGTTTTGATGTTGAAATAACACAAATGTGGTATTTTTGACAGAGAGACCGAAATAAATCACTGATTTGCGGCGACGTAAACAGGATCTCACCGTCAGTGTGGTGATGAAGAATGAAGTAACGCTTTCATACCGTCGATTCCTAAAGGCTCAATATTTACAGAAAACCGACCATGTTTTAAAAGAAAATCATTTGTTTGTTCTCGAAAAAAGTAGTAATATTGCACCCGCTTTTGGTCTACGCCGACCAAAAACAAAGGTCCCATAGCTCAGTTGGTTAGAGCACCTGACTCATAATCAGGGAGTCCTTGGTTCAAGCCCAAGTGGGACCACTGCCTTTTCCAAAAAAGGTTTTTTAACGGAGATGATACCATAACTACATGAGCGAACGCAACAGCCATATCCTGCATGAGATCACTCCTTTGTCAGACAAGGACTGCTTCTACATTGCCGACCGCATTAAATCGGAATTTACTTATCCCCTCCATGCCCACAGTGAATTTGAAATCAATTACATTGAAAATGCAGAAGGGGTCAGACGCATTGTGGGCGACTCGGTGGAGGTGATCGGCAATTATGACCTGACCCTGATTGCCGGCGAGGAGCTGGAACATGTATGGGAGCAACACAATTGCACGTCGAAAAATATCCGCGAGATCACCATCCAGTTTTCGAAAGATCTCTTCTTCGGCAACTTCATCCACAAGAACCAGTTCAGCAGCATCCGCGAGATGCTCAACAATGCGCAGAAAGGTGTCAGCTTCCCAATGGAGACCATCATGAGAGTCTATCCAATGCTGGATACGCTTTCGGGTGAACATTCGGGGTTTTATGCCGTGATCAAGTTGCTGACCATCCTCTATGAACTCTCTCTCTGTGACAACTACCGAACCCTGGCAAGCTCCTCCTTTGCACATATCGAAGACAACAGTGACAGCAGGAGGGTGCGAAAAATCTATGATTATATCAATGATCATTACAGGGAAGAGATCCGCCTGGAGGATCTCTCCCATATTGTCGGCATGACTCAAGCTGCCCTCAGTCGCTTTTTCAAACTACGTACCGGTAAGACCGTCTCCGACCACATCATCGACATCCGCCTGGGCAATGCCACCCGCCTGCTGGTCGACACCACCAACTCCATCGGCGAGATCTGCTACGACTGTGGCTTCAACAACCTCTCCAACTTCAACCGCATCTTCAAAAAGAGAAAAGGGTGCTCCCCGAAAGAGTTCCGTGAGAACTACCGCAAAACGAAACTGATTATCTGATTTTTTCATTTTTTATTATTTTCTCTTCTTTTTAGGTATGGTTAAAATAATACCATCTTGCCAACGGTGATATCCACTTGTCAGATTTCCCTGAAAATTTCTCATATCATTAATGTAGAATATAAAAGCATTGGTGAAGGGATAACCTGTTGATGGGTAAGTTCCATTGTTAAGGTAAAAATAGTATTAAAATAGGATAAGATAATATTTGAACCTTTTCACTGTTGCCCCTACATTTGTACCGTGGAATATAATTTTTATTAATGATAATTTATGTATATGAAAAACATCTTTGTGTTATGCATGGCTCTGATCATGAGCTTTCAGCTGATGGCACAACAACGAAGGGTCTCCGGTACCATCGTTGACAGCAGAGACCAGTCTGCCATGATTGGTGCCAATATCATGGAAAAAGGAACCACCAACGGTACCGTTACTGATATTGATGGCAGGTTTTCACTTGATCTGAACACCTCCAGCCCGGTACTGGTAATCTCCAGCATCGGATATCAGACACTGGAGGTGGTGGTGGGAAACCGCAACACCCTCAACCTCGAGATGAACGAAGATACCGAACTGCTCGACGAGGTGGTGGTAGTGGGCTACGGTACCATGAGGAAGAGTGACATCTCCGGTGCCTCTGTAACCGTGGGTGAGGATGCCATCAAGGGATCGGTGATCACCAACCTCGACCAGGCACTTCAGGGCCGGGCAGCGGGTGTGACATCCGTGATGACCTCCGGTGCTCCCGGGTCCTCCGTTTCTATTCGCGTGCGCGGACAATCCACCATCAATGCCAATGCGGAACCTCTCTATGTGATTGACGGGGTGATCGTACAGGGCGGCGGCAGCAGTGGTGCCGACTTTGGCCTGGGTGATGCGCTGGGTAACAGCCCCGTATCCACCATCTCCCCTCTTTCCACCATCAATCCCTCCGACATCCTCTCGATGGAAATCCTGAAGGATGCCTCCGCCACCGCCATCTACGGTGCACAGGGTGCCAACGGTGTGGTGCTCATCACTACCAAGCGAGGGAAAGCGGGAGAAGCCAAGTTCACCTATGAAGGGATGTACGGCGTCCAGCGCCAGGCTGCCCGCCTGGAGATGATGAACCTGCGGGAATTCGCCGACTACAGCAACCAGGTGTCCCTCTCCGACAATCGTCCCGAGTTTGCCGATCCCTCCCTGCTGGGTGCCGGCACCAACTGGCAGGATGCGGTGTTCCGTCAGGCACCGATGCACCAGCACCAGCTCTCCGCACAGGGAGGTACCGATGCGGTGCGTTACTTTGTTTCCGGCTCTTTCATGGGTCAGGATGGTACCATCATCGGTACCGAGTTCAACCGCTACTCATTCCGTTCCAACCTCGATGCACAACTCAAGAAGTGGTTCAAACTGGGCCTGAACGCCATGTACTCGCAGACTGATGAGCGCCTCGGACTGGCCGACAGCCAGGAGGGCGTGATCAACTACTCGCTGTTGACACCTCCCGATATACCGATCTACGATCTTGAGGGCAACTACGCATCGGTGATCCGTGAAGGATACACCCGTATCAACCCCATCGCCATGGTGCTCGACGAAGACATCCTGCTGGGAAGAAACAAGCTGAACGGAAGCATCTTCGCCGATATCACCCCGATTGAAAGCCTTACCTTGCACAGCGAACTGGGTTTCGACATCGGCAGCACACGTGGTGAACGCTTCGAGCCTGCCGTACGCTATGGCAAATGGAGCAGAGAGAAAAACATGAGCTCTATCCAGAAGAACGACAACCGCTTCTGGCAGCTGAAGAACTACCTCACTTACTCCGGCAACGTGGATAAGCATGATTACACGGTGATGTTGGGTCAGGAGATGTGGGAATCTACTTATGAATATCAGAGCGTGACCGCCTCTGCACTTCCTTCCAACGACATCAAGAACCCCAGCCTGGGCACCGATCCGCTAATCACCTCCGGCTTTGGAAGCAGTGCCATGGCCTCCTTCTTCGGTCGTGGAACCTATAACTACGACGACCGTTACATGGGTACCTATACCTACCGGCGCGACGGTTCTTCCAACTTCGGACCGAAGAACCGCTGGGCTGGATTCCATGCCTTCGCCGCCTCCTGGCGCTTCACCAACGAAGCTTTCTTTGAACCGCTAACAGAGGTGTTGAACAACGGTAAGCTGCGTCTCGGATGGGGACAGACCGGTAACGCCAATATCGGCGGTTACCGCTGGGGTGCTGCCATCGTGCGCATGCCCTCCAGCCTCGGCCTCGGTTACCGCCAGTCGAACATCGCCAACCCCTACATCAAGTGGGAGACACAGGAACAGTGGAACCTCGGTCTCGACCTCAACTTCTTCGACAACCGCATCGGCCTGGTGGTTGATGCATACGACAAGACATCGAAGGATATGCTGATGCCGCTGCAGCTGCCCTCCTACATGGGTACACGTGGCAATCAATCCTCGGCACTGGCCGCTCCCTACGGCAACTACGGAACTATCAACAACAAAGGTGTTGAATTCACCCTCAGCACGCAAAACCTCAAAGGTGCCTTCAGCTGGAACACCGAATTCCAGATCTCGTTTAACAAGAACAAGCTGGTGGCACTTGACGGCACCGACGCCGTGCACATTGAAGGGTACGGACAGTGGAGCGACGTCGTTTCCATCAGCAACGTGGGAGAACCGCTCTACAACTTCTACGGATACAAGGTGGCCGGTGTCTATAAGGACCTGGAAGACCTGCAAAACTCTCCCAGACCGGAGAAATATCCCACCGACGGTGTTTTCAACCGTTACAACACCACCTGGGTGGGTGACCTCAAGTATGAGGACCTCAGCGGTCCGGAAGGAGTGCCCGATGGTGTGATCGACACCTACGACCGTACCAACATCGGCTCACCGCTGCCCAAGTTTACCTTTGGTATGACCAACAGTTTCAGCTATAAGAACTTCGACCTTTCGGTATTCTTCAACGGCTCTTACGGCAACAAGGTACTCAACTACACTGCCATCAACCTCTCCAACATGAAGAGTGCATGGGACAACCAGTTGAAACTGATCACCGGGCGTGCCAACCTGGAGCCGATTGATCCCAACAAGAGCTACCCCGCTACCGTGAACGGCAATACCATCTACGAATGGACCGACGACATCACCAACTTGCGGGTGACCAATCCCGACACCCGCATCCCGAGGGCGATTGCCAACGACCCGAACGACAACGACCGCATCAGCGACCGTTACATTGAGGATGGCTCCTACCTGCGCGTACGCAACATCACACTGGGATATACACTTCCCGCAAATGTGGCCCGCCAATGGATGCTTGAGAACATCAGGGTATATGCGAACATCCAGAACCTCGCAACCATCACCAACTATTCCGGATACGATCCCGAAATCGGTGCCAGCACCGCCAGTCAGAATGTCTTCGGACTCGACAACGGACGCTATCCTTCACCGCAGGTCTACTCATTCGGTGTGAGTCTTTCG
>DURL01000002.1 GCA_012837345.1 Bacteroidales bacterium
AAATAGTGTTTGTATCATGCGCCACTCTTATTGAATGCGAATATAGTCAAAATTTCATAAACAGGGCGCAATGCGTGCAAAAAGTCAGATCAGAAACCGAAATCATCAATCACCACTTCATCCACCTTCTCTCTTTCCAGCTCTATTCTGTTTTGTGTTGGCAACCCTTCCACGTAAATCGCCTTAAAGGGAATGGCCGGGCAGACGTACTCACATCCGCCACAACCAACACATATCTCAGGCCTGATCTCGGGGATGGTGAGTGCTCCCTTGTAGGGTACCATGTGTACCGCCTGGGTGGGACAGTGTTCTGAGCAGGCACCGCAGCTGGTCTCATCGTAGTACACAATGCAGTTCTCAATGATAAACTGTACCTGTCCCATCTGGGTGTGGTTCTTCTCCTCTTTGGTCAACGGCAGGATGGCACCGGTAGGGCACACATCCCCGCAGATGGTGCAGTCGTAATTGCAGAAACCATGGTCGAAGTAGAGCCGGGGCTGCATCATGCCCCCCAGTCCATATTCCAGGAATGCCGGCTTGATGACATGCGACGGGCACTTGCTCACGCAGAGGTGACAGGAGATGCATTTCTCACGCAGGTGATCGAAGGTGGGTACACCGGGAGGAGCGATGGGGATCTCTCTGCTCAGATCCTGCTTGGGCATCAAGCCGTTGGTTGCGCCCTGTGCCAGCAATTTTCCGGCAGCCAGTCCGGTAACCAGTGATGCCGAGAGAAAACGTCGCTTGGATGGATCCTGTGGTTGCGCCTCTTTCAGGTAGGTGAAAGCCGGCACCTCTTGTCTCTTTTTGTTTTTCCAGGGCAGTGCAAAACGGTATTTCATGGCATCGCGGTTGCAGCTCTCGATGCAGTTGAAACAGGTGATGCATCGGCTCTGGTCGATCTCCTTGTTCTTCGCATCAATGCAGGATGCTTTGCATTTCATGCTGCAGAGGCCGCAGGAGTTGCACTTCTCATCATCAAAAGTGATCTGGAAAAAGGCATACTTGCTGATAAAACCGAGGAGGGTACCCACGGGGCAGATGGTGTTGCACCATGTCCTGCCGTTTCGCCAGGCCAGGATGCCGATCACCAACAGCATGGCAAGGGCGATCAGGGTGGAGGAGATACCCAGCGCATAGATGCTCACCCGGTAGAAAGTATAGTTGTCGAAGGAGGTGAAGAGGGTAGCCAGCAGGTTGTTCCCTGCAAGGTAGGCGGGACGGAACAGGTGGGTGACCATCCTGCCGTATGCGCCATAGGGATCCAGGAGGCCCGCGAGAAAGGTGAAGCCAAAGAGGAACGTGACAAGCGTTGCACCCAGTATACTCCAGCGTAGAACGCTCTTAGCTTTGCTGTAGTGATACTTTTTCTTCCTGATAACCCGTTTGGAGAACCATGCCACGATATCCTGGTAGATACCCATGGGGCAGAGGGAGGAGCAGTAGACCCTTCCAAAGAGGAGTGTGAGGATCACCAGTCCGGCAAGGATCACCAGGTTGGCGGCCAGCAGCGCCGGGATAAATTGCAGCTCGGTGAGGAACTGTAGCTGGTCCGGCAGCACCCCCCTGAAATCAAGGAAATAGAGGGTGATCAGGGAGAAGAGGATGAGCGAGGCGATAAGTCTTGTTTTTTTCAGCATAGGGTTGGTATATGACGGTTGATCATCAGTAAATAGGCGACTGAATCCGGGGGAGGGTGCCGGATCCTGTCGCAATCATCGGTGTTGTGTGATCACGCTGCTCCGGTTCAAATACGTACTCTGCGGATCTTCAGTTTGTCGAGGTCCATGGTGCCTAAACCGTGTTCCTGTGCTTTGGCCAGGTGTCCCACCTTCTCAAGCGGCATCTCGCGTGCCTGATTGAAGAAGTTGGCGGCAGCCGTGTCAGCAGCTACGATATCCTGCGAGAGAAAGAGTCCCTTTGAGAGTACCACATCGGAGAGTGAGCGGCCGCGGGGACCGCTGGTCTTCATCAGACGATAGGCATCCACCACATTGAGCACAGGCCGTTTGGCGTAGGTGCAGACATCGGCAATACATTGCTGCAGGTCGTTGGCGTGGAAGTAGCCCCTGTCCCAGACAATACCCATGTAGTTCTTCATCGAGATGGTGAGCTGTGCACCCCCATGATTTTTTAACACGGGGACGTTGATCCACTTGTCGCTATCGACGATTGCCTGGTGGATCTTGGTGGTTTTAAGACTTCTGCCCCTGGGGAGGGAGACCGTTTTGTAATATGACTCTTGGTGAGCCGGCACCACTTTCGCTCCTGCCGCCTTGGCTGCCGCCTCAATGCCGCTATTGCTGTAGCACTTACGCCAGTCGTCACAGGTGTGGTCGAACACCGTGACCTCTGCAGCTCCTGCATCGAAGCACTGCTTGATGATTTCTGTGATCAGCTTGGGGTTTGTGTTGGCAGCCATCTCCACCGGCTGGTCCCATCCGATGTTGGGTTTCACGCAGACTTTGTTGCCTTTGCTGATGAAGTTTTGCATTCCTCCCATCTCGGCGATCGCCTTGCGGAACATTGCATCCGGCTCGCCGCCCATCACTGCCACCAGGTCGTATGCTGTGGCTTGTGCTGATGCGAACGATTGTGTCAGGATGCTCATGGCTTCTGTCTCTTTAACTGTGGTGAGGGCTGCTCCTGTGAGGGCTACCGCTCGTAAGAAATTGCGTCTGTCCATCTGTTTGTCTGTTTTGGTATGATTAGTTATACTGTTTCTGCAGGGCCGATGGATTTGGTTCACCAGCCATTGCAGTGATTATAAATGGAATTGCAAGCCACCGAAAAGTGACCTGCCCGGCATCGGGTAGCCGGCATTGATCTCATATTGCTCATCCAGCAGGTTTTCTCCTTTCAGAAAGAGTTGAATTCCTTCGAGGAGACGATATTGTGCACGGGCGTTCCAAAGCAGGAAATCCTCTTTCGGTGATGTCGGGTTGAGCGTGGTATGGAGGCCTGAAACGACCATCAATCCTGAAGAGAGACTCCACCTATCCTGTGTGAAGGTGCCACCTGCATACAACTTGTGTTTGGGGGCAGCAATGATGGGGTATGCCATATCCAGGTAGCTGTAATTGGCAGAGAGCTGCAGATAAGTTGTAGCCTGCCAGGAGATCTCCGTTTCCACCCCCCTGTTATCCACCTCGCCGCTGTTGCTCCATTTGCCGATTCCCGGCTCCACCTGTTGGATCATGTTGTCTCCCTTGATCCAGAAGAGGTTCAGTCCGAAACGGAGGCGGTAATACGGAATCATCTGAAGCAGCGACAGTTCGTAACTCATCAGCCGTTCCGGCTGCAGATCAGGGTTTTGAGGAGGGAACATGTACATCTCCCGGATGGTGGGGTTGCGGAACCCTTTGCTCATGATTGCCTTCAGCACGGTGGTGGAGGAGGGGGTATAGGTGAGCCCTAACTGAGGGATCCATTCCGACCCGTTTTTCTGGTGGTGGTCCAACCTGAGGCCTGCATTCAGCGTGATCCTGTTGTCAAAAAGAAACTGTCGCAGGTTGAGGTAGCCGGCGGTGGAATGGAGCCGCACATCGGCCAGGGTGACATTGTTCGATTCATCCGGGAAACGGTTCCACGCCTTTCCGCCAAAGCGGAAATGATCGAAGCCGGCGGTGATCCTGTTACCCGGGAAGAAGGCGTAGGACTGATAGAGGGAAACGCCCGCCATAAAGTCGTCTGAACGGAAACGGTGTTCGAGCGGAATATACGATGCGCTTGCAGGTACCCCGTCGTTGATTTCGTGCGATCCGAAGTTATAGAACAGCTTTACAGCACCGGAGGTGTTGGCGTAGTTATTCTCAATCACGGCTGATCCCACTCCACGGGTGATATCGGCATCATTGTCGAGAATGGGATTGGAAATCTTTCCCGGATTTGAGGAGATGGTACGGGAGAGGTTCAGGTCGAGCGACCCGTTCCAGTGGGATGAGAATTCGTATCCCATCCTCGCGTAGCCGTTCAGCTGCTCAAACTCCATGTCGGGCCTGTGCCCGTCGGAGCGGTTATAGCCGATCCCTGCGTTGCCATAAAACTGTTGCTGTTTCCATCCGGCAGCAGCGTCAGCCGAGAAGCTGTTGAAGCTTCCGTACATCAACCGGGCATTGTTGCGAAAACCCTCTTCACTCTCTTTTTTGGTGATGATGTTGATCACTCCTCCCATGGCGTTGGAACCATAGAGCATGGAGGCGGGGCCTCTTACCACCTCCACCCGCTCGGCCATCATCGATTGATAGCTATCGGCGAGTGGATGTCCCATCAGTCCCATGTACTGGGGATGCCCGTCAATCAGTACCAGCACGCCCGAGGTGGGTGCACCACCGATGCCGCGGATGCTCATGCCGCCTGCCGCCCCGTTGGCTACGCCGTAGCCCATCACACCTCGTTGCGTGATAAAGAGTCCCGGCACCTGCTCAGTAAGCAGTGGCAAGAGGGAGGGTTCTTTTCGTTCCTCAATCTTGTTGTTCCCGATAACGGATACCGTCATGGGCAGTGTGCGCAGGGTAATCCCGGGCATGGAGCCGGTCACGATCAACTCATCCAGCCGCACGGTGTCACCGACGGCGGATGTTGCATCATGAGCCGCAGCAAGTGCGACCGATAGGGTTAGGGTGACGAACAGCAGGAACAGTTTTCTCATTGAATCCAGGGAAATTTGAAGCAATCTTCGTCGTAAAGTGCGTAATCAGCTTTTCCGTTTACCGCAAAGGTTTTGATCTCTCGGGCTTCATGCAGCAGGTCGATGGCAAAGTTTACGGTTGCTCCCGTTTTGATGCGGTCTTCTACCAGCAGGATGGTTTTCCCCTTGATGTCAAAATCGATGGGAGAAACAAGCTGGGGCCGTTCGAATCTGGGCTTCTGGGAAGGATCCCGCAGATTGATCCGCAGCAGTTCCATTCGCAGGTTGAGCCGTTGGTTGAGGATGGCTGCGGGAATGATGCCACCGTTTGCGATGGCAACAATCAGGTCGAACTGCTCATGAAAGGTGATCTCACGAAATCGTTGCATCACCTCTTTAAAAGATTTCATCTCACTCATCGATCTACACTTTTCTGACCGCTTTCAGAAGGAAGTAGCCACCAACAAGCTGGATCAGCATCCCCGGCACTCCGATGCGGAAATCCTGCAGAGCTGCATAGAGGCTTCCGCTCATGGCCCACTCCAGACCGGTCCCGATCACCTGATAGGCCAGGATGGTCAAAAGCAGTGCCAGGATTGATACTTTCCCGAAATGCCTGGCAGCCATGGCCGCAGCGATGGCGAGGATCACTGATTTCACGAGGATGGCAGGCAGCACGGCTGCGGGGGGCATGCCAAAGAGCAGGTTGTTGGCCAGCGGTGAGAGCAAGGCTGTCAGTATTCCCACGTGGATGCCGTATTTGTAGGCGGCAATCAGCGTGAAGAAGTAGATGGGCAGGAAGATGAATCCACCCTGCGGGATGAGATGGGCCAGCTGTGGCAGTAACAGGTTGCCGATAACGAAAAGTGCGGCAAAGAGATAGGTCTTACTGTTGCTCAGACTATAGGAGTAGAGTTGTGTTGTTGTAGACATAATGGTGCTGTTTTTTTGGCTTGATATTTCGTTTGGTTTTGTTTCTACCTGTCGGGAGAGGGTTTCCATCGCAAATATAGGAAAAAAGAATCAAAAAAACAGCATCCTGTTTTAATCGGGATGCTGTTTTTGATTCTTATGAGAAATAATTTCACTCTATTATAGTTCCTTGATCCTGATGTTGCGGAATTTTACTACCGATCCATGACCGAGGAAACCGATATGCCCTTTCTTGTTGAACAGACCGGGGTGATCCTTGCCATCGGCAGTACCGTTTTTAGCAGCCTCACGGATATTCCCGTCGAGGATGGTGGTGCCGTTCAGGATCACTTTGATGTTGTCACCATCGGCAATTACCTCCTGGCTGTTCCATTCTCCGTGTGGCTTGAGGAATCCCCTTTTTGCGGGGATCACCCCATAAACCGAACCGTGATATTGGTATATCTCCAGGTTCTTGTAGATGGGAGCATCATTGTCGAGGATCTGTAGTTCCATACCCTGGTAGGCAGCATCCCCTTCCATCGGTGTACGGATGCCCAGACCATTGTTTGCACCGGGTGTCAGCATGAACTCGAAACGGAAAACGAAGTCGCCATATTCCTGACTGGTATATAGGTTGCCGCCAAAGCTTTTACTGGGGTAGAGCACGATCTGACCACCTTCCACAGCATAATCCCGCTTGTTGCCGGTCCACTTGTCGAGGTGGGTGCCGTCGAAGAGCAGTTCAAATCCTTCGTTCTGCTCATCGACGCTCAGCTTGTAAGGCTCTGGGCGCTCAATCTCTTTGATCATGATGTCGCGGTAGGCAACCCTGCTGCCGTGTGCCTGCAGTTCAATCTGCTCAATGGGGAAGATGGGCTTGCTCCTGTCCCAGTAGTTCTCCAGAATCACATTGTCGGTTACCAGCTCACCGTTCAACCAGACAGTGACTCTTTCACCTACCATACGGATACGGAATGTATTCCATTCACCCACCTTCTGGTCAGCCAGCCTGAGCGGCTTGGAGGGGTTCTGGGTATTGTTGTAGAGCCCGCCTGAACCCACCTGTGCACCGACGTTCACACGTGCAGTGTCCCATATCTGCACCTGGGGCGTTCCGCGCAGGTAGATGCCTGCATCGGGTTCGGGACCTTCGTAGAGCTTCCAGTCGATCAGCATCTCGATGTCACCGTATTGTTTATCAGTACAGAGGTTGTTGTAACCAGTACCATCGAAGAGGATGTTGCCATCCACCACCTTCCAGTCCCTTGCAGCCTCCCTGTCGGCTTTCACCTGAGCTGCAGCCAGTTCTTTCTGGCTCATGGCTGCCCTTTTGATCGGGTTTTCGACCAGCCCTTTCCAACCATCCAGATTTTTACCGTTAAAGATAGAGACAAAGCCTCCTTCTGTCGGGTTCTCAGAGAGGAACTTGGTGATGGACTGGCGTTGGTAACCGGCATCGGGGTTGCTGAGGGTCTCACTCACCTTCTGCAAGATGCGGGTGGTCTCTTCCCCTGCGTAGTCAGAATTGTTGAGGGCGATGGTCATCGCTGCCTGGGCAGCAGCCTCGCTCAGCTGTGGGTCATCCATGAAGGGAGCCGCGAAAAGCATGGCCTGGTATTGTCCTGTTTGTCCCAGTTGCTGTAAGATCCGGTTCTTCTGACTGTTTGTCTGGGCAAACGACATGGTTTCACGCAGGTAAAGGTATTGCACTGCATCGGTCTGGCCCGAACGGGCAATCAGCGCGATCAATGCATCAGACACCTTCGTGAGTTCCTTTTTGTCGGAGCTGCTTCTGGCAATCTGCAATAATGGGTGAATCACCTCAAACGATTTCCAGCCGGTGAGGGCGGTGAGTGCCGATTCCCGGTTTATCCCATCCTCGTTGTGGTAGGCTGTTGTGATCAGCTCCATAGCCTCTTTCGATCCGCTGTTGGCGAGCGCACTGAAGTAAAGGTGCCTGTTTCGCGATTGCTCCATACGTGAGGTGACCAGTGCCAGCTGTTCAGTAGCAGGGAGATGGTTCAGGGCAGCATTGATAGCCTCCTGTAAGGGTGGTGCCAGAGCTGGATCTGCCTGTTCCAGCAGTGTGAACAGGTCGGAGAGGTTTTCGGCGGTGACCACCTCTTTCAGTGTGTTCGCAGCTGCCTGTTTCACCGTTTCATTGTCGGTGAAGAGCTGGTTGTAGACCAGGTTGTACTGACTTTCCATCTTACGGGCAGCGATCAACTGCAGGATGGCATTCTTTCCATCGTTGCTGCTCTCCTCAAACACGGATGCCAGGGTATAGGATATATCACCCGGGAAGGAGGCGAGTGCCTTCCTTGCCAGTGAGACCGTTTCGCTGTCGCTGCTCTTCAACAGGGCTGCCAGTGCGATCAGCGCTTCGTCTCCACCCATGCGGGTGAGTGACTGCAGGGCTGCTTTCTGTACCATCCCATTGGAGGAGCCAGAGAGACGGATGATCTCAGGCAGCAGTTCTTTTCTGTTGTTTTCGGTGGCCCAGTAGATCAGTGCTGTTTGCACTTCGGGTGATTGAGATGTTGCCAGTTCTTTCGTGATCAACTGCATGGACCGGTTATCCTCAATAAAAGTGATGTTCCTGAGAAGTGGCGTCAGGTAGGCGATATCTCCCGTATTAAGGGCATCCTGCAATATTGCTACCTTGCGAAGAGAGGAATGGTCTGCCAGCAAACGGACAGCAGCTACCATCAGATCGCTCTTCTCGTTTTTTCTTGCATGGGATAGTAGTCTGGTTGCTTCTCTTCTGACCAGACCTGGTTCTTCACTGCTGAGCCTCTCCAGAAGGGTGAGGTAGGAGGCTGTGGCATGGCTCTTCTGATAGGTATACCCGGTCGCTGCTGCTGCCCTCTTCAGAGGTTTCAACGATGCCTTGCCACCGGTGCGAGCCAGCGCGTTGAGCAGCGCCTTCTCCATTTCTCCTGTTGGTTTGAAGCGGAGCAGTTCAAGCAGGTTCTTCTCTGCTTCGGGGTAACCGGTTTGTGCCAGCGCATTGATCAGTTGCAAGCGCACTTCTTCACTACCGACGGAGGTGACTGCCTGTAAAAGAGCTTCTGTAGCCTTGTCGCTACCGATCGAAACCAAAGCCTTGGATGCCTCGGAAGAGAGATAGATGTCCGAGAGGAAACCTGCCAGCAAGGGAACCTCCTCATCGCCGGCAATGGTACGCAGGCTCCGTATCAATGTAGCCTTCACCTCGTTGTGAAGTGGTCTGCCAAGTGCTTTGCCGATGGCCGCAGCAGCGATCGTTCGTTGTGCCTTATCGTTTGCGACATGGTGAACCCATCCGCTGATGGCATAATCGAGGGTCTCGTTGCTCTGGCTTCCCGGAGGATTTATCCTACCGATCAGATCCAGTAGTCCTTCTTCACCAGTCGATACCAGTTCTGCAATCACCCGGTTATACTGTTCCTGTGTATCAGCAGGCAACTGAGCCAGGGCATCCGCAATGATGGTTGACTGTGTTCTGCCCTCAGGCAGCTGAGCCTGGATACCGGTACTGATCAACAGGCTCAGGAGAAATATCAAAAATCGTCTCTTTTTCATTTCGTGAAAATTGGTTGTTAAATGGTCCAGGGTGCACGCATCGGTTGTTCAACAAGCCTGTTGGCTTCTGCATCGTTGATAAACTCTTCCTTCACCGGGTCGAACTCGAGGGTTCGGTTCAACTGAAGGGCTACGGCACCCATGTTTACGATGGTACAGGAGCGATGACCGTTCATCTCGTTCAACGCGAATTTCTGGCGGTTGTGGATGGCTCCGAGGAAATCGGTCTGCTGCTCAGCAGGCTCGGGATAGTCGGCCAGCTTCTTCTCCCAGTTGGGGATGTCACATTCGAAGTTTTTGTACACATTCCCATTGGGACCCGAGATATAGGGTGTGTCAGGTTCGCCGTAATCACCTCCCCAGAGGATGATCTGGCAACCATCGGCATAGGTGTAGGAGATGGAACGCCAGGTGCCTACAGCATCGGGATGTTGTTGAGGTGCGTCGACCTCCACCTTTACGGGACTGGTGTCATCCTTGCCCAGCATGTACTGTACCGGATCGATATAGTGTTGACCCATATCACCGAGACCACCACCATCGTAGTCCCAGTAGCCGCGGAAGGTCTGGTGGACGCGATGTGCATTGTAGGGTTTGTGTGGAGCCGGCCCTAACCACATATCATAATCCAGTTCCTCTGGTATGGGTTGTGGTTCAAGGTGGTTTTTACCCACCCAGTAGAACTTCCAGTCGAAACCGGTATGCTTGCTGATGGTCACCTTCAAAGGCCATCCCAGCATGCCACTATCGATTAGTTTTTTTAATGGTTTCACCGGCGTACCCAACCCGTAGAAGGGATCTTTAAAACGGAACCAGGTGTTGAGCCGGAAGATGTTACCATGCTGTGCAATGGCTTCTCGCACACGCTTTCCTTCACCAATGGTTCGTGTCATTGGTTTTTCACAAAAAATATCTTTCCCCGCCTTGGCGGCTTCCACCGACATGATGCCATGCCAGTGGGGTGGGGTGGCGATATGGACAATATCCACGTTTTTGTCGAGGATCAGGTCACGGAAATCATGATAGAGACTGATTTTGTCTTTTACCATTGAAGCTGCCTGTGAGAGATGATTCTTGTCTACATCACACATGGCAACCACGCGTGTTTTGTCGTAGGGAATATGGCCGCGGCCCATTCCTCCCACGCCGATGATCCCTTTGGTCAGTTCATCGCTCGGAGCAAGCATGCCATTCCCCAGTACATTGCGGGGAACGATGGTCAGCAAGGTCACTCCACCGAGTGTTTTTAAGAAATGTCTTCTGGTGGTCATTAGTAAAATATTTAATTA
>DURL01000038.1 GCA_012837345.1 Bacteroidales bacterium
GTTACGCCAACAGCATTCACCGATATTAGCAGTGAAAGCACCCGGATTGAAGTCGATATGACAACAAATGGAGTGGTGACCATTACCTGCAATGATGACTGGATCACCGAAGAAACCGCTCGCACTGTCATGATGGAGCAGACCAGGACTTTTATCGTGGCAGCCAATTATGGGGATCAACGCACCGGAACAATCACCTTCACATTAGGTGACCTTACGGAAACCGTCACCGTTACCCAGCTGGCAGGCAGCATGCCAAATGAAGGGATGGAAAGTGATGCCCTTGTATTGGCGGCCAAAATATTTGCGGGCTGGAATATAGGAAACACTCTCGAGGCCATCGGTGGTGAAACTGTCTGGGGGAATCCCAAAATCACCGCAGATTATATTGTAAAAATCAAACAACTGGGTTTTAATGCCATCCGTATTCCCTGTTCGTGGGACCAGTACATCAAAGACAGAGAGACCCACCAAATCAGTGAAAGCTGGCTGGATCGGGTCAATGAGGTGGTGGGCTACTGTGTGGCCAACGACATGTATGCCATCGTCAACATCCATTGGGATGGGGGATGGCTGGAAAATAACTGTACGCCCGACAAGCAGGAGGAGAACAACCGAAAACAGCATGCCTTGTGGACGCAGATCGCCAACAGACTGAATCATTACGACGAGCACCTGCTCTTTGCCGGTACCAACGAACCCAATGTGAGGCTTACAGATGAAGATAAAGTATTAGGTTTGAAGGAAACCGAGAAGATGGCAGTGTTGAAAAGCTACCTTCAGACATTCGTCGATGCGGTGCGGGCCACCGGTGAAAACAATGCTGTCCGCAACCTGATTGTACAAGGACCCAATACCGATATCGAGGCGACCCACATGTTGTTTGGCGGTATGCCCATCGATGTGGTCCCCAACCGGTTGATGGCAGAGATCCATTACTACAATCCCTGGCCATTCTGCGGCATGGACAAGGATGAAACCTGGGGCAGGATGGCCTACTACTGGGGTCCCTTTGTAGTGAGCGGATCTGATCGGAACGCTACTTCGGGTGATGAGACTGAAATGAAGTCACTGTTCGGCAAGATGAAGACCATGTTCGTGGATAAAGGGATCCCGGTGATCCTGGGTGAGTATGGTGCCATCACCATCCGCACCGGTCTGGGAGCAAACCAGGAGGCACACGACAAGTCACGCAACCTATACGACGAAACAGTGACCCGCGAAGCCAAGAATCACGGATTGGTACCTTTCTACTGGGAAACGGGTAGGGTGGTTAACCGCCAAACGGGTGAAATCAAAGATCATTATGCCATGGATGGCATCCTGAAAGGAGCGGAGGCCGGTAAATATCCGTTTTAAACAGAAGGGCAGAACCTGTTTTGTAACACATGGAGATGAAGATATCCAGGCGACCCAAATCGATCTGAAAACGGGTAATCCCTGGTTTATGGGTATCCACTATGAATTAACTAAATATAAGCTAAATGAGTCACCTGGTCAGATGTATTGCTGTGGTAACTTTTGTATCAAAATGTGTCCCGACCTGATTACAGAGTGAAGATCTTTTTAAATGCACACGATGACAATGAAAGTAACAAAGTGCCTTTTACCCTTATTTTGTATTATTTACTGGTGCACATCAAGCTTTGGACAAGGTTACCAAAATCCTGTTATTCCGGGATTTCATCCCGATCCAAGTATTTGTAAAGTGGAGGATAGTTATTACCTGGTAACCAGCAGTTTCGAATACTTCCCGGGGGTGCCGATTTTTCAGAGCAATGATCTTGTTCATTGGCGACAAATCGGGCATTGCTTAACACGTCCCTCACAACTGGATTTAGAGAAGAGTGGTGTCTCAGGAGGTATTTATGCACCCACTATTCGTTATCACGATGGTATTTTTTATATGGCGACGACAAACATCACAGGGGGGGGTAATTTTATTGTCCATACCAAGGATCCTGCTGGTGAATGGTCTGATCCGGTATGGTTGCGACAGGGAGGCATTGACCCCTCTCTTTATTTTGAAGGTGGAAAATGCTATCTCAGCACCAATCCTGATAATTGTATTTATCTATGCGAAATTAATCCGCTGACAGGGGAACAAATTTCAGAAAGTAAACCCATTTGGAGTGGGACAGGAGGTCGTTATCCTGAAGCCCCTCACATCTATAAAAAAGATGGGTGGTATTACCTGTTAATTTCAGAGGGAGGAACTGAATATGGACATATGGTGACCATTGCACGCAGCAAGTTTATTTATGGACCCTATGAATCCAATCCGGCCAATCCTATCTTGACACACAGAAATATGAATGCCCAGACAAATCCGATTCAGGGAACGGGTCATGCGGATCTGATCCAGGCAAATGATGGTACCTGGTGGATGGTCTTCCTGGCTTTTCGCCCACAATCCGGACAACACCATCTGTTAGGTCGAGAAACATTTTTGTCCCCGGTAAGATGGGACAGTGACACGTGGCCTGTGGTCAATGGCAATGGAACCGTTCAGTTGCAGATGGATGTGCCTACATTGCCTTTGCAACCTGATGTTCCAAAATCGTATTGTACCGATTTTAATGAAAGCAAGCTGGGGTTTGAATGGAACTATTTACGGAATCCACAAAGTGATAATTACTCATTAAGTGAAAAGAAAGGCTATCTACATTTAAAAGCAACAACCGTAACCTTGGATGGTACCTCTTCGCCTACCTTTGTGGGTCGTAGACAGGAACATATCCAGTTTACTGCAACTGTTGTAATGGATCTGATCGATGCCCATAAGAATGATGAATCAGGAATCACCGTATTTATGAATAACAGATCACACTATGATTTTTTCATTAAAGAGGGTGAGGGTGGAAAACGCACACTGGTCTTGCGATATCGTCTGGGAGTGTTTAACCCTATCGCCCGTGAAGTAGTAATACCCAGAGGAGATATACATCTACAAGTCCGCGGCGACAAAGACTACTATTCATTTTTGTATTCCACTGATGGATTCAATTTCAATATGCTGGACAAAATGGACGTCCGGTATATTAGTACTGAGACGGCTGGTGGATTTACGGGAATATACCTGGGTCTGTTTGCCATTGGTGCAAAACCATCATCACAAGCTTATGCAACCGTTGATCACTTCGGGTACTACCCGGAAACATTGGATTAAGCAGTTCGTTTGCTGTCTCCTTTTGTTGCAACGGGAATCATCAGATATCTCCTCTATACGTTATCTTGAAATGCCTATTGGCTATGTCGGTTTTGACGTTTCTTCCGATCATCCCGCGCTATTTCAGGAGGAGATAAAGCAAATAAAAGAGACTGCCTCTATTTTAAGACAGTCTCTTTTTGGAGAGGTTTGACGGATCCTACCGATCCATTCATTGTTTAGGGTACCATGATGATGGTTTTCAGGTTGCCCTGGTTGAGCAGCTCAGCAGTGAACTCCTGTACATCTTTCGGTGTCATGGCGTTAACTGCATCAATGTATCCTGTGTGCATGTCTTCTCCGTAGAAATAGAGCTGATCCAGGATGTTCACCCAATAGCGATTTTCTTTCAGGTTCTCGGTGTAGCTCTTGTTCATATACTCCTTCACCTTGCTGAAGTCCGATTCGCGGGGACCATTCGTGGCGATCTCATTCAGCACATTCAGAATGATTTCGTTCAGATGATCCTTCTTCTCCGGATCAGTGTCGTAATAAATCTGGAGCGCAGTCTGTCCTTTAGGATAACGGGAGATGGATCCTGAAGTGGAGACACCATAGGTGCCACCTTCTTCTTCCCGTATCTTTTCGGTGTAGACAATGTCAAGAATCTGATCGAACATACTCATCAGGATCTGGTTCTTCATGCTCCGTTCAATGTTGCCAGTGACCATATTGACGACAGACGCCTTTGGAACAAGCATTTCACGACTGAAGATGTGCTCTCCCTTACCGGGTTTCATGGACATGGGTACCTGGATGAATTCACCCTTTACTGCTTCACCAGGCAAAGAGGCCAGGTATTGCTCCACTACGGGACGTACTTTTTCAGTGTCGATATTGCCCACAAAAGTAAAGATGAAACTCCCCGGGTTAAGAAACTGCTGTTTGTACATCTCCATGATACGGTCATAGTCAATCATGGCGAGATCGGATAGCTTGATTCTGTTTGTCAGCGGGTTGTTGCCATAGATGGCAGTGGTGATGCTGTCGCTGAAGGCTACCATCGGTTCTGCTTCCTGATTTTTGAGCTGTGTCTCCATGCGCTGGATGAACGATTTAAAGGCATCGGTATCCTTTCGTGGTGCAGTGAAGTAGAGATAAACCAGTTGCAGCATGGTCTCGAAATCCTTGATGGATGAGGAGCCGTTGAAATCCTGTGTGGTAAGACTGATGCTGGGGCGCGCCGATGCTGTTTTACCGGCCAGCACCTTCGGCAGATCGGTGGCACTGAAGTTGCCCACACCGCCCAGGTTCATCACGGAACCCATCAGCCGGCTGTTAATCGGATCCTGCTGGGCATACTGTGAGAACCCACCAACGCTGGAGCCGGACATCATGATCTCGTCATCCTTGAAATCGGTCTTCTTTAAAATTACTTTAATGCCGTTCTGTAGGGTCCAGATGGTGGCATCTATCGCCTCGTTTTGTTCCTCTTTTACGATCTTACCAGGTACAGGAGGAGTGGTGATGAGCGGCTCATCGATCACCTGTTCCGCGTAAGCTTCAATTTCTTCTGCTTTCACGTTGTTGAATACCGAGAGCAGCTCCTCTTTCGTCGGGTATACAAGACCTTCCTTCTCCGGTCCTGTGATGGCAATCACAACGTTTTCATCGCTGATCAATTGTTGCATTGTCATGTTGATTGCCTCCACAGGAATGTTGGGTGCAAGCGACTGCATGAACTGGTATTCAAACTCAATACCGGGTATTGGTTCACCGTCAGTAAATGCCCTTACATATTCCTGGGAATAGTTCGAATTGCGTTGTTTATCACGGTTGTTGTAGGCATTTTCCAGTTCCTTGAGGAGATTGGTGCGTGCAATCTCATATTCTGATGCGCTGAAACCAAATTTCTTCACCCTTTCCGTTTCGCGGATCATTGCAGCCAGTGCCACATCGATTTTATCATCGGCACTTTGCGCCATCACAGTCCAGGCATCCTTGGTCTTGGCTACGAAATAATCGTCGTCGTAGGCATAGGCCGTGGTGAAGGGTGCATCCGGCTTCTGGGTGATCTCTTCGAAACGTTGATTCATCATAGACGCAGCGGCGTTGAGAAGATAAGAAGTGATGAATCCCATCTGGGTATTCTTCAGTTCTTCCGGCAGCGGGTCATGCTTGTAGAAAAGCATCAGTCGTGTGTTCATGGCCTCCTTGTCGGTTGCAAAAGCCACCAGGGGTTCCTTGTTGTCGGGAACCGGGAAGTAGACCCTTTCAGCCCTCTCTTCCTCCAGCTCGATGGGAGAGAAGAGTGTCTTCACTTTCTGCTCCATCTCATCCAGATCGAAATCACCTACCACAATGATGCCCTGAAGGTCGGGACGGTACCACTTGTGGTAATAGGTGCGGATCTCTTCCGGCTTGAAGTTGTTGATCACATCGATGCTGCCGATAGGCATCCGGTTGGCATACTTGCTATCCGGGTACATCCCCGGCAGCAGTTGCTCCCATAGTCGCTGCTGTGCATTCCCGCGGGTGCGCCACTCTTCGCGGATCACCCCTCTTTCGCTTTCCAGCTCTTCCTCTTCCAGGGCGATGGCACACGACCAGTCGTGAAGCACCAACAGAGCTGTGTCCACCAGGTTCTGGTTTTGGGTAGGGATGTCGGAGATGTAGTAAACCGTTTCATCGAACGAGGTGTAGGCGTTGATGTTGGTTCCGAACTTGATGCCGTTGTCCTGCAGATAGTTGAGCATAGTCTTGCCGGGGAAGTTTTTCGTCCCGTTGAAAGCCATATGTTCCAGGAAGTGTGCCAGGCCTGCCTGGCTATCTTCCTCTTGCATGGAGCCCACTTTCTGTGCAATGTAGAAATCGGCTCTGTTTTCCGGTTGCCCGTTATGCCGGATGTAATAGGTCAGGCCATTCTCCAGCTTTCCTGTTCTCACCTCCGGATCCACAGGAAGAGGAGGGTTTTGCTGTGCCATGGTCGCAACCGTTGCGACCAATAGCAGTAAGGTAAAAAATTTTCTCATGTAACTTTTTTTTAAAATAATACTGATTCTAATTGAATATATAATGCGCACATTCTTTCTTTTTCCTCATAACAGATTTCTCAGATACGATCCAGTACGATTCTGATCAGCTCCTCGGTAGATCCCTTGTAGTTGGCATTCGACTCGAGTGCTACCCGGTTGGCGATGATGGCACATACCGTCATCGCCTTGTGACCCATCAGCTTGCCCAGTCCGGCGACGGCAGAGCTCTCCATCTCGTAATTGGTGATGCAGTGATCTCCGTAGCGGAATGATTCGATCTTGGCGTTCAGGTCGGGATCAGCCAGTGGCAGACGTACATGACGTCCCTGTGGTCCATAGAAGCCGATAGCCGAGATGGTTACCCCACGGATCATGTCGTGCCCGATGCGGTCTACCAACTCCTCGTCGGCGCTCACCACATAGGGAGAACAGTGGAAAGGTGACCAGTTCACATGCTTCTGGAACGCTTCCTCAAAATCCTCTTCCCGAATGGAGTGTGCATTCGCATAGTAATGTATTAGACCGTCGAAACCAATCGATTTCTCTGACACCACGTAGGATCCTACGGGACAGTGGGGCTGCATCCCTCCCGAAGTGCCCACACGGACCATAGTGAGTTGTCGGAACTCTTCCCTCACCATACGTGTGTTAAAGTCCACGTTGGCCAGTGCATCCAGTTCGGTAAGGACGATGTCGATGTTGTCGGTACCGATACCGTGTGAGAGTGCCGTGATTCTTTTGCCCTTGTAGGTTCCGGTGACGGTATGAAACTCACGGCTGGAGACATCACTTTCAATGCTGTCGAACAGGCTGGCGGTCATGGTAACCCTATCGGGGTCACCCATCATCACAATCCTGTCAGCCAATTGGTCGGGCCGTATATGCAAATGAAAAGCACTGCCATCGGAGTTGATGATCAACTCCGATTCGGGGATAATTCTCATAACAATGTCAATATTTATGGTTCAGTGAAAATAAAACTGGTTATTTCTTGTTGTTGCTTCCGCTCTGTGGCTTGGCAATGGAATCCCGCATGTCGGTATCAGCCTTGATGTTCTCCATCCGGTAATAATCCATGATGCCCAGGTTCCCACTGCGGAACGCTTCGGCCATGGCGATGGGCACCTCTGCTTCAGCCTCTATCACCTTGGCTCGGGCCTCCTGTGCCTTGGCCTTCATCTCCTGTTCCAGTGCGATGGCCATGGCACGCCGCTCCTCGGCGCGTGCTTGTGCAATGTTCTTGTCGGCCTGTGCCTGATCCATCTGAAGTACCGCGCCGATGTTCTTGCCTATGTCGATGTCGGCAATATCGATGGAGAGGATTTCAAAGGCAGTGCCGGCATCAAGACCTTTTTTGAGAACCAGTTTGGAGATGGAGTCAGGGTTTTCCAGCACCGACTTGTGTGAGACTGCCGATCCGATAGAGGAGACAATGCCCTCACCCACACGCGCCAGGATGGTCTCTTCACCGGCACCACCCACCAGCTGCTTGATATTGGCCCTTACGGTTACACGTGCTTTGGCAATCAACTGGATTCCGTCGATGGCTACAGCCGTCACCGGTGGTGTGTCGATCACCTTCGGGTTTACCGACATCTGAACGGCTGTAAGTACATCACGGCCAGCCAGGTCGATGGCAGTAGCCATCTGGAAGGACAGGTCAATATTGGCCTTTGAGGCTGAAACCAGTGCATGAACTACCTTCTCTACATTTCCACCGGCAAGGTAATGCGCTTCGAGGTTGTCTCGGGTGACATCCTTCAACCCTGCCTTATGGGCTTCAATCATCGCATAGA
>DURL01000039.1 GCA_012837345.1 Bacteroidales bacterium
ATGTTCTTTTTGCTGTTGTTCAAATCGAAATCGACAAACATAAAAGTGCTTCCCCACTGGTCCGGCTTGAACATCTCAAAGGTAGCGGTCAGATAGTTGGACCCTGCAACCTCATCACCGTAAAGGGTATTGCGGGGGTCAAAGTGTAGTTGAAGGTTTTGTGCCTGCAAGGCAGCTGAAACAGTAAGAATTGCAAGAGAAAGAAGGATTTTTCGAAGCATAGTGTTTAAATATTTAACATTAGTGGATGATTAAAACGACAAAAATATTAAAAAAATGCAAAACAGAGCTACATTTGAATTCCTTTTTTTCTCATTGAGGAGACAAATTGCTGATAATACAGTGTAAATTTGTAATTTTGTCTCTTTGAACAATCAGCTCCCTCTATGAACGAAATAAAGGCACAACAACTGGTGATCTATAACACCCTGAACAGAGCGAAAGAACCGTTTGAACCGCTACATCCGCCGCTGGTGGGTATGTATGTGTGCGGACCCACCGTCTACAGCGACATCCACCTGGGCAACTGCCGCACCTTCATCTCCTTCGATTTGATCTATCGATACCTGCTGCACCTGGGTTACAAGGTACGCTACGTGCGAAACATCACAGACGCGGGGCACCTCGAGGGTGACCGTGATGAGGGCGATGACAAGTTCGCCAAGAAAGCGAAACTGGAACAACTCGAACCGATGGAGATCGTACAGAAGTACACCCTCGGTTTCCACGAGGTGCTGAAGCAGTTTAATACACTGCCACCCAGCATCGAGCCTACCGCCACCGGGCATATCCTGGAGCAGACAGAGATGATCAAAGAGATTCTGCAGGCTGGCTATGCCTACGAGGTGGACGGGTCGGTATATTTCGACGTGGAGAAGTACAGCCGGAAGCATGACTACGGCGCGCTCACCAACCGGAAGCTGGATGACCTGCTGGAAGGAACCCGTGAACTGGATGGACAGGATGAGAAGCGGGGACGGCTTGACTTCGCCCTCTGGATAAAGGCCAAGCCGGAGACCCTGATGAAATGGCCCTCCCCCTGGGGATGGGGCTTCCCCGGATGGCACATCGAATGCTCTGCCATGAGCAGCAAGTACCTGGGCAAGACCTTCGATATCCACGGTGGTGGTATGGACCTGCAAGCCACCCACCACACCAACGAAATCGCTCAGTCGCAGGCCTGCAACCACGCGGCACCTGCAAAGTACTGGGTGCATACCAACATGCTCACCGTGAATGGTGCCCGTATGTCGAAGAGCGCCGGCAACGGCTTCCTGCCCCACGAGCTGTTTACCGGTGACCACCCTCTGCTGGAGAGAGGCTACTCTCCCATGACCGTTCGCTTCTTCATGGCCCAGTCACACTACCGCAGCACGCTCGACTTCTCAAACGAGGCGCTGCAGGCTGCAGAGAAGGGATACCGAAAGCTGATGGAGAGCCTCTCCACGCTCGAGAAGATAGAATCCTCCGACCGTTCCACATTCGATGTCGCCGATCTCGAGACACGCCTTTACAGTGCGATGAACGACGACTTCAACAGCCCGGTGCTGATCGCTCACCTCTTCGACGCTGTGCGCATCATCAACTCGGCAAGAGATCGAAAGGAGAGCCTCACCGCTACCGATCTGGAACAACTTAAGAAGGTGATGCAGACTTTCATCTTTGAAGTGCTGGGGTTACTTGACGAGACACGCCAGGGTGCCGGCAGTGAGGTGATAGAAGGGTTGATGGCACTGATCCTCGACATCCGTAAAACGGCACGCGAAAACAGGGACTGGGGCACTTCCGACCAGATACGTGACCGGCTGAAAGCGGCCGGCATCGAGATAAAGGATACCAAGGAGGGGATGGAATGGAGCATGTAACAGACTGACACGAAAAATGATGCAGATTCTTCTTTCCCCGGCAAAACGGATGGACTTCCACCGTGCCGACAATGAGATCACACCGGTAAAACCGCTCTTCCCGAAAAAAAGAGACGAACTGATGGATGCCTGTCGTACACTGTCGGTTGAGGAGATCGCCCGCCTGATGAAGCTCAATCCGGTAATGGCGCTTGAGGTAAAGGGTCAGTTCCAGACCTTCGGAACACGGAACAACCCTACAAGGGCCGCTGCACTAGCTTACAATGGCATTGCCTACCTGGGTCTCAAAGCCCTCGATTTCACCGCCGATGAGTTTGCCTTCGCCCAGCAACATCTCAACATCCTCTCGGGTCTATACGGTGTTTTGCGCCCCATGGACGGCATCCATCCCTACCGACTGGAGATGCAGCAGATGATTGTGCCGGAAGGTTACCGTTCTCTCTACCACTTCTGGGAGGAGAGTGTGAACAGCCATCTCTCCAGGCGTTTGCGCAAAGGCTCGCCTACATTGATCAACGCAGCGTCGAATGAATATTCGAAAGTGGTACAAAAGCAACTCCTCCCTGCCAGAACACGGATCATCAACCTCAAGTTCCTGGAACAGGAGGAGAAAGGAGTCCGCCAGGTGGTGGTACATACCAAGAAGGCGCGGGGGATGGTCGCCCGCTTCATCATCAAAAACAGACTCACCAATCCGGAAGATCTGAAAGCGTTCGACAGTGAAGGGTACTTCTTTCATCCCTCCCTGTCGAAAGAAGATGAGTGGGTTTACACACGTTAAGCAAAGGCAGCAATGACAGAAAAAAGAGTCACTTTTGCATCTAAGATAGGGATCGTAGCGGCAGCCGCAGGCTCCGCCGTGGGACTCGGTAATATCTGGCGCTTTCCAAGCCAGACAGCCGACAGTGGTGGCGCCCTCTTCATCCTGGTATACATTGGTTGTATTCTCTTCTTCGGCATCCCCCTCATGATGAGCGAGTTCATCATCGGACGCGGCTCCCGTGCCAACTCAGCAGGCGCATTCCATAAGCTGGCTCCCGGCACCCAGTGGAAGTGGGTGGGTCGACTGGGGGTGCTCACCGGATTCGTGATCATGGGCTTCTACATGGTGGTCTGCGGCTGGACACTAGACTACATGTTCCAGTCACTAACCGGAAACCTGCACAAGGTCACCGATTACACCGCCAACTTCAACAGCCTGATAGGCAATCCGCTTCGACAAACCGGATGGATGATCCTCTTCACGATGCTGAGCTCTTTCTTCATCATTTCGGGCGTAAAGAAAGGGATCGAACAGTCATCCAAGATCATGATGCCGATCCTCTTCCTCTTGCTGATCATCCTGGCTCTGCGCTCCCTCTTCCTGGAAGGATCCTCGGCCGGTCTCCTCTTCCTCTTCCGCCCCGATCCCACTCACCTGAAGCCTACCCTCTTCCTGGATGCCATGGGGCAAGCTTTCTTTTCCCTCTCTATCGGCATGGGATGCATGATCACCTACGGCTCCTACTTCAACAAAAACACCAACTTGACACAAACAGCCCTGCAGGTATCCTTCCTTGATTCGCTGGTGGCCATACTGGCAGGCATCATCATCTTCCCTTCCGCTTTCGCTCTCACCAACAACCCGGATGTCATCACCCAGGAGCTGGTAGCCGGGGGCCCGGGACTTCTTTTCATCACCCTGCCGGAGCTCTTCAATCAGATGCCGCTCTCCTTCTTCTGGGGATCACTGTTCTTCTGCCTGCTGGCTCTGGCGGCCCTCACCTCCACCATCTCACTGATGGAGGTGGTAACGCTATACATCCATGAGGAATACCACCTCCCCCGTAAAAAAAGCACCCTGCTGGTCACCGTAGGAGTGATCCTGCTGGGCATCGGCTCCTCCTTCTCCTCTGACTTCTTCAACCTGATGGACCTGGCTTCCGCCAAGGTGATGCTCCCCCTGGGGGGACTCTTCATCTCACTTTTCGTGGGATGGTACCTCGACCGAAGACTGGTGATCGCCCAAGTCACCAATGAAGGATCGGTAAAACTGGGTGTGACGTTCCTGAAGGTTTATATTTTCCTGCTGCGCTACATTGCCCCCCTGGCTATACTGGCCATCTTTATCTATGGACTTGTTGGATAGAACCTTTCAGATAACAGAAAAAGCTGATCCGGCGTCTGATATGCAGAAAAAAGCCTAAATGAGTTTAAACAAGCTAAAAGGCCAGATAAACAGTCGCTCCTTCGGGTAAAATGATTAATTTTGTAGAAAAAAAGAGCGTAATGCAACAGCAATATCGTATCAGCCCTCCCGATAAGGTGCGCACCACGGTGCATCTCCCCGCATCGAAGAGCATCAGCAACAGGGCTCTTATCCTGAATGCATTAAGCCTCAGCACCACACCTATCCACGCTCTGTCGGACTGTGAAGATACGCAAGTAATCATCGACTCATTTAACTCCGACTCGAACCTGTTCGATGTGAAGGGAGCCGGTACCGCCATGCGTTTCCTCACTGCCTTCCTGGCAGGGATGGAGGGAGAATGGATCATCAGGGGCAGTAAACGAATGCACGAGCGCCCCATCCACCCCCTGGTGGAGACACTGATCGTGTTGGGGGCCGAGATCGAGTACCTGGAAAAAGAAGGGTTTCCACCGCTCAAAATCAGGGGGCACCGTCTCAAGGGTGGCGAAGTATACGTGGCCGGTAACATCAGCTCACAATTCATCTCTGCCCTGTTGATGATCGCCCCCCTGATGGAAAATGGACTGGTGATGAATATTGAGAAGCAGGTCATCTCCAAACCCTACATCGATCTCACCATAGGCATGATGAAGGACTTCGGGGTGCATGTGAAATGGGAGGATAACCGTATCACGGTCAGACCACAAAAATACAGAGCTGTGGAGTACCGGGTAGAGAAAGACTGGTCAGCAGCTTCCTACTGGTATGAAATCGTCTCGCTGTTGCCGGGAGCAGAGGTGAAACTTCCCGGCTTGAAGAAAGAGAGTCTGCAGGGTGATTCCTACGTTGCCAACCTCTTCTCAGACCTTGGAGTGGAAACGGAATACCTGAGTGACGGTATCATCATCCGTCACGTGAGACGCAAAGCCAAAAAATTCTTCCATAACTTCGTACAGGAACCCGATCTGGCTCAGACCTTCGCCGCCACCTGCTGCTTCAAGGGTATCCCCTTCTTATTTTCCGGCACTGAGAGCCTGAAGATCAAGGAGACTGACCGCATCGCGGCCCTGATCAACGAACTGCAGAAGATGGGTTTTATGCTGCGGGAAAGCGGCTCCGGTATGCTGGAATGGGATGGAGAACGCTGTCTTCCGGACAAGGTGCCAACCATTGACACATATGACGATCACCGGATGGCCATGTCAATGGCTCCCGGATCATTCCTTTTCAAACCGCTGGTCATCAATGATCCGATGGTGATTACCAAGTCATACCCCTCATTCTGGGAAGATCTTAAGCTGGCAGGATTCACCATCCAACCAAAGTAAAATAACGATTATGCAAAGTTTATATCTCTTTATCGCCATCATTGCATTCTTTATCATCGCCCTCTCCCTCTCCAACCTGCTACAACGCAGAAAGGGAAACACCACAGAGAGGGAGACACCAACACCTCCCATCGACCTGAGTAGCACCGATGGCGGTTGTTGCGGAGCGCATGAGGTATGCGACAAGGACAGCCTTATCGCAGCCTTTGCGGAACCGACGGAGTACTTCGAAGATGAGGAGCTGGACAGGTATCGCAATCGCGAATCGGACCGCTACAACGAACAGGAGGCAGATGAGTTCCGGGATGTATTCTATTCTGTGCTCGACGAGGAGAAACCGAGATGGATCAGAAGCTTACAGATGAGAGAGATTGCACTGCCCGATCAGTTGAAGGATGAGGTGCTGATGATCGTGAATGAACTGAGAACCCACAGAATGCACGCGTGAGAAGTGTGAAACGATGAATATTCCGGAACTGATGCAATATGCCTTCTTCCGTAACGCCCTTATGGGTGCGTTACTGGCCAGCATTGCTTGCGGGATGATCGGAACTTATGTGGTCTCACGGCGACTGGTATTCATCAGCGGGGGTATCACCCATGCCTCCTTCGGCGGACTGGGTGCCGGCTTTTTCTTCGGCTTTCCTCCCATTCTCTCGGCCATGGTTTTCTCTGTCCTCTCTGCCTTCGGCATACAGTGGTTGTCGCACAAACAGGGGGTACGGGAAGACTCCGCCATCGCGGTCTTCTGGTCTTTCGGAATGGCCCTGGGTATCCTGCTCACCTTCCTCACACCTGGTTACGCACCCAACCTCTCGGAATATCTCTTCGGTAACATCCTCACCATCACCCGCACCGATCTGGCAGCACTGCTCACCCTCTCATCGCTGCTGCTACTCTTCTTCCTGCTCTTCTACCACGCCATCGTCTCGGTATCGTTCGACAGCGAGTTTGCCCGTACACGACGACTGCCAACACAGTTCATCGAGTATGTCATGATGTTCTTCATCGCGGTCACCATCGTGCTGAGCATACGCCTGGTGGGGATCGTACTGCTGATGTCGCTGATCACCATCCCTCAGATGACGGCGAACCTCTTCACGGTGAACTACGCCAGGATGATCGGTCTCTCCATCCTCTTCAGCTTCGCCGGCAGCATCTCCGGGCTATTTCTCTCCTACTACCTCAATGTGCCGTCGGGGGCACTCATCATCTTTGTGCTGATCATCATCTTCTTCGGAGCGAAGGCAATCAAGGCGATCGTAAAGAAAAACCGGCTGGCCATGGGCTGAGACGGACCACGACACATCGGCCGCTGACCCCTTCCAGGCATACATCCTTCCATCTCAACAGTTGAGATGCAACAGTTTTTTGCTGAAAAAGATTATCTTTGATGGAGCAACATTCAGATGATGAAACAGAAATCCATGATAATCGGTATCGGGGAGATCCTGTGGGATCTGCTCCCAACAGGTAAGAAAGCGGG
>DURL01000040.1 GCA_012837345.1 Bacteroidales bacterium
ATTGCTGGCTGAGCTTTCCCTCTCTCCCGGGGAGCTGGAGGAAACGGAGCTACTGCTGGAGGTATCCCGTCATCACTATTCACCCGCCTATATTGAGCTGGTTCGTGATTTTTATCTCAACCTCTGAGCATGGAGGTAAGGCGGAGCTATATAAATATGTTTAATATATAGAAAAAATATATTATCTTTGTTGTGTATTAATCCCTTGAATATGAAAATAATTATTTTATTCGCATTGACCATGGTGATGGCTATCCTCCCGGTTGAGGGGGCAGATACCCTTCGGGTGAAGCAGACCCGGATTCCGATACTGATTGACCGGAAAGACAATGTCCTGTTTTACCTTCGTCTGGAAGCATCGGAAAGTAAACTATTGGATGAGATTCGTCTCCGTTTCGCGCAAGAGACAGATATGAAGGTGGTGAAGGCTGTCAGACTCTGGTATGGTGGCACGGAAGCGCCGCAGCACCGGAAGACGCTTCGCTACGCTCCTGTGCAGTATGTTTCCAGTCATGACCGTGGCAGGACAAGGGAGGCCAATCCCTCCTATTCGCTGGCGGTGCAGGAGATCGCAGCTCCCGACCGCGAGGTGCTTTTCAGGCCTGCCTATCCCCTTTTTCCCGGCATCAATTATTTTTGGGTAAGTCTGGAGATGCAACCGGATGCATCGTTGCTTACCGAAGTGGATGTGGAGATGGTCTCTGCTGAACTCGACGGGACAACAGCGCCGCTGCTGTTTGCAGGTGAGGCTGCTACCCATCGCATGGGAATCGGAGTACGTCATGCCGGTGATGACAGTGTGGCAGCCTATCGCATTCCGGGACTGGTGACCACGAATAAAGGTACGTTGCTGGGTGTGTACGACGTGCGCTACAACAACAGTGCTGACCTGCAGGAATATGTGGATGTGGGTCTGAGCCGCAGTACCGATAAGGGTCAGAGCTGGGAGGAGATGCGTCTGCCCCTCAGCTTCGGTGAGTATGGGGGGCTGCCCAGGGCACAGAACGGGGTAGGCGATCCTTCCATCCTGGTCGATGAGCATACCGGCACCATCTGGATAGCGGCACTCTGGACGCATGGCATGGGAAACGGTCGTGCATGGGTCAATTCGATGGATGGAAACAGCATTCACACCACGGGACAGCTGGTGCTGACAAAAAGTTGTGACGATGGCAAGAGCTGGTCTGAACCAATCAACATCACTCCACAAGTGAAAGATCCCTCCTGGAATCTCCTGCTTCAGGGCCCCGGCAGGGGGATCACCATGCAGGACGGCACGCTGGTGTTTCCGATACAGTATATTGATTCCGCCAGGGTGCCTCATGCCGGGGTCATGTTTAGCAAGGATAGCGGTGAGAATTGGACCATCCATAACCATGCCCGCACCAACACCACCGAGGCACAGGTGGCTGAGGTGGAGCCGGGGGTGTTGATGCTCAACATGCGGGATAACCGTGGCGGGAGCAGGGCGGTCTCCATTACCCGCGATCTTGGAGAAACCTGGGTTGATCATCCCTCTTCACGAAGCGTGCTGCAGGAGCCTGTCTGCATGGCGAGTCTGATCAGTGTCCCTGCATCCGACAACCTGCTGGGTCGTGACATCCTGCTATTCGCCAATCCCAACTCCACACAACACCGCAATCTGATCACCATCAAGGCCAGCCTCGACGGAGGTCTGACCTTCCCGGAGGAGCACCAGCTGTTGCTTGATGAGGATTTTGGCTGGGGCTACTCCTGCCTCACCATGATTGATGAAGAGACGGTAGGCATCCTCTATGAGAGCAGCGTAGCACACATGACCTTTCAGGCGGTGAAGCTCACCGATATTGTGAAAACCATATTTTAGGTAAAAAAGCATCCAACCCCACGTGTAAGTCATAAAAAAATCGTAATTTTGGCGTTTTAAATTCCAGAATCGTGAAAGAAGTAATCACAATCAAGGACAGAGACTTTGAATTGTTCATTGAGCAAGAGGTAGTTGAACAGGGGATAAAACGCATCGCCGGTAAGATGAACGCCGACCTGGAGGGAAAGAATCCAATTTTTGTGGCTGTTCTTAACGGTGCTTTCATGTTTGCCGGAGAGCTCATGAAAGAGGTGAACATCGCAAGTGAGATCACCTTCGTGCGCCTGGCCTCATACCATGGAACGACCACCACCAATGATGTGAAGGAGGTATTGGGCCTCAACGAAAGCATTGAGGGACGGTGCGTGGTGATTGTTGAAGATATCGTGGATAGCGGCAACACGATGGTTTCTCTTCTGGAGCAGATGAAGGCTCATCACCCCAGGGAGATTAAAATCGCCACTCTTCTCTTCAAGCCGGCGGCGCTGAAGCAAAAACTACAGCTCGATTACGTGGCATTGGAGATACCCAACGATTTCATTGTGGGTTATGGTCTTGATTATGACGGGTACGGCCGCAACCTGAAGGATATTTACAAGGTGAAATAAACAGCCTTGCACCCTGCCGGATAACGAATGTGAAATTTACTGCAAATAAGACGCAGAACCATTAATAAATCTATTTTTCCTAATTTTATAGGCGAAAAAGAAGGTGGTTAAAAAAAAATGCCTATTTTTGCATTAGTAGCAGACTTGTAACAAACTGAAGTAGATAAAAATTTTTCAAAATGGACAAAGATGAAGTAAAAAAATCGCCAAAAGCGAATTTGGAAGTACATCGGAACACCTTTATCCTGATGGGATTAGTGGTGGGGCTGTCACTTCTTTTCTTCGCTTTTGAATGGTCCACACAAACCCGAAAACTGGACGAGACTGTCCTCGTTCAGGATGTGTTGGCCGAAGAAGAAATTGAGATTACTCGTCGAGACCCAACACCTCCCCCTCCTCCTCCACCACCGGAACCGGAAGCACCTGAGATCATCGAAGTGGTAGAAGAGAAGGTGGAAACAAAGCTGGAGATCAAGACGGAGGATGACCAATCACAAAGACAGCTCCAGACCTATGTACCACCCCCACCACCAAAACCCAAACAGGAAGAGGTGACTGAAGAGATCTTCGTGGTAGTGGAAAACCAGCCTGAGTTCCCCGGTGGCAACGCCGCCATGATGAAGTTCCTCGGTGACAACATCAAGTACCCGGTGATTGCACAGGAGAATGGAATCCAGGGTCGCGTTATCTGTAACTTTGTGGTGGAAAAGGATGGCAGCATCACCGACGTACAGGTAGTGCGTGGTGTGGACCCCTCGCTCGACAGAGAAGCGGTCAGGGTAATCCAGCAGATGCCACGATGGAAACCCGGTAAACAGCGCGGGCAGGCAGTACGTGTTCGTTTTACCTTACCCGTGGTGTTCCGCCTACAGAATTGATACATTTCGAGTTTTCGCATGAAGCTGCTTTTGTGAACCAGAAGCAGCTTTTTGCTCTTTCAAACCTTTTATCCATACCTCCTGCAAATGAACAATAAGATCGTTCAGTTTGAGAAGATGATCCATGAAGCCGTTGGGAATGTGTTACAACGGGAGGAGCCCCATACCCTGTTTGACCCTGTACGGTATATCCTTTCCATCGGTGGAAAAAGGGTGCGCCCTTTGTTGACGCTGCTCGCTGCCGATCTCTACGGATGTGATCCGCAGATTACCATGGCTCCGGCACTTGGGGTTGAGATCTTTCACAATTTCTCACTCCTGCATGATGATCTGATGGATCAGGCGGACCTGCGACGGGGCATGCCCACGGTACACCAAAAATGGGATGTGAACAGTGCCATACTATCGGGTGATGCCATGATGATTGAATCATACCGTTATCTGGCGAAGGTCCCACCAGCGTTGCTGCCGCAGGTGCTCGATATCTTCTCCGATATGGCCATGGATATCTGCAGGGGACAGCAGTTAGATATGGATTTTGAAAAGCGGCTGGAAGTGGAGGAAGCAGATTATATCGAGATGATTCGCCTCAAGACTGCCGTACTGCTTGGGAGTGCGCTCAAAATAGGGGCTGTTCTGGCAAAGGCTCCTGTTGAGGAAGCGGACATCCTGTATGACTATGGGGTGCATATTGGTCTTGCGTTTCAGCTGAATGATGACCTGTTGGACGTATACGGAGATCCGAAGACTTTCGGGAAGAAGATCGGTGGGGATATCCTGTCCAACAAGAAGACCTTTCTTTTGATCAAAGCCCTCAGTAATGCCGATTCGTCACAACGGTCAGCTCTTGAACGATGGCTCATCGCTACGGATTATGAACCGGAGGAAAAGATCCGCTTTGTTAAAAATCTTTATGATCAATTAAATTTAAGAGCTGTTACACAGAATCTCATTGAAAAGTACTATCTTGCGTCTTTAGATCTCTTATCATCCATCCGGGTGGCTGATGATCGCAAAAGAAATTTACTCTGGTTATCAGAGAATCTTATGTATCGGGAAAAATAAAAGATGTAACACCGGAAAATGCCCTATCGCAGACTACCCAATACCGACAATGCACGTATCAAAGCACTGCGTACAGCCATAGAGAAAGCATCAGAGACCGATTTTCAACAGTTGCCTCTAACGCCGCATCTGTTGACTGAAGCCCAACAGGTCTTGACCAGGCTGGAACGGTTGACGCTGCGCTACCAGCAGATGTATGAAATACAGGTGAAAGCCAACAGGCAGTTTCTCACCAAGGTGAAGAATGTGCGTATGTATCTCTCTCATTTTGTGCAGGTATTGTATATGTCGGTGATGCGTGCGGAGATCAGGGAGGATCAGCTTACCTATTACGGATTGGAAGGTGAGAAGCTGGTTGTGCCCGATCTGACCACCCACGAACAGATTCTTGCCTGGGGAGAGAAGATCATACAGGGTGAGGATGTACGCATTTCTCGTGGAGGAGTGCCCATCTATAACCCCTCCATTGCAAAGGTGAAGGTGATGGTTGCGCTCTTCAGGGAGGGATACCAAAACCAGCTATTACACAAGAAAGCCACCTCACGAGTCCTCGCCGAGATTGCCGATTACAGGGAGACGGCAGACAATGTGATCTGCCGTATATGGGATGAGGTGGAGAAAAACCATATGGCGTTACCAGGTGAACAGCGATTGGAGAGAAACCGCCAGTTTGGTGTTGTATACTATTTCAGGAAGGGAGAGACGGTTGAATGAGGTTCATCGATACACATGCGCATCTTTTTCTGGAAGAGTTTAAATCAGATATTGACGCTGTCGTCACCCGGGCCAGATCTGTTGGTGTGGAGAAGGTATTGCTCCCAAATATTGATGAGACAACCCTTGCCGATCTGAAAACAACGGTTGCCTATGATCCCCTTTTTTTTTACCCGATGATGGGGCTTCACCCCACCAGTGTCACAAAAGAGTGGAAGCAACAGTTGGAACTGATAGGTGAGGAGCTGGATAGCGACGCCTATGTGGCGATCGGAGAGATTGGGATTGATCTCTACTGGGATCGTTCGCTGCGTGCTGAACAACTCAGTGCCTTTGAAGAGCAATTACGATGGAGCATCGAGAGGGATTTGCCGGTTTCCATCCATTTCCGGAATGCTGTTGATGAGGTGATCCGTTGCATCAAGAGGGTGGGGAGTGATCGTCTCAGGGGGGTCTTTCACAGTTTTGGAGGATCGAAAGAGGAGTTACAACAGATCCTTGAGCTGAAACAATTCATGATTGGCATCAACGGGGTGGTCACGTTTAAAAATTCCGGCCTGGCCGCTACAGTCGCAGACTGTCCCAGGGAGCGGGTTCTTCTCGAGACCGATGCCCCTTATCTGGCACCGGTTCCCTATCGCGGGAAGCGGAATGAGTCCTCCTATATCTCCCACGTGGCAACCATGCTGGCATCGATCTGGCAAATGAGTGTGGAACAGGTGGCGGATATTACCAGTGAGAATGCCATCCGGCTCTTCAACCGGACGGGAGGAGAATGATCAGCTGCATTTTTCAGATGTTGCATGCGAATGAGGTTTTATAAAATATATCCTGAACTATATAGTATATAATCGATAAATTCAGTATTTTTGCCCTCCGGATGGGATGTGAATAAAATATTTTTTGTAATTTGCACCCGTTTTTGGAAAAGGCTCTTAAGGGAGAGGTGCTCGAGTGGTTGAAGAGGCACGCCTGGAAAGCGTGTATACGCCAAAAGTGTATCGCGGGTTCGAATCCCGCTCTCTCCGCAAGTTTTTATGTAGAAAAGAGATAGTTTTAATCATCAGACTGTTGTACAGAAAACCTAACAAAACAACAAGTAATACAACAAACTAGTAAAGATCATTAATCAAAAATTTGAACACACAATGAAAAAGTTATTTGCAATTTTAGCAATCTTCGGAATGATGTCTGTAGGATTGTCATCGGTTCTTTTGGCGCAAGAAACCACTCCGGCTGAACAAACAGAAGAAGTAGTCGCTGCTCCTGTAGAAACAGCCTCTGTTGCTGTTGAAGAAACCTCCAACGGTGGTTTTCACCAGGCGCTGAAGACAAAATTCATTGAAGGTGGTGCCAGCTTTATGAGCTTGATCATGATTGCTTTGATTCTCGGTCTGGCTTTCAGCCTGGAAAGAATCATCTATCTCAGTCTGGCTGATGTGGATCCCGATTCCTTACTGGATAAAGTGGGCGATGCGTTAGACAGAGGTGATGTAGAGGCAGCCAAGGACATCTCCCGCAACACCCGTGGACCTGTTGCTTCCATCGTTTATCAGGGTCTGCTTCGTCTGGACCAGGGTCCTGACGTGGTAGAACGTTCCATCGTTTCTTATGGTGGGGTACAGTCCGGTCTGTTGGAAAGAAACCTCTCCTGGATCACGCTCTTTATCGCGATTGCCCCCTCTCTCGGATTCCTTGGTACCGTAGTAGGTATGGTACAGGCATTTGATGACATTCAGAGAGCAGGTGACATGAGCCCGACGATTGTGGCCGGCGGTATGAAGGTGGCCCTGATCACCACCGTAGGTGGTTTGATCGTAGCCCTGATTCTGCAGGTGATCTACAACTTCATTCTCAGCAAGATGGAAGGTATCCTCAACAAGATGGAAGATGCTTCTATCAAGTTCCTTGATCAGGTGATCAAATACAACGTTAAATACAAAAACTTGTAAGCAATATGGCTGTAACGAAAATACACAGAACCTCCAAGACCGCTCTCATTATAGGTGTCCTGATATCTATAGCTGTGATGGTGTTGTTCTACCTGGGAGGTCAGGTGCCGGCGCATGAGAAGATTGCTGCCGACATGAGTCAGCCAAAGTTTACCGATATGGTATTGTACTGGGCCTATATCCTCTTTGCGATCACCATCGTGGTGTTGTTGCTCTTTGCGATCTTCACTTTTTTCAAGCAACTGAAGGAAAGCCCGAAGAAAGCACTGGGAGGATTGCTCGCATTGGTGGGTATTGTAGCCCTGTTGCTGGTGACCTATTTAATGGGTAGTGGATCTCTGCTGGATATCCCCGGTTACGACGGTTCCGACAACAATCCCGCAACACTGAAGCTGACCGATATGTGGCTTTACAGTGCCTACTTCCTTTTGGCTATTACATTTCTTGCTATTTTGGTACTGCCCATTTTCAAGAAGAGAAGATAACAGGCAGCCCCTACATTAAAGAAAAAGAAAGGTTTATTTTATGGCAAAAACAACTAGAAAAGTTCCGGCCCTCAACGCAAGTTCCATGGCGGACATTTCTTTCCTGTTGCTGACCTTCTTCCTGCTGGTATCCAATATGGACGTCGATTCCGGATTGGCTCGCCGTTTACCGCCTCCACCGCAGACCGAGGAACAGACCACGGTCGATGTACAACGCAGAAACCTGCTGGTGGTACTGGTGAACTCGCAGAACGAAACCATGGTCACAAACCAACAGGGAACGGAATGGTACACCAATGCGGAAGAGTTACGCGGTACAGGCAGTAAGGTTGCACTCAAGGACAGGGTGAAGGAGTTCGTCCTGAACACCTCGAACAGTGAACAGCTTCCGGAATTGACTGAAGAAGATTTCGGTCCCCCTATCGGCATCGTGCCGGTGACGGATCAGCATGTGGTCTCCATTCAGAACGATGCCACCACCAGCTATAAGACCTATATCGCCGTACAGAACGAGGTGGTAAGGGCTTACAATGAGCTGAGGGAGGAAGGTGCCCGGAAATATTTCAATACCTCATACGATGAGTTGACGGAAGATCAGCAGAATCAGATCAATGATCTCTATCCGCAGCGTATATCCGAGGCAGAACCCAAAAACTACGGAGGACAATAATATGGGAAAATTTAATAAGGGTGGCAAGAAAGAGATGCCTGCATTGAACTCTTCGTCGATGCCCGATATTGTATTCGCTATTCTGTTCTTCTTTATGGTAACCACCACCATGCGATCCGAAACACTGATGGTGCGGATGAAGCTGCCTACAGCTTCGGAGGTACAGAAGCTGGAGAAGAAGTCGCTGGTGACCTACATCAATATCGGTCCCCCGATGGAGACCCGTCTGGGTACAGGTACACAGATGCAGCTGAACGACCGGTTTGCACAGGTGTCGGAGATTCAGGATTACATTGCACAGGAAAAGGCAAGTATGAACGAGGCTGACCAGCCGTTGATGACCGTATCGATCAAGGCAGATGAGGAGACCCGCATGCAGTACATCACCGATGTGAAGCAGGCGCTGAGACAGGCTTACGCGCTTAAGATCAGTTATTCTGCCCGTCAGGGACAGAACAAATAGTCAAACAATTCTGACGAAAAAAACCGAATCACTGAATGTGGTTCGGTTTTTTTGTGTTTTATTTTTGAAGACTATCCAGCTGATGTCCGCCTGATACGTGCCCACTCCATCACGTTGGCTGGTGGACGCCCTGCCAGCAGCTCCTGCTTCATGAACTCCATATAAGGTGCCACATGACTGTAATAGCGGTAGTAACCGCTGCAGAGGTAGTTCAATCCCTTGTTGCCATATTTGTCGCGGATAAAACGGTTTTTGGGGCACTCCCCGTAGCAGGTGAAGAGCATATCGCATTCGCGGCACTGTTGCGGGAGCGTGTCGAATTTGTTGTTACCGAAGGTAAGCTGTTGCTCTGAGTAGATCAACGTGGCAAGCGGTTTGTCGTAGATGTTACCCAGACGGTATTCCGGGAAGACGAAGTGATCGCACGAGTAGACATCGCCGTTGAACTCCATGGCACCTGCATGACCGCAGGTCCTGGCCATGGTACATACACCCGGCTGTTCGCCCACCCAATTGGCGAGGGTGGCATCGAATATCTGGATGAAGATCCTGCCCACATCCTCTTTGATCCATTCATCGAACAAATCACAGAGGAACCGGCCCCACTTGTCTGCTGGTACCGTGAAAGGTGCCAGCACCACATCTTCCTCCTCATCTGTCGCGGTGGCCAGCTTCAAGGGAGAATCGTTATTTCTCCGGATTCGTTCCACGATGGGGGTAAACTGAATGTAACGGCAATCGATCTCCTTGAAGAAACGGTAAAACTCCAACGGGTAGTCCACGTTGTAATCGTTCACTACTGCCAGGCAGTTGAACTCCACGCCGTGCTTCTTCAGCAATTCTATGCCGCGCATCACCCTGACGAAGGAGGGGCGCCCCATCTTGTCGCGCCGGTACTCATCGTGAAACTCCTGTGGTCCGTCGATCGAGATCCCCACCAGGAAGTTGTTCTCTTTGAAAAAGCGACACCAATCATCATTCAGTAAGGTCCCGTTGGTCTGTATGCTGTTGTCGATCTGACGTCCTCCGGCATATTTCTTCTGCAGTTCCACCGCTTTCCTGTAGAAAGAGAGAGGCCGCATCAGCGTCTCACCTCCATGCCAGGTGAACAGGACCTGCGGCTGTGTTTGTGCTTCGATATATTGTTTCGTGAACCGTTCGAGGAGCTCTTCGCTCATCACCTGGTTGTTCTTCGTCGGGAAGAGGTTCGCCTTCTCCAGATAGTAGCAGTAGTCGCAGTTGAGGTTGCACTTGGAACCTACCGGCTTCAACATCACATACATCGGCTTGGCGAAAGGGGCAATGGTAGACATATCGATTTTATTGATGATGCAAAGATAAACAAATCGTATTACCGATGGGTTTACTCCCTGACATTATTTATTCACGAAACAGAGTGGCCGCAGTACCGGTAGCGTATGATTCCTTATCCGGGATGCTGAGGGTTACTAATATAAAACGTACAAGTATGAGAAAGAAAGAAGATCTTCTTCAACTGGGATGGTTGATTTTAAGGGCAGGGATTGGTATCAGCATCTTGCTGCACGGTATTCCCAAGCTGATGGGAGGAGTGGAGACATGGACCTATATTGGCGGCAGCATGGCCATCTTCGGAATCACCTTCGCACCTGCCTTCTGGGGGTTCATGGCAGCCGTAGCTGAAGCGGTAGGTGGTGCACTGTTTGCTCTGGGATTGCTGTTCCGTCCGGCAGCCCTGATGCTGACCGGCACCATGGTGGTGGCGCTGGCTACCCATCTGGCGGCAGGCGATGATTTCATGGTCTTCGGCCATGCACTCGACCTGTTGATCGTTTTTGCGGGAGCTATCCTGATAGGCGCCGGCAGGTACTCGCTCGACGCAAAGCTATTGCCAAAGCTGGCATGATCGGACAAGTAAGAGCCAAAATCAACAAACCCCTTCTCCTGTGTCGGACGAAGGGGTTTTTGTCGTTATGGCATAAAAAAAGGGTAAGCGATCTATATCGCGCCGCTACAACCAAATACCCTTGCTTCGGTCAAGACCTGGGGGATTCAATGGGAGCTGGCCGTATAGGACTTACCCTTGTGCAAAGATACATCTTTTTATTTAGATACAAAAGGATGAAATTGATTTTTCCTATTCACTCTCTTTTTTTATCTTTGTAGGAGTAACACTCTTTTAACGACGAAAAAATCATCACAAACCAATCGTATCATCATGGATATCGTAGACCGTTTTATCAAATATGCCCGCATCGATACACAATCGGATGAGAACAGTACCCAGACACCCAGTACCCGGAAGCAGTTCAACCTGGCTAAAGAGGTGGAGAAAGAGGCAATGGAGATGGGCCTTGCCGATGTGAGCCTCGACAACAACTGTTATCTGATGGCTACCCTCCCTGCCAACACCAAAAAGGATGTGCCGGTGATTGGCTTCATCGCCCACTTTGACACCAGCCCCGATATGAGCGGCGAGAAGGTGAACCCACGCATGGTGAAAGCCTACGATGGCAAGGATATACTGCTCAACGAATCGAACGGCGTGGTGCTGTCACCGTCCGACTTCCCCGAATTGCTGCACCATGTGGGGGAGGATCTGATCGTCACCGACGGGAACACACTGTTAGGAGCGGACGACAAGGCCGGTGTGGCAGAGATCATGAATGCCATGCAGTATCTGATTGATCATCCCGAGGTTGAACATGGCAAGATCCGCATCGCCTTCACACCCGACGAGGAGATTGGTCGCGGTGCTGACAAGTTCGACGTGGCGAAGTTCGGGGCCCGGTGGGCTTATACCATGGATGGCAGTGAGGTGGGAGAGCTGGAGTATGAGAATTTCAATGCTGCCTCGGCAAAGATAGAGATACAGGGTCGCAACGTGCACCCCGGATATGCAAAGGGGAAGATGATCAATGCCCTGCATGTGGCCAACGAGCTGGTAGCCCTGTTGCCCGAAGGGGAGCGACCCGAGCATACCGAGGGGTATGAAGGGTTTTTTCACCTGATTGCCATCAACGGCACGGTGGATGCAGCGAGAGTCTCCTACATCATCCGTGACCACGACAGGCTCAAGTTCGAAGCACGTAAGCGTTTGATGAACGAAGTGGTGGAGCAGCTCAACGAACGGTACGAAAACCGTCTCATCCTGGAGCTAAAGGATCAGTATTACAATATGAAGGAGAAAGTGGAGCCTGTGATGCATGTGATCGATTATGCCTATCGTGCGATGGAAGCGGTGGGTGTGAAACCCAACATCAAACCGATTCGCGGTGGTACCGACGGTGCCCGCCTCTCATTCATGGGGCTTCCCTGTCCCAACATCTTCGCCGGCGGATTGAACTTCCACGGCAGGTATGAGTTCCTGCCCGTTCCATCGCTGCAAAAGGCGTCGGAGGTGATCGTGAAGATTGCCGAATTGGTTGCACGCGATGAAGAGTGACTCAAAGATGAATCATAAAACCACAGTCTGTTTAACGATTGTTCTGCAAGAGCTTAAGCCGACTGATTAATAAAGAATATGAAGACAACACCTTTTACCGGTCAGCACATTGCCCTGGGAGCAAAGATGCACGAGTTTGCGGGCTACAACATGCCTATTGAGTACAGCGGGATCATCGATGAACATCTCACGGTGGTGAATGCCGTGGGGGTATTCGACGTGTCGCACATGGGTGAGTTCTGGGTGAAGGGACCACAGGCTCTTCCCTTTTTGCAGAGGATAGCCAGTAATGATGCTTCCCGGCTGCAACCCGGCAAAGCACAATACAGCTGCTTTGTGAACGAGCAGGGTGGCATCGTGGACGATTTCATCGTCTACCACTATGAACCGGAGAAATACCTGCTGGTGGTCAACGCCGCCAATATTGAAAAAGATTGGGAGTGGTGTCAACGACACAACAGCATGGGTGCTGAGCTGGAGAATGCCTCCGGGCATATGGCCCAGCTGGCTGTTCAGGGTCCGAAGTCAATGGAGATCATGCAGAAGCTGACTGATGCAGATCTCTCTGCTATTCCCTATTATTCATTCGTGACCGCCCCCTTTGCCGGGGTAGAGAACGTCATCATCTCCAATACCGGCTACACCGGTGCCGGAGGCTTTGAGCTCTACTTTTATCCCGAGGAGGGAGCAGCGATCTGGGAAGCGCTCTTTGACGCAGGTGCCGACTATGGCATGAAACCGATAGGTTTGGGTGCGAGAGACACGCTCCGCCTGGAGATGGGCTTCTGCCTCTACGGCAATGACCTTGACGACAGCACAACCCCCCTGCAGGCAGGGCTGGGATGGATCACCCGATTCACTGATGACAAACCTTTCATTGGTCGTGAGGTGCTGGAGAAAGAAAAAGCGGAGGGTGTCTCCCGTAGGCTCTGTTGTTTTGAACTGACTGAAAAGGGCATCCCCCGGCATGGCTATGAAATATGCAACGATGAGGATCACCCAATTGGGGTTGTCACCTCGGGTACGATATCGCCGGTGCTGAAAACAGGGATCGGCATGGGGTACCTCAAACCGGAGTATGCTACCCCCGGGACTGAAATATATATCAGTGTGCGCAACAAAAAGCTGAAAGCTGTGGTGGTGAAGCCTCCTTTTCGAAAATAATGGATCAATTGTTGCGATAGTTTAACGAATAAGCCCTATTTTTGTGGCCTGATACTGCGCGTATCGGGCCATTGTTGTTTAGAGCCACTCTCTTATGGCAAAAAAAGCGAAAATAGCTCAGAATATTTTTTTTCTGCTCGGTGCCCTGGCACTGGGCTTTATGATATATAAAACCGGGGTCGACAATATCCTGCGAGACATACGGCAGACCGGCTGGTGGTTCGTACCCATCATCGGCCTTTGGGTGGTGGTCTACCTGATCAACACTTACTCCTTTTATCTGATTCTGCAGGATGGAAGTGAAGAGACGAAGAAGATCGGTTTCCTGCGGTTGTTCAAGTTGGTGATCAGTGGTTTTGCCATCAACTACATCACGCCCTTCGGCTTGATGGGAGGTGAACCCTATAAGATCATCGAACTGCAATCCACGCTCGGTATACAGCGTGCCACCTCTTCAGTGTTGCTATCCACCATGATGCATTTTGTCTCACATTTCATCTTCTGGATGATCTCCATTCCGCTGCTGCTCTTCCTGGTGCCGGTGCTCTCCGACGTAGTGGAGCTGGGTATGATCCTCTCCACGGCCACTTCTATCCTGCTGCTGTTATGGGCTTACAGGGTTTATACCCGGGGTGGGGTAGACAGGGCGCTGGTGCTGGGTGGCAGGCTTCCCTTTATCGGGAAGAGCCTGAAAGCCTATCGCAGACACAACCAGGAGAAAATAGACCAGATGGATACCCTGATTGCCGACCTTTACCGCAACCGCAAGAAGGATTTTGTTGCATCCCTCTCCCTTGAAATATTTTCCCGTTTTTTTCTTTGTCTGGAGGTGATCCTGATGATGCGGGCAGTGGGTATGCCTATCTCCTTTGGGAAGAGTGTGCTGATTGAATCGATCCAGTCGCTGATCGGTAACATCCTCTTCTTTATGCCGATGCAGATGGGCTCCCGTGAGGGAGGCATCGTGATTGTGTTCGGTATCCTGTCACTGCCACTCTCGTATGGTGTCTTTGTCAGTCTGTGCAAGCGCATCCGGGAGATCTTCTGGACCGTGGTGGGCATCCTGCTGATCAAGGTGAAGAAATATTGAGAGGGAGCGTCAGACGTAGATCATTTTCTTGGTCATCCCCCCATCCACAGTGAAGTTTTGTCCTGTGATGAAGCTGTTCTCCGGGTTCATCAGGAAGAGGACCATGCGTGCGATGTCCATCGCATTGCCCACACGGCCGGCAGGATGCTGCAGGTGATCCTCCTCCGTAATCTTCACCTGTCTCGCCAGAGATTTTTTCTTTAATGCGGAAACATCAATCCAGCCGGGACTGATGCTGTTGACCCGCACGTGGGGACCCAGGCTCACCGCCATGGCATGGGTGAGGGCACGGATGCCTCCCTTGCTGGCCGAATAGGATTCGGTGTGGGGCTCCGACTGAAAAGCACGGGTGGAGCAGATGTTGACAATCGATCCCTTTGTCTCACGGAGTGAGGATGCCAGATGCTTGCTGCAGAGGAAGGTGCCGGTGAGGTTGGTAGCGAGGGCCCTGTTCCACTCCTCCAGGGTGAGCTCCTCCATCGGTTTGAATAGTTCATACACTGCATTGTTGACCAGTCCGTAAACGTCGCCATATTGCATGATGGCTGCACGGATGGAGGAGCGGACGCTCACCTCGTTGGAGACGTCGGTGATATGAAAGGAGACGCTGCGACTGCGGAACGAGGGTTTCAATTCCTCCATCGCCTCACTGTCGATGTCGAATACCGATACACTGAATCCCTCCTCCAGCAAGAGTTGCATCACCACCCGACCGATGCCTTGTGCACCACCGGTGACTATGACATGGGGTTTTGCTTTCTTCATGGGGTATATCAAATTGGGGATTGTCTCCCGACAGACGATTATGCGTATATTGCCTTCCTGCCTGCCAGCAGGGTGTTGCGCATCAGCGAGACGATGGTCATCGGTCCCACGCCGCCCGGCACGGGCGTGATCCAGGAGCATTTGGGTGCCACCTCGTCGAACGCCACGTCGCCCGTCAGCTTAAAGCCTGACTTGGTTTTGTCGCTCGGCACACGTGTGGTGCCCACGTCGATCACCACCGCTCCTTCCTTCACCATATCCCCTCTCAGGAACTCCGGAACGCCGAGTGCGGCAATGATGATGTCGGCCTGCAGACAGATCTCTTTGATGTCTTTGGTACGGCTGTGACAGACGGTCACGGTGCAGTCGCCCGGGATTCCCTTCTGCATCATCAGCATCGATACCGGCTTGCCCACGATGTTGCTGCGTCCCAGTACCACGCAGTGCTTACCGCGGGTCTCAATGTGGTATCTTCTCAGCAGTTCCACGATACCTGCCGGTGTGGCGGAGAGGAAGCAGGGGAGCCCCAGTGACATGCGTCCCACGTTCACCGGGTGAAAACCATCCACATCCTTGCGGTAGTCGATTGCCTCCGTGATCCGCTCCTCGCGGATATGCTTCGGCAGGGGTAATTGCACGATGAAACCGTCGATGTCGGGATCGTTGTTGAGCCGTTCCACGCATGCAAGAAGCTCCTCCTCGGTAACATCCTCCTCATAGCGGATCAGCGTGGAGTGAAAGCCCACCTCTTCACAGCTACGTACCTTGTTGGCCACGTAGGTCTCGCTGCCGCCGTCGTGGCCCACCAGCACGGCTGCCAGATGAGGTGTCTTACCCCCGCCAGCCTTGATCTGTGCCACCTCTTCAGCAATCTCCCGTTTTATCTCGGCGGCTGTCGCCTTTCCATCAATCAGGTTCATGATTTTCAGTATTTAGCATTCAGCTGTCAGCATTCAGCTTTCAGCTATCAGCATTCAGCTATCAGCTATCAGCTGTCAGCTATCAGCTATCAGCTTTTTTTTATTCTTGTAAACGATAAACTAAGCACAACGAACGTTATCTCCTGCGGAGATTGCGCATGGCCTGCTTGCCTCCACCGGAGGTCATCATCCGCATCATCTTGCGGGTCTCGTCGAACTGCTTGATCAGCTTGTTCACCTCCTGCACGTTGGTGCCACTCCCCTTCGCGATGCGGGCACGACGGCTGCCATTCAGTATCTCAGGGTTGGAGCGTTCTGCCGGTGTCATGGAGCGGATGATCGCTTCGATCCCCTTGAAGGCATCATCATCGATATCCAGGTCCTTGATTTGCTTGCCCACGCCGGGGATCATCGATGCCAGGTCTTTCAGGTTACCCATCTTCTTGATCTGCTGAATCTGGGCGATGAAGTCGTCGAAATCGAATTGGTTCTTGGCGATCTTCTTCTGCAGGCGGCGTGCCTCCTCCTCGTCATATTGCTCCTGTGCTTTCTCCACCAGCGAGACGATGTCGCCCATCCCAAGGATGCGGTCGGCCATGCGCTCGGGGTGAAAGACATCAATGGCGTCGAGCTTCTCGCCCGTACCGACAAACTTGATCGGCTTGTCCACTACCGAGCGGATAGAGAGCGCGGCACCACCGCGAGTGTCACCATCAAGCTTGGTGAGCACCACCCCGTTGAAGTCGAGCCGCTGGTTGAACTCCCTGGCAGTGTTCACCGCATCCTGACCGGTCATGGCATCCACCACGAAGAGGATCTCCTGCGGGTTGACCGCCTTCTTGATCGACTCGATCTCCTGCATCATCTGCTCGTCGATGGCCAGACGACCGGCCGTGTCGATGATCACCAGGTCCTTGCCGTGCTGACGGGCATATTGGATGGCGTTCTGCGCGATCTTCACCGGGTTCTTGTTCTCCTCCTCCGCGTAGACCGACACACCGATCTGTTCCCCCAGCACCTTGAGCTGCTCAATGGCGGCGGGACGGTAGACGTCACCGGCTACCAGCAGGGGCTGCTTCCCCTTCTTGCTCTTGAGCATGCTGGCCAGCTTGCCGGAGAAGGTGGTCTTACCTGATCCCTGCAACCCCGACATCAGGATCACCGCCGGGGTCCCCTTGATGTTGATGTCGACCGCCGTGCCGCCCATCAGGGTGGCCAGCTCGTCGTGCACGATCTTCACCATCATCTGCTCCGGCTTCACCGCGTTGAGCACATCCTGCCCCATCGCCTTTTGTTTCACTGTCTCGGTGAACTCCTTCGCGGTCTTGTAGTTCACGTCGGCGTCGAGCAGGGCACGCCGTACCTCCTTCAGGGTCTCGGCCACGTTGATCTCGGTGATCCTGCCTTCGCCTTTCAGTATCTTAAACGACCTCTCCAGTCTGTCACTTAAATTTTCAAACATAGTTCCTTACAGCATTTTGTGATTGGAGCACAAAGATAACGAAAAAAACAATAGACTGTTTCTTATATCATATCTCACAGTTTTTATCTCATTTGTCTTATCCGGAGCTGGAAAATAATGTGTAAGTTTGTCATTTGTAAACGAACAACTGGCTGATACTGATGAGAAACAAACTGATTCTGCTGTTATTGGTGTCTACGATGGCACTTCCCCTGTTTGCAGATCCTTCTGCATCTATTTACCCTGTGAATCTGCTGTGTGAGTATCTTACGAACCCCGTGGGTCTGGATATAGCGCATCCCCGTTTCAGCTGGACGCTTGACGCTGTGAACCCGGACCGTTACGGACAAAGACAAACCGCTTACCGCATCCTGGTGAGTAGCAGTAGGGTAGTGCTGGAAGAAGAGAGTGGTGACATCTGGGATTCAGGATGGGTGGAGTCAGACAGGATGCAGCTGATCGAATATGAAGGGGACCCTCTTCAGTCAGACAGAACCTATTACTGGAGAGTGGCTGTAAAAGATGAAAAAGGGCAGGTCTCATTTTACAGTGAGGTGGCGGAGTGGAGCACTGGACTCTTTAAAGAAGAAGAGTGGACCGCTCGATGGATTGGTACGGGGGATGCTTACAAACCGGAGGAGGGTCCTAACAGTATGTATGATCCCTGGTTCAGGAAAACATTTGAGTTGAAGGAGAAGCCGGCAAGAGCCATCCTTTTTGTCGCATCGGTAGGTTATCATGAGGTCTATGTGAACGGAGAGAGGGTTGGTGACCATGTGTTGGCACCGGCCGTGACCGATCACACCCAACGAGCCCGTTACATCGCTTATGATATCGCCCCGGCACTCACCAGGGGTGTCAACGTGGTTACGTTGTGGCTGGGCACTGGCTGGTCTATTTTCGCACCTTACGCTACTGCCGACAAGCCACGTGCACCGCTGGTGATCGCGCAGGTTGATCTCTATGGGGATAACCAGCAAAAGATCACAAGAATCGTCACCGATGAGACATGGAAAACGCATCCCAGTCCCAACAAGCTGATCGGCAATTGGGGTTTTGGCGTGGGAGGCTACGGGGGCGAGATATGGGATGCCCGCATGGAGATAGAGGGATGGAACCTGCCTGCGCTGGATGAGTGCGACTGGCAACAGGCATCGCTGTTCAGCCCCTCTCTGAAGCTTTCCGCACAACAGGTGGAGCCCAACATCCTTCTCAACGAGATCCATCCCGTTGCCATTGAACCGCTTTCCGAAGGGTGTTGGCGTGTAGACATGGGGGTTAACTTTGCCGGATGGACTCGTATCCCGGTGAAAGGCAATCCGGGCGATACCATCCATTTTCTCTATTCTGAACGGGAGCAGGAGATCAATACCTTTGGCCTGATGAATCAGTTTGTGATCGGTCCCTCGGGGGAAGGCGTTTTTGAGAATCGGTTTAACTACAGCTCGGGAAGATGGATCACCATCAGAGGATTGAAGAAAGCACCCCGCAGGGAGGAGATCAGGGGATGGCTGGTCCGTACGGGGTACAGCGATGCCACCCGGTTCGAATGTTCCGATCCTCTTCAGAACTGGATTTACAACACGGTGAAATGGACCTTCGAGAATCTGTCACTGGGCGGCTTTGTTGTGGACTGTCCGCAACGGGAACGCTTCGGTTACGGTGGTGATGCACATGCCACCTCCGAGACAGGCTTACTCAACTACAAGCTGGGTGCTTTCTACACCAAGTGGCTGGAAGACTGGCGTGACGTGCAGGGTACAGAGCCGATGGTGGGAAACATGAACGATCCCGAATGGGCCCGCAAGCAGGTGGGCAGCGGTCGCAGGCTGGGCGGAGGGATCCTTCCGCAGACAGCACCCACCTATCATGGAGGCGGTGGCCCCGCCTGGGGCGGCATCGTGGTGACGCTCCCCTGGTTCCTCTATGAATACCAGGGTGACAGACGGGTGCTGGAAGAGAACTTTGAGATGATTCATGGCTGGTTGGCATTTCTTGATACCCATGTCGAGAAGGACCTGCTGAAACGCTATGGCGGGCAGTGGGATTTCCTGGGTGACTGGCTTTGGCCGGGGGCTACCGCACAGGGGATGAACAACGACACCGACGAGAACCTCTTCTTCAACAACTGTTACTGGATCTACAACCTGAAGACGGCGGCCAGGATTGCACGTGTGATTGGCAAAATCGATGAAGCGGAGCACTGGGAAGCGCAGGCAGCACGTTCCTCTGCAGCCCTGCATGCAAAAAATTATCATTCTGACGATCATAGCTACTCTGACAGATCGATGCGGAGCCTGGCGGCTGCCCTCTATGGGAATATCATGCCGGGAACAGTTAGGGAGAAGGTGATGCAGCGACTCGGGACAGAGATACTGGTGAACCAGCAGGGACATATCGACGTGGGCATCACCGGTGGCGCAATGCTTTTCAAGGTGTTGCGGGACGAGGGTCGCGATGACCTGATCCATGCCATGACCTCGCAAACAACATACCCTGGCTGGGGTTTTATGCGGGAGAACGGTGCCACCACCATCTGGGAGATGTGGGAGAAGGATCTGCCGGGTCACTCCCTTCTGCATAGCTCCTACCTCTACCCCGGTGCCTGGTATATTGATGGTGTGGCCGGTATACGGAAGAGTGAACCGGGTTTCAGAAGTTTTGAGTTGCACCTGCCCAATCTCACTGAAACGAAAATGCAATGGGCAAAAACGGAATTCGACTCGCCTGCTGGAACGATTGTTTCCTACTGGAAAAGAGACAAAGACAAGACCGGGATCAAGGTGACCGTTCCCCCCAACTGCCAGGCAACCATCTATTTTCCAGCTATAGATGGAGATACTGTCCATGAGAATTCGGGTGTCGCAAGACAGATAGGAGTGAGTGATGGATGCATCCTTTTTGAAGTTCCGGCAGGGATGTATTACTTTTACAATTGAAAGTACTGAAAAACATAAAACAGATAGACATGAGAAAGATTTTCTTTATCGGATTGATACTGGTCATGCTGATGACCGCTTGCCAGGGGCCGCATATACAAGTAGTGTCGCCGAATGTGGAGATGCAGGAGAATCCATTGGGAGTAGCAACTTTGGCACCCCGTTTTTCCTGGCAGCTCTCCTCTGAGCTGACCGACGTGGTGCAGCTATCTTATCGGATACAGGTGGCTGAAACGAAAGATGCGCTTAAGAGAGAGGAGATCCTGGTATGGGATTCGGGGGTGGTGCAGGGTGACCTGTCGCTGTTGATACCTTACGCCGGCAATGACCTTTTATCCGGTAAATCATACTATTGGAGGGTCAAGGTTGCTACCAACCATGGTGAGACCTCCTGGAGTGAGGTGCAGCACTGGAGCATGGCACTGTCAGACCCATCTGATTGGCAGGCAGAATGGATCGGAGAGGAGAGCCTCTCCAATGCAGGTGAGCGTGCTGAAGGGGATACCCGGCTGGCAGCCCGCTATCTGCGGAAGCCCTTCATCACCGGCAAGAAGGTTCAGCGAGCGATGCTTTATGTGACCGGTCTGGGTAGCTACGAGGCTTATCTGAACGGGAAAAGGGTGTCGGATGACCTCTTCGCACCCACCGTCTCCTGGTATCCTGAACGGGTTTATTACAACGTCTATGAGGTGACCTCGTTGCTGAACGGAAAGGAGAACATGCTGGGTGTGAAGCTGGGCAACGGTCGTTACTTCGGAATGCGGGGTACCGATACGCAGATGTTTGGTCTTCCCCGTCTGTTGGCGCAGCTGCAGATTGAATACCGCGACGGATCAACCGAGCTGATCACCAGCGATGAGAGCTGGAAGGTGACATCCCAGGGTCCCATCATCGCCAACAACGAGTTTGATGGTGAAGAGTATGATGCGCGTCTGGAGATGAAGGGGTGGAACGAGACCGGTTTTGATGACAGCGACTGGAAGGGGGCCGATCTGATGGCTGCCCCGGGCGGGCAGCTCACTGCGCAGCCCAACCCCAATCTGCAGGTGATGGAGGAGATCACTCCGACAGCGATCACCTGCATTGGCGACGACAAGTATATCATTGATATGGGACAGAATATGGTGGGATGGCTGCAGATCCACAACCTGATTGGGAAAAAGGATCAGCCTGTCACCATGCGTTTTGCCGAGCTGCTCAATCCTGATAGCACGCTCTACCTGGCCAACCTCCGGTCGGCGAAAGTGACCGATGTCTACACACCGTCGGCCGACGGACCCTTTAGCTGGGAGCCCTCGTTTGTCTACCACGGCTTCCGTTTCGTGGAGATATCGGGCATGGAGGAGGTACCTCAATTGTCGCACTTCACCGGCAAAGTAATCTATGACCGGATGGAGACCACCGGTCAGTTTGAGACCTCCAACGAGGTGATCAACCAGACTTTCAAAAATGCCTACTGGGGTATACGGGGTAACTATCGCGGGATGCCTACCGACTGTCCCCAGCGTGATGAGCGACAGGGATGGCTGGGAGACCGTGCCACCGGTTGTTTCGGAGAAGCATTTATCTTCCGCAATGCCATGCTCTACAGCAAGTGGCTGCAGGATATCGAAGACTCGCAGAGCCCGGAAGGAAGCATCTCGGTGGTTACACCTCGCTACTGGACGCTCTATAACGATGACGTGACCTGGCCGGCAGCCTATTTCTACGCCGCACAGATGCTCTGGCAGCAGTATGGCGACACCGCTCCCATCATGAAGCACTATGCCTCCATGAAGCGTTACCTGGAGCGCATCCGGGAGGTGTCAATGCAGGAATACATCCTGACAAAAGACACCTATGGCGATTGGTGCATGCCTCCTGAGAAACAGGAGCTGATTCACTCGCAGGATCCTGCCAGGAGAACTGCCGGGGCTGTGCTCAGCACCACCATGTATTACAGCTTGTTGAACCTGATGTGCGGCTTTGCAGAGATAACCGGTAATCAGGTTGATATCCCGCAGTACCGTGAGCTGGCGGCAAAGGTGAAAGAGGCCTATAACGCGAACTATTTCAAGTCTGATTCTGCCCTGTATGACAACAACACGGTTACCGCCAATATCCTCTCGCTGCAGTTGGGGCTGGTTCCCGATGGCAGGGAGCAGGAGCTGTTCCGCAATATCGTGGAGAAGACCGAGAATGATTTCGGTGGACATGTCAGCACCGGTGTGCTGGGGATCCAGCAACTGATGCGTGGTCTCACGGAGCATGGTAACGTCGATCTCGCCTACCGGATCGCTACCAACAAAAGCTATCCCAGCTGGGGCTATATGATTGAGAAGGGGGCCACCACCATCTGGGAGCTCTGGAACGGGGATACTGCCGACCCGGCAATGAACTCGGCCAACCATGTGATGCTGCTGGGTGATCTGATCATCTGGTATTACGAGGACCTGGCAGGTATCAGAAACCACCCGGAGAGTGTTGCCTACAAGAAATTGCTGATGACACCCAGCTTCCCGGAAGGTCTCTCGCAGGTGAAGGCATCCTACCGATCGGTCTACGGTGAGATCCGCAGCGAGTGGAGCAGGGGAGAGGATGGCTTCAGCTGGGCAATCACCCTGCCACCCAACACATCCGCGGTGGTGAGGCTGCCGAAAGAGATCGGGATAGCCGAGCCCGTGGGAGATGGTATCCGCAAGGTGGTTCATACAGAAGAGGGCATTGAGATTGAGATCGGCTCCGGAAGCTATCTTTTCACCAGTTAAGACAAAGGGAGAGTTGCGCTGAGCTGCTGTTTGCGATGTGATTCTCTCCGGTGGTGGAGTGAGTTCAACAAAAATGATTATTTTTGTAGCCTGATGCAATCGAAATCACTCAACAAATACCTCTATCTCTCCGTGGGGGCGGCAGTGGTGACCATCCTGCTCAAGAGCTACGCCTACCACGTGACCGGTTCCATGGGGTTTCTCTCCGATGCCCTGGAGTCGTTCGTCAACCTCTTCGCGGCTCTCTTTGCGTTGCTGATGCTTCATCTCTCCCGTAAGCCGGCGGACCAGGAGCATGAGTTTGGTCACGGCAAGGCGGAGTACTTCTCCAGCGCCGTGGAGGGGGCACTGATCCTGATTGCTGCCTTCACCATCATCCGCTCAGCTGCTCCGAGGCTTGTTGATCCGGTGCCGCTGGAAAACATCGGGACCGGGTTGCTCTTCTCCCTGCTGGCCTCATTGGTAAATATGGCGGTAGGTCTTATCCTGATCAACAATGGGAGAAAGAAGAAATCGTTGCTGGTGGAAGCAGACGGCAGACATCTGATGACCGATGTCTATACAACGGTAGGTGTTATTCTGGGGATCATCATGGTGCAGCTTACCGGCTGGCTGATCATCGACCCCATCATCGCCATCCTGGTAGCGCTCAACATCATCTATTCGGGCTACAGGCTTATCATACGTTCGGCACGTGAGCTGATGGATGCCTCCATCCCGGAGGATGAGCTGGAAAGGGTAACCTCCTATCTCGATTCGCTCGGAGAGAGGGAGATCGTATATCACTCCCTGCTGACCCGCATGTCGGGACCGCGTCGCTTCATCTCCATGCACCTGCTGGTGCCGGGTGAGTGGAGCGTGAAACGGGGTCATGACTGTGCCGATGAGGTGGAGGAGGCCATCATCGCCATGTTCCGTGAGCCGGTCACCGTCTCCACCCATATTGAGCCGGTAGAGGATCCCGCCTCGATGAAGGATATCGGCATCGATCGCATTGAGATCGAGGGTGATTGATCTCTTTCGCTGGTCAGAAATAAAATAGAGGCTGTTCCTTTGTGGGAGCAGCCTCTATGCATTTGGTTGTTGACTCGTTCAGGCTACGGCGGTACCGATC
>DURL01000041.1 GCA_012837345.1 Bacteroidales bacterium
ACGATGCCACCAGGCCGGTATTCGAGCAGCTCTACAAGGAGGTGGCCAGCGGCAACGAAGCGCAGCGCTCCATCGACAGCAACTCACAGAGCGACTATCGCGTGAAGCTGGAAGAGGAGCTGAAAGCTCTTCGTGAGAGCGAAATGTGGCAGACCGGCGCCGTGGTGCGCAAGCTGCGGCCTGAGAACAATTGATGTCACCTGACATTGACTGAAAGAAAAGAGAGAGATCCATTGCAAAATGGGTCTCTCTCTTTGTATTGATAAGCCGTAAAAGCTCTTACTCCTCTTTTGTGAGGTCTATTTTCTCGTCGTCGCGGCCGCGGTCGAAGAACATCTTCTTCAGCGGGTTCTTGCGGGCCTCGTCGTAGAACAACCGGTTGCGGTAGATGTCGATGGCCATGTAGATGGCCTGGCGGAACGATTCCTCCGAGGCCTGGTTTTTGCCGGCGATGTCGTAGGCGGTGCCATGATCGGGTGAGGTGCGCACGATGGGGAGACCTGCGGTGAAGTTGACACCCCCCTCCATGGCGAGTGTCTTGAAGGGTATCAGTCCCTGGTCGTGGTACATCGCCAGGATGGCGTCGAACTGCTTGAAGCGTCCCGAGCCGAAGAAGCCGTCGGCAGGGTAGGGGCCACCACAAAGAATCCACTGGTCTTGTGCCTCCTTCACCGCCGGGGCGATGATCTCCAGCTCCTCTTTTCCCAGCAAGCCGTTCTCGCCGGCATGGGGGTTAAGGCCCAGCACGGCGATGCGGGGCAGCTCGATAAGGTAGTCGCGTTTCAGGGTGTGGTCGAGCGCCTTCAGCTGCTCCAGGATCCCCTCTTTGGTGAGACGCCCGGGCACCTCAGAGAGGGGGAGGTGGGTGGTCACCAGTGCAACCTTGATCATCTCCGATGCCAGGATCATCATCGCCTTCTCACCCTTTTTGGCAAAGCGCTCCTCCAGGAACTCTGTATGTCCGGGGAAGCGGAACTGTTCGTTCTGGATGGTATCCTTGTTGATGGGAAGGGTGACCAGCAGGTCGATCTTGCCCTGTTCCAGGTCGCGTGTGGCCTGGTCGAGCGCGATGTAGGCCGACTCTCCCGCCTCGGCGGTTGCCGTGCCCAACTCGATGCGGATCTCCTCCTTCACGCAGTTGACCAGGTTGACCTTCCCCTCCTGAGCCTCTTCGGCACGGGAGATGATGTGGAAGTTGACCGCTTCGCCGTCGAACGCCTTGCGGTGCCAGGATGCCGACCGGGAAGATCCGTAGATCACCGGCTGACAGAGCTCGAGGATCCGTGCGTCGGAGAAGGTCTTCAACAGGATCTCGTATCCAATACCATTGACATCACCATGTGTGATGCCCACTTTCAAACTATCTGACATGTATATCTTTTTATCCTACTTGTAAAAAAAACGATGTTACGAAACGATCTCCACCCCCTCATGTTGGGGCAGGCTGATGGTGTAGAGGGTAGCCTCCAGGTTGCGCATCAGGTTGCGTTTGTTGCTCTCTGGCGCGAAGATGTATGTCTCCACCACGATTACCATCCCGGTGTTGTCGTTCACGAACGCCTGCATCACGAAGGGGCCTCCCATCATGTCGGTGGTCATCTCCCAGAGTCCACGCAGCTCGGCGCGGAAGATACCATCCACCTCTATACGGCGGTAATCGGGTGGGTAGACTGTGGCGGTGGTCATCTCGGAGTCGAATGATCCCTTGATGTATTTTCCCAGCGTGCGGTTCCGGATAGCGATTAGCGAGTCCTTCTCGAAGACGGTCTCGGTGGTGTAGGGGAACTGGTAGATGACGATGTCCTTACGGCCCTGGGGCGCATTGTTGGTGGCCCAGTAGAAGTTGGGGTGCTCGGTCACATTGGTCAGTCCCTTGGGGAAATGGATGTTGATGCCGAATACCTGCTGTGCACGTGACAGGGGATCAGAGATCTGGGTCATGAGGAATTTGCCGTTGCGTTGGAGCTCCTTGGTGACGAAATAGTCGATGATACTCTGGCTGTTCTCGGTGACAAAGGCGGTGAAGGTGGCGGTATCAGGCGACTGGATGGTCATGATCACCTGGCCTGTGGCATACTTGTCGATATCGGCAGTGAATTTGGCACTACTGTAGATTGTGGAGATATCAGGGATGATCACATTGCGTGCCATGCGGATGGTGCGGGTGAAGTTCTCCGGTGCAATCTGAATGATGCTGAAGTTGGGTTCCGGCTGCGGCAGGCCCTTCGTGTTGCTGTTGAGCACATCGAAGAGCGCACTGCCGGCATCTCCTTCCCATAGAGTGTCATCCATCACCACAAGTACTTCGTTGGATGAACCGGAAGCGTTCATAAAGCTGCCTGCGGTGTTACAAGAGATGAGGAGGAGCAGCAACGATGCGATGAAACTGAGGGGTATGGCTACGTGTTTCATAAGAATTCTTTTTTAAAGTGTCACTTGATTGCACATTAATCAAGCAAATATACAACTATTTGCGTGGAAATGAAACCTAAGCGTCAGCTTTTTCCGATTTTAGCAGTTGAGAGCATGCCACAGGCGGCGAAGATATCCTCTCCCCTTGATGCACGGATGGTGCTGATGAATCCCTTGGCGGTGAGAAAGTCGCGGAACCTGATCATGTTCTGTTCGGTGGATGGTTTCAGGTTGCTCATCGGGATCACGTGGAAGCGGATCAGGTTGATGCGGCAGTCGAGGCCGGCCAGCAGCTTGGTCAGCTCACGGGCGTAGAGCAGTGTGTCGTTGACTCCGTCGAACATGATGTACTCAAATGAGAGGCGGCGTTGGTGGCTCCAATCCTGGTCGCGCAGCAGGCTGATCACTGAGGCGACGGGTGCCGACTTCTCGATGGGCATGATAGCCAATCGCTCTTCCGCTATCGGGTTGTGGAGGCTGATGGCCAGGTGGCACCTGCTCTCCTCGAGGAACCGTTTCAGGTTGGAGGTGAGGCCTATGGTAGAGAGGGTGATCCGCTTGGGGCTCCAGGCAAGGCCATAGTCGGCCATCAGCAGCTCCGAAGCTTTCTTCACCTGCTTGTAGTTGTCGAGTGGCTCTCCCATGCCCATGAAGACCAGGTTGGTGATCTGTTCCGAGTCGGGTACCGAGTAGACCTGGTTGAGTATCTCCCCGGCGGTGAGGTTGTCGTGGAACCCCTGCTTGCCGGTCATGCAGAAGTCGCAGTTCATGCGGCAGCCCACCTGTGAGGAGACGCAGATGGTGAGGCGATCATCTTCGGGGATGGTGACCGTCTCGATGAACTTGCCACCGGCAGTTTTGAACAGCATCTTGCGGGTGCCGTCGACCGATCTCTTGATGTCGAGCGGTTCCGTGCGCCCCACCTCGAACCTCTCAGCTAGCAGTTCCCTGTTTTTCAGGGAGATGTTGGTCATCTGGTCGATGGCTGTCACCCGTTTCAGATAAACCCAGTCGGCGATCTGTTTGGCGGTAAACTTGGGAAGACTCAGTTCCGTGACGCTTTCGGTGATTTCGGCGAGCGTCATGCCGAGCAGGGTCTGTTTTGGCTCCATTAGCTGTAATTGTAATTGATGGTGCAAAGATAGGGAGTATTTGGTAAAATGTAGCATCGTAATGTAAAAGAGTAAAATAGTTTCATTACCATCACAATCTCAATGATTCTTTAAGGATTAGAATCCGTTACGAGCGAGATGTAGGGGATGGCAAAGCAGAAATGTATGCATAAATAACTTTTTTTGCAGTCTAATCAAGGACTGTACTACACATAGGAAGGCTACACGTATAGGGAAGGCTACAGGGGCTGCGTAACACGGGCCACACGGTGAACGAATGACCCTTCAGGGTGCTCTCCTGGTTGCGCGATATCGGGATGATGAAAGAGTGATGTTGGAAAAACGTTGAAATCTGACTTTAGGCAATGTGGGCGTTTCTTAGTTTTTGAAGTATATAAGCGCGCATCGCCTCTTTCGTTACATCATATTTCGGATTAAGTTGTTTGAGGCTTATATCAGATGAAAAATTATCGGACAATAAGATCATTACAATATTTTTTGTGGTTAACTTGTGTTGTGAATATTTCAATGCTGCATCAATTCCCACAGAGATATCATATCCCTCACGAAGAATGGCATACACATCGTAGTAGTCCCGTATTTTCATTCTACGAAGCATCACCTCAATTTTCATCGCTATGATCGAGTATATATCGGCAAGATGTATATTGCCCATATAATGGATCGGCTTTGAAATGGGTGAGAGGTTTTCACTTACATAGAACGAAAATTTAACGTTCTCCACTACAAACTCCACCTGATCGAAACCCAGGAGATTGAAATTCTTTACTTCGCCGATTTTTTCACTCAGTTCCTTTTCAATAACCGGCCAATCGACGGCAGGTTTTTCTTTTTTTGATTTACGCCACATCATAAAGTCCAAGTCCTCGCTCTCACGGTGACCAATTTGTATGGCAAGAGCCGTTCCGCCGCAGAGAACATATGGCTTAATGCATTCCATCTCAGCTACTTTTCCGATAATCGCATCGATGTTAACCGTCAATCCCTTACGCATAATCAATGATTTTTTTCAGATGTTCCCGCTCAATTTGCCTGAGATATTTCTCCGGTTGCTTTATGTGAAAGTAATAAAGGGCAATCATCACATTCAGGTTAAAAAGATATTCCCCCTGAATGGCCATCTTTTCCTTCCAAACCTTGAAGATATAATCCCGCTGATATATTTCAAATAGATTGGCTATTTCTGCCATATCCAGATGAATGAATACTTTCTCAATCAATTCTTCATCGGAAATATTTTCTGTTGAAACAGCTGCATAGGACCAGAACGCATTGACTTCCAACAATTGTTTCACCAAATCGTTTTTAAGTTTCTGCTTGTAAATGCGAATATTCTCTATTGCCTGTTTTTTCAGGAGTTCTCCCTCGTGCAGGTTGAAAAAAGATTCCAGTTTCAAAGCCAATGGCATGGAAAGGTCACGACGTCCGGCAATCACATAGCTTAGCGATTGCCGGTGCACCCCTATTTCTCTCGCAACTTCAGATTGACTCTGTCCGCCATTCCTGATCAGTGATTCAATATATTGTCCAACTTTGTTCACACATTCATTTTCTTAGAATTCATGTTTTTACACAATTGCTTTACACTCTGCAAATATAATGATTTGTCAACAAATATGTTCACGATAACAAAAATGTTTTGTCTTGTTCATTCTTTTTTCCCAATTTTCCTCGTCGTCAGATTGATATGGGGGGACTTCTACGAGCGAGATGAAGGGGATGGCAAAGCAGAAATGTATGCATAAATGGTTAAAAGTATTATATTTGTAGTCGATACTCACTCAATCATTACGCAGATATTTTGAAACTATGCGACACATTGTTTTACTTCTTTTCTTTGTGCTTTCAACCCTGATTGTTCAATCGCAGGAGCAACCTGTGTTATTGTTCCCCGGTGGTGCTCCCGGCGAAACGGTGAAGTTAAAACAGCTGGACGATCTGAGCGGCAACAAGGTGGCCGGCTGTCCGGTGCTGCGCATCAGCAACGTGAGTGAACCCACGCTGACCTTTTACCCTGCGCCGGCAGAACTAAACAACGGTGTGACCATCATCGTGAACCCGGGTGGGGGATACCAAATACTTGCTTACAACCTGGAGGGATCGGAGATCTGCAAACGGTTCAACAGCTTCGGTGTGAACTGTGTGCTGGTGAAATACCGTGTACCGCGCCGTGAGGGTCTGGAGAAGCATGCAGCACCCCTGCAGGACCTGCAGCGAGCCATCGCCTATACCCGTGCCCATGCGGAGGAGTGGGGGATTGATGCAAACAGGATTGGCGTCATGGGCTTCTCGGCGGGTGCACACCTCTCCGCCGTGGCCAGCACCCGCTATGGTGAACGCACCTATCCAAGGGTGGATGCCTTCGATGAGGTGAGCCTCCGTCCCGATTTCACCATTCTGGTCTACCCGGCCTATCTCTCCGGTGAACATTTCTCGATCGCCCCCGAGTTGAAAGTCGACTCCAATACACCCCCCACCATCCTGATCCAGACACAGGACGACAGAAATTACATTGACAGCAGTATCTTCTACTATTACGCGCTGAAACAGGCGAATGTGTCGGCAGCGCTGCATCTTTATCCCTCAGGCGGGCATGGTTACGGGCTGCGCAACACCGGCCACACAGTGAACGAGTGGCCCTTCAGGGTGCTCTCCTGGCTGCGCGATATCGGGATGGTGCAGTAATAAAGACGGGGACTTTCACAAGCCCCCGTCCTCGGATTTATGTAAATTAGAAGTAGAGTAGATCTTTGTGTGTGCCGGTCATTCGCCCGGCCGTATTTTGCCGACCCCATCCTTGATGAGGTCCGTTTTTGCCGGTTTGCCATAGTAGTGTACATTGCCCACGCCCTGCGAGCGGATGCTCAGAAATTCGGAGGCGTAGCAGCTCACGTTGCCCACACCCTGCGAGGAGACCACCGCCTCGTGTGCGATCAGCATTGCGGCATCAACGTTGCCCACGCCTTCGGAGTCGATCTCCACCTTGCCGGTCTTACCGCCCACGGTGGTGTTGCCCACGCCCTCGGAGCTGATCTTCACATAATCGCTCTCCAGGTTGTTCGCGATAAGGTTGCCCACCCCTTCGCTGTTGATCAACAGTTGCGGGGTGTTGAAGGTCCCTTCGATGGTGATGTTGCCGACCCCTTCAAAATCGATCTCCGAAAGGGTGGGGGTGGCGATCCGGATGGTCAGCTTGTTGGCATTCCTGCCGAATCGCTTCCAGAATCGTTCATCCTCCATGTCGAGGATGAGCCGGTCGCCTTCCATTCTAATCTCCAGCCGTTCAAGCAACTCTTCGCTCCCTTCAGCGGTGACTTCGGTTGTCGGTGACTGGGTGATCTGGATATTGGCCACCACCGAAGCCTCGATCGCGGTGAAGTTACTCACCTCAAAGGCATCTTTTGCGGTGCGTGACTGGGCACAGGAGGTGCCGTTCAGTGATAAGAGCAGTGATAGCAGTGCAAGGAATGTTGTTTTCATCTCTTTTCTTTTTTCTGTTTGACAGTGATTGGATCGTGACGGTTACAGTCGATCAGTCTTTTAACAGTTCCAGGATCTTCAGCCGGAACGCGTATTCATACTTGGCCTGTGCCTCTTCGCCCAGCACGCGGGTGAGGTTGTTTTTGGCCAGGAACAGTTCGTAGGAGTTGGCCCGTCCGCTTTCATACTTCTCTTCCGCAAAGCGATAAGATTCGCGGCTGGCCTCGACCGATTTCTGTGCAGCCTCCCAGCGGCTCTTCGCGCCAATGGCGTTGTAGTAGGCCTGTTCGATCTTCTTCCGCAAATCGATCCGCGTCTTGTCCATCTCCAGTTGTGTGTTTGCGATGGCCAGTTGTGCATTCTGCACGCTGTTGCGGATCTGGAACTTGTTGAAGATGGGAATGCGCAGGTTGAAACCGAGTGAATTGCTCATGTTGTTGCGCAGCTGCGTGTGGAAAGCATCGTTGTCACGGCCGCTCATGTTGTAATAGCCGGTTCCCATATTGGCACCGAAGGAGAGGGTGGGGAAGTACTGCGACCGTGCCATTAGCAGCTCCTTCTGACTGCTCTCAAGGCGGTAACGCATGCCGCGCAGCTCGGGACGGTTCAGCAGGGCACTCTCGTAGACCGCCTCCGATGCCAGCAGAGGTGTCTCGCTGATCAGGCTCTCTGCGGGAGGGGCGGTGATATCAAAATCATCAAATGCCTCCAGCTCCATGATCTGTGCCAGGTCGAGCAGTGCCAGCCGCAGGTTGCTCTCTGCCTGCACACGATTCAGCTCCTCGGTAGCCAGTTGTGCCTCCTGTTCCAGCAGCTCGCCCCGTGCCATCTTGCCGCTGTTCACCAGCTCCTGGCGTCGTGTGATGTCAGCCTCTGTAGTCTCCAGCTGATTCTCTGCTATCCGGAGCAGCTCCTTGTTGAGGAGTGCCTGCAGGAAGGCAGTGGAGACGCTCATCACGATGTCGTCCTGCATCTTTTCCAGGTCCGCTTCGGAGGCATACATCTCTGCTTTGCGGGCGTCGATGTTGTGCTTCATGCGTAACCCGTCGAAGAGGGTGATGTCGGCACCGATGCCAAAGTTGGTCTGTGATGAGTTGGTGTTTTGATAGACATTGTCGAGACCGATGGAACGGCCGAAGACGAAGTTCTGTCCCGCAGAGGCATTGAGGCTTGGCAGCAGGTCGGCACGTGCCTGGCTGTAGGCGATCTCGCGCTGCCGGCGGCTCAGTTCCTGCTGTTTGATGTTGCGGTTGTTCTCAAGTGCTGTCTCGATGCATTCCATCAGCGTGTAACGCTTCTGTGCGGCGAGGGGAGTGATGGAGCCGATGAGCAGCAGGGCTATGGTGATTGTTTGTCTTATGTACATGATCTCTGAGTTTATTTTTGTTCGATGATCTCACTACCGCGTATTTTGTCGTTCTCCTTCAATCCTTCCATCACCTCAATTTGGATGCCGTCTGACAGACCAATTTTCACAAAGTGGCGATCAAACTCCTGTGGTTTTTCGCTTTTCACGAGATAGACGAATGCTGAGTCGCCACTGAATTCCACCGTACTTTCAGGGATGGTCAGCACATCGGTACGTTTATCGAGGATAATATCAGCATTGGCACTATAGCCTGCACGGATGAAGACATCGTCCGGAAGCTTCATGGCTGCTTTCATCTCGAAGAGGATGGCTCCCGATTCCTCTACACCCTTGGGAGATACGTACTCCAGTGAGGCAGGGATCTTGCGGTCCTGAACGGCACCGATGGTGATCTCCATGGGCATCCCGACGGATAGTTTTCCCACTTCCGTCTCATCAATCTTTCCCACGAAGAGCATATCGCTCAGGTTGGCAACTGAGGCCACGGTGGTGCCGTCGTTGAAGTTGTTGGACTGGATCACCGAGTTGCCAACCTTCACCGGCACGTCGAGGATGGTGCCGCTCACGGTGGAGCGCACCAGCGTGTTACTGGTTTTGGCCGAGCTCTGGGTGATACCGGTGCGGATCAGGCTCAGGTTGTCGTTGGCTGCCCGCAGCTCCTCCTGATCGTTTTTGTATTGCAGCTCTACCTTCTCGAACTCCTCGCGTGAGATCACCTCGTTGTCGTAGAGCTTCCTGTCGCGCTCATAGTTGGCCCTGCTCTGGTCAGCAGCCAGCTGTGCCCGTTGTACACGCGACTCGGCACTGCTCAGGTTCACCATGTCGGGTACCACCTGGATGCGGGCGATGATGTCGCCGGCCTGTACAGTTTCTCCTGCCTCCTTATATACTTCCGAGATGATGCCCGACATCTGGGGTTTGATGAGGATCTCGTTACGTGGTTCCATCTTGCCTGTAGCTACTGTTCTTTTTTCGATGGATCCCATTGTCGTAGTTTCAATTTTGTAGTTCACAACCTTGGGACGTGATTTTTGCCAGAGAAACACGAAGGTAGATATTACCAAAAAACCTAATAGTGCAAAGCCTGCAATTCTCAAAATTCGTTTCATGTAATTATTTTTTAGTTGTCAGTTGTCAGTAATCAGTATTCAGTTGTCAGTAATCAGTTGTCGGTTGTCAGTTGTTAGATTTTACTCTTCACTGATCGCCTCTACCGGTTTGATCAGCATTGCCCTCTGAGCAGGAATATATCCGGCGAAAGTACCGATGACGATCAGGATGATGAGTGAGCCAACGGCCATTGAGAAAGAGATTTGCGGATCTTTAAAGAACTGGTCGCCCTGACTCAATACGATGCCGGTGGCCCGTAACAGGCCGACACCCACCACAATACCTGTGAGTCCGGCCAGCACCGTGAGCACCACGCTTTCGCTGAGTATCTGCCCGATGATATCGTTTGGTGTAGCTCCCATGGCACGTCTGATACCAATCTCCTTGGTCCGTTCACGTACTGTTACCAGCATGATGTTGCTCACACCGATAGCGCCTGCAATGAGCGTCCCCAGTCCCACCAGCCATATGAGCGAAGCGATGCCGATTCCCAGGTAGTTGAACATCTTGAATTGTTCCTCAATATTCATTGTCCAGACAGCCTCCTTATCATCGGGTGCAATCTGGTGCTGTTGCTTCAGAATCTCCAGGATCTTATCCTGTATCACCTTCACCGGGACACCATCCTTGGCTGTTGCTGCCAGAAAATGTATGATATTACCCATGTTGAAAGCCTGCTGCATGGTGGAGAAGGGGAGTACCACCGTTTCGGCTGTCTGTCCGCCGATGCTGACACCGGAGGTGCTACGAGCCACACCGATCACCTGGAAGTAGATACCATTTACACGGATCTGCTTTCCGGTGGGGTCTTCCCCCTTCTGGAACAGCACTTCATGGATACGTTCTCCAATAACACACACTTTCCTTTTCTCCACTATATCAATATCATTGACATAACGGCCATAGAGCAATTTGCTTTTCTCTATCAGATCATATTCGGGATAACAGCCTTTTACGAGATAGGATCCGTTCTTCTCACCCCTTACCACGTTATTACCGTCACCCCTGACAAATAATACAGGTGAGATATATTGCATTTCAGTCACCTTCTCGTTGATCACCGGCAGGTCACTGTTGGTAATGTTCCATCTTCTTCCCTTGCGAAATCCTTTGTAGGGCAATGTTGTCCGGTTTGACTCGAAAAAGCAGGAGTTGGTGGCGAATCCTTCGATTTGCGATGTCATCCCTGTTTCCAGTGCATTCCCTGCGCCTACCATCAGCACCAGCATCAGCATCCCCCAGAAAACGCCAAAGGCGGTGAGCACGCTCCTCGATTTGTTATGCGTGATGGTGACCCATATCTCTTGCCATCTGTCTCTGTCGAACATATCGTAGTTGATTTGTTGATTAGCTAATTAATTGATTTGTTGATTCAATCCTCACATCCTTACATCATTATTCTTGTCTCATTGCTTCGATGGGCTGTACACGCACCGCTTTACGGGCGGGGAGATAGCCGGCAATCACACCTGCAATGATGAGTATAACTGTCGCGAAGATTGCATAACCGATGTCAACTGTGGGGTTGGTGAACACCGACATCTGCGGTTCGTCGGTGACCGGTTTTCCGTTGGCAGACTGTACCATAAAGAAATTGATCAGTTCAGTGAGTCCTATCCCCAACAACATGCCTATGTATCCGAAAATGGTGGTGATGAAGATCGATTCCAGGATAATTATTTTCAGTATGGAAATGGGTGTGGCCCCTATGGCTTTACGGATCCCAATTTCACGGGTACGTTCCTTCACCGACACCAGCATGATGTTGCTAACCCCCACGATACCGGCGATAAGGGTGAGTATACCGATGATGGTGACAAAGAAGGTGATTCCCCCGAAGATCTTGATCGTTTCCACATATTCCGATTGCGCATTGTAGATATATAGTGCCTGTTCATCCTCCGGGTTGAAGTTCATCCGTTGTCCCATCATTGCCCGGAGTGATTCATTGAATCGCTCGTTCTCTGCCTCAGTAGTCAGTCCGTCAACCGTGAAGGTGATCTGCCAGAACTTGCGCTGTGGATTGTATATTGCCTGAGCAGTTGAAAAAGGAATATAGGCATTGGAACCTCCATATTGTTCTTTCTTGGTGTTGAGACCCACCACTTTGAACATCACCTGCCCCACTTTCACATACTTACCCAGTGGTTGTTCATCTTTAAAAAGGACCTCGGCGATCTTCTGATCCAGCACGATCACCTTGTTCTTTTCTTTCATGTCCAGTTCATTGATGAAACGTCCTTTTTCAGGTGGTATGACCAGCTTCTCAATGTCGAGATAATTGGGCATCACCCCTCTCAAGCCGTAGGAGCCATACTCCGTTTCGTAAGAGATGGTCTGGGTGGTGTTGTACCTGGCGGTGATAAGCCGGCTCTCATCCACCTGATCATTGATGGCATCCACTTCATTTTCTGTGAACAGCAATTGTCGTCCCGATTTCAGACCGTTGTGCGGCATGGATGTGGTCCCAGACCACATGTTGATCATGTTTACAGCCCTTGAGCTAAAGTTCTGCATCACACCATTCTTCAGACCGTTGCCGGCTCCCAACAGCACGATAAGTATAAAGATTCCCCACGAGACAGATAAACCTGTGAGCGTGGTTCGCAGCTTGTTCTTTTTCAGTGTATCGAGTATCTCCTGAAAATGGTCGTTCATAACGAAGAAAATTTGAGTGAGGGGATTGTTTCATGAATGCCGTTTTCCTTGCGGGTCTCATATTCAATCATCCCATCCTTGAGGTGGATAATACGCCTGGTGGCATCTGCTACCGAACGTTCGTGTGTGACGATGATGGTGGTGATGCCCTCACTGTTGAGGTTGGTGAGCACCTCCATCACCTCTTCCGTGGTCTTGCTGTCGAGGGCGCCAGTGGGCTCATCGGCAAGGATGACTTTGGGATTGGATATCATTGCACGGGCAATGGCAACACGCTGTTTCTGACCACCCGACAGCTCGTTGGGAAGGTGATGCGCCCACTCTTTCAGGCCCATACGGTCCAGATGTTCCATGGCGATGATGTTGCGCTTTTTACGGCTCACCTTTTTATAATAAAGTGGCAACGCAACATTCTCCAGCGCATTCTTGAAGTTGATCAGGTTGAACGACTGGAACACGAATCCGATCATCTCATTGCGGTACTTTGCTGCCTGCTTCTCACTTAGGTTCCTGATCAGCGATCCGTTGAGGTGATAGTCACCAGCGTCATAGGTGTCCAGGATTCCCAGGATATTGAGCAGGGTTGATTTACCCGATCCCGACGCACCCATGATGGAGACATATTCTCCGGCCTCAATGTTGAGGTCGATACCTTTCAGTACATGTAGGGAGAGTGCTTCGGTGTGATAGGATTTGTGTAGTTGACGGATTTGAATCATCTTTTCATTTGTTTATGATTCCTGTTAGACAATTTCTGAGAAGAATTGTTACAGAATTTACGCATTTTTTTTCTGAAAATAAAGAACGGTGCAAATATATGCCAAAACCTTGTACTATGCAATACATAATACTATAAAAATATATCAGATTTAACTATATTTAATATTGATGGTGGTTTTTATCATTGGGTTAAGTTGTGATAACAAAGATATATTGCATAAATAGAGGTAGTTATGTTGGCTATTTGACGTAGTAGCAAATAAGTGAGTGAACTGTCAATTTACCATGGTGATGAAAAATCACTCATTATTTACATTCCGAACCTTGACGTATCCACCTCTTTTCTTTCTTTTTCCTTATAACCGCCGAAACGATAGACAAAGGAGAGTGAGAAGGAACGGGTGTCGCGAGAGGCATCGAGGGAACTTTTCTGTCCCATATAATCGATTGAAGCCTCGGGTGTGTTCGTTTTGAAGAAGTCAGTGCCCTTGAATATGATTTTAGCCCTTTCCTGATTGAAGCTCCAGGTTAATCCTGCTGAAAGATCCGCCAGCCATCCCAGGTCGTAGATACCCTGAATGACTCCGGGTGTGGCATAATAGCCTGAAATGTTCATTCTCAGGTCTGGATTGGTAGAGAGACGTATGTCTGAATTGAGCTGGATAAAGCCGACCACTGTTTTCCGGTCGAAGGGGATATCGTAGAAGCTGTTGTCCTTCTCGCGACGGTACATACCGTTGATGACAAGACGTGAGGATACATTTTTCCAAAAATGAAATGGCAGCACCATCAGCAAGCCTACTGTTTGCTGATAGTTGAAGTTCTGCATCACAAACTCCTGCCGCAATTGGTTCCGCGACTGGTAAGGTAGCTGTGTATAGTAGTCGGTGATATGATTGAAGAATGGGCGGATCACATACTTCTGTTTATAGATGTATGACAATCCGGCACTGTACTCTTTAAGAGGTCGCAACAGCGGGTTTCCATAGGCTACACCATAGGCCCCGAAATGGTATACTGAGGGGTTGAGGCTCCAGTAGGGAGGGTAGGTTTTATCTGACGAGAGCTCCAGTTGCAAAATATGATTGGCGGAATGGTTATAGCTTATATTAAGTGTAGGAAACCAAGCCATGTCGTTCCACAGGTTCTTCTCAATGTCTCCCGTCTGTTCAGTGGAATGATAGAACTCAGCTGCCAGTGATGCCTGTAGAGAGAGCTTCGGTGAGAATGATTTTGAGAATCCGGCAAAGATATTCCATATATCTTCATTTTGTTTTGTGTCGAAGGTGGCTTCGTCGTATGTTTCATCGTTTTTCTCCGCATTTGCATTGTTGAGAGTCTTCGCCAGTGAATAGTTTAACCCGTAGTTGAGCTGCCAGCTGTTTTTTAGCGTATGAGTCTGGTTGGCATAGAAGAAGGTACGATGGATGGTCTGAGAGGAGGAGGATTGAATGCTTTCCGGAAAGGTAGAAGATTCCATCTGTGAGTTGAGAAGTATGTAATCAGATCGGTCGTGATACCAGGTGTAGTCTCCGCCGGCCTTGAGCCCGATATGAGAGGAGTAGTCTGCTTTGATATTGTGCATGGTGTTGGGCCCATGGGAGTCGATATCTGATCCGATGACTGATCCTGAAATATCAGTGATGGCGGTCTGATCTGAATGGCTACGTCCGAACAGTCCTGTGTAAGAGATGCTTGCCACATCTTTGTTTTTTAGCTTGTGGTCGGCTGCCAGCCGAAGATTATGTGTATGCATGTTATTGACTCCTTCGCTCTGCTGGTCGATCTGATAGCGTTGATCCCCGAGCAGATGATCGGCCATGAGTATCTCGGAGGAGAGGATTCTGTAATGATCGTATCCGTACAGCAAATCGACAGTTGTTTGCAACCCGATATAATAGAGGTTGGCTCTCCCGTTCTCGCTGCCATATCTTCTTTGGGTATAACCGCCCGACAGTTCACCCTGCCACGGTGTCTGGAGGGATTCACCGCTCTCCTGCTTCAATATGACATTGATCGCTGCACCGCGAATATTAAATTGGGGAGGGGCACTGTACATGATCTCCACATCCTCCAGGCGTGAGACAGGGATGCTCTTGAGGAGTGTCATCAGCTGGTCGTAGGTCATGGATGTTTTCTGTCCATTCAGCAGCACGGTCATGCTGTTCGTGCCAATCAGTGTCAGATGTTCATCCTGCTCCATTACGCCGGGTATCTCTTTCAAAGCATCATAGGCATTGGTGACCGGTTTATTGCGAACCAGGGGTGAGATATGGTAGATGAGACGGCCTGCTTCAGCTTTCATCACGGGGCGTTCTCCCTCCACGATTAGCTCTTGTAGCATGTTTTCGTCCGGTTCGAGCGTGAAATTACGTATGACGGGGGTCGCCTCAGCGGTGATCGCCGACTGCCCGGTATTGTAACCTACCATGGTTACTCTTATAAGACTGTTTTTCTGCAGGTTGGTGGTGATGAGGTAATTACCCAGGCTATCAGTTACGGCACCTGTGATGAATGTGGTGTCGGGTAAAGCGTATAATGCTACATTTACGAACTCAATGGGATTGTGCTGGTTGTCGGTGATTGTCCCTTTAATCTGTGCAAGGATAGGCAGGGATGTACAGAGAACAAGAAGGGACACTGCTGTCTTCAATAGATTCTCGTGCTTGATCATGTTTGTTTTTCTTAGTGGTAGAATAGCGAATTGAGATGATTACCAAAAGAGAACCTGTATTGGGATTTAACCAACCTAACGGGGTATAAGGGCAAAGGTATACCCTTCGTTTTGCAGCCATTCGATGGCACGCGGCAAGGCATATTTCATCCTTTTCTCCGCTTTTAGAGAGTCGTGGAAGACGATAATCGAGCCGTTGCGCGTGTATCGCTTCACGTTGTCGAGTACCTTTTCGGGTGTCATAAAACGGCTGTAATCACGGGTCACCACATCCCACATCACTACCTGGTAGCCGGCCTTCTGGAGAACGATATTCTGCCTCACGCGCATATGGCCATGCGGGGGGCGAAACAGGCGGGAGTCAATCAGCTCCGCTGCTTTGGCACTATTTTCCAGCAGGTAGCTGGTACGGTGCTTCCACCCCTGTATATGGTTGAAGGTGTGATTACCGGTCTTGTGACCTCTCTCCAGCAGCTGCCGGTATAAATCAGGGTATTTCCGTACATTGTCACCCACACAGAAAAAGGTTGCTTTCACACCGTAGTGATCGAGCTGGTCGAGGACCCAGGGTGTCACTTCCGGAATGGGGCCGTCATCGAAAGTGAGGTAAACCCTCTTCTGTTGCTCTTCCCTGATGCGCCATAGCGAACCAGGGTAGAGTGACCGGTAGAGTATGGGGGGTTGTTCAATCAACATGGAGAGTAATCAGATTACGCGTAAAAAATGGGTGCCGGAGGGTGATGGGTCACCGCTCCGGCTTCTCTTATTGATTCTTATTCCGACTTGCTGCTATACTGTTCCAGTAGACGGGGATTGTATTGCTGCATCATGTTGAGCGCTTTCTGCATGGTCTCTTCTTCAGCTGAACGGGTTATCGTATCACCTGCCGGTGAGGAATAGTAACCACGCACGGAGCTGTCGGTGATCTCCCGGAGGATCACATCGCCCACGTAACCGATACCCTGTGAGTAGAAGAACTGAGCCCGCTGTAACAGGTCGTCGACCATCACCCTGTACTTTTCCCTGTCATATTGCTGGTAGATGCCGGTGATCAGCAGGGAAGGGTTGATGTTGTTGTAGATGACATCGGAGAGGGTGTTGGAGATCTGTAACGGCTTTAGACGCGCAAACCAGTCGAGGTTGCCGTTGATACGCTCTCTTATCTCATCGATGATTGCTTCTGCCTTCTCCTTTTCTCCCAGGCGGAAGTATGCTCTGGCAAAAAGAAGTCCATCCGTGCCGTAGGGTACGGCTGATGAGGGCATCACATGGTTGGCTTTTTCGAGGAGAGCCAGTGCTTTCTCGTTCTCACCCTCTTCCAACAGGGCATTCACCAGTTGTGTGAAGTAGAGGCGGAAGGTAGAGATCATTCGTCGGTTGGTCTCATCGAGGTAGATGTCGGGATTCTCCTCCAGTCCTCCAAAGCGGAACTTATTCATCATGTTGTCATAGGCAGCCACCGTATTGACCCCTCCGCTAAGTGGAGTGCCGGGCACCACCTGGTAAGTGAGTCCGTTCAGGGAGAAGTTGCTCTCCTTCAGGTTCATGAAGAGGCTGGGGGTGATGGTGGTGGCGAAGTGAATGGAACGCTCCCAGTGGTTGTCGTTGATGTTGGAGAGCAGTTCCAGGATCATCATCTCCTGAAGGCGTATACCTTGCTTATCTGAAAGGTCGACATACATTTTGTCGGAGGGTCTCGAGGCGAGGGCCGTCCAGTTTACCTTCGCGGTATCCACATCGAGTGAAAGCACCTTGCCCGGGATAATTTGCTCGTCATCCAGATTGAATGGTTGCAGGGGGGGCTTCTGACCCGTTTTCAGTTTTTCAAGTGTCTCTGCCAATGGAATGGTATCCCTGAAGGCGTTCATATCATAGTATGAGCCAAAGGAGACAGGAGGAATGTTGTTTTGGCGGAGCACCTCTTCGATCTCTTGTTTCGAGATGATATAGACCAGATTTGCCGCTAACTGGTAATATTGTGCAGGAGACCAACCGATGGGAAGTGGCTCCGAATCATATGCCTGCCGCAGCAACTGGTCCACATACCACTCTGTCTGTAGGAAGCTGAGGTTGGTAACCCGCACATCGGTGCGGAAACCCTCGGTCTCCTGTACGTACCAAAGAGGGTAGGTATCATTGTCGCCGTTGGTGAAAATAATCCCATTCTCACCTACACCGCACAGATAGTTCATGCCGGTATCACGTGCCAGGGTCCTGCCGGAACGATCATGGTCATCCCAGTTCTGTGAGGCCATCTGTAGCGGCACAAAGAGTGAGGCTGCGGTAGCAATTGCTGCTGCCATACCGGTATTCTTGATCTGTTTCCGCAGGAAGAGACTGATGCCGGCCACGCCCATGCCCACCCATATGGAAAAGGCATAGAAGGATCCGGAGTAGGCATAGTCGCGTTCTCTCGGTTCGAAGGGTGTCTGGTTGAGGTAGAGGATGATGGCCAGCCCGGTCATGAAAAAGAGCATGAAGAGGATGGAAAAGCTCTTGAATCCTTTTTCACCCAGTCGCAGCTGGTAGAAGATGCCAATCAGACCCAGCAGCAGTGGCAACATAAAGTATTTGTTGTGTCCCTTGTTGTTGACGATGTCGGGTGCAACATGATCCTGCGGCCCCAGTCCCAGCAGATGCTCATCGATGAAGGGGATACCGGTGATCCAGTTGCCGGTGGTAATACCCCCGTCGCCCTGAATGTCGTTCTGGCGACCCGAGAAGTTCCACATGAAATAACGCAAGTACATGTAGTTGATCTGGTAGCTTACCAGGAACCGGATGTTCTGCATGAAAGTGGGTTTGTTGTTGCGGTCGGTGACACTTCCCCACCGTTCATATCCGATGATATGGTTACGGAAAGAGGGATTCATGGGATTGGAGTGCATCCGGGTGAACAGCATCGAATGGGTATACTTGTACTTGCTTGAGATGCTCTTTATGTAGCGATCCTTCTGGTCGGATGAGGTCTTGAGCACCCTGTTGTAGGATGCGGTCTTCCCCGACGTGATGGCTGACCCGTTGGCGTCTCTGGCGATCTGTGAAGCATAGGTGGAGCCATATATCAGTGGTGTCTGGCCATACTGTTCACGGTTCAGGTATCTCGCCAGGGAGAAGATATCTTCCGGTGAGTTGAGGTCGAGGGGTGTGTTGGATGATGAGCGGATGGGAATCAGTGCATAGGCAGAGAAGCCTACCAGGATCACCATGATCGAAGACATTACCAGGTTGACAAAACGTTTTGACATCTTCTGGTACCTGAAGACATAGTAGGCTGCGATTGCAATCAGCAGGAGCCATAACCAGGGTTTGCTGCCAATGAAGAGGATACCGGTGAGACCAAGCGTGACGAACAGCGCAATGTGGGCTCTCTTATCTGATCTTCGTTCAGAGGATGATTCGATCAGACCCCATGTGATGGTGGCTACCAAAATGATCAGGTATGCGATCACACCCGTGTTATAGGGCATTCCGAGGCTGTTCACGAAGAAGAGCTCGAACCACCCCCCTACCTTGGTGAATCCGGGGATGATGCCCCACATCAGGATGATGATCAGACCAAAGGAAAGTAGTAATGAGAGCAGCCCTCCTTTCCAGGTGGGGTTATCCTGTTTCCGGAAATAATATACCAGGACAATTGCGGGGATACAAAGCAGGTTCAGCAGGTGCACCCCTACAGAGAGTCCCATAATGTAGGCTATCAGCACCAACCACTTGTCGGAGTGTGGTTTGTCAGCGTTGTCTTCCCATTTGAGAATCAGCCAGAAAACCAGTGCCGTGAGCATCGAAGAGAAGGCGTATACCTCACCTTCCACGGCCGAGAACCAAAAGGTATCGGAGAATGTGTATACCAGCGCACCTACCACACCGCTGCCAATGACCGCGATGATCTGCCCCCTGCTCAGCATACTGCTTCCGCTGCTGAGCAGCAGCTTGCGCGTCAGGTGCGTGATAGTCCAGAAGAGGAAGAGGATGGTGAAGGCACTCATCAGTGCCGACATGCTGTTGATCATCATCGCTACCTGTGAGGGATCCTGCGCCAACTGGCTGAAGAGGTTCCCCACCAGCATGAAGAAGGGAGCGCCGGGTGGGTGACCCACTTCGAGCTTATAAGCAGAGGTGATAAACTCGCCGCAATCCCAGAAGCTGGCGGTAGGCTCAATGGTGAGCAGATATACCACAGCCGCAACGGTAAACACAACCCATCCGGTAATGTTGTTGATTAGCTTGTATTTATTCATTCCATTCTTCTCTTTGTGATCCTTGGCATTTGCCTGAATCCTACACCATTATGTGAAATTTGGGCAAAGATACAGAAATCTGTTCATTCTTACTGGTCTTTTCTCTTTCATTTTGGCGGAAGGTTCTTAAAATTGTTGAAAACTTTCAAACTGCAAAACCGAATAGATCAAGACAACATCTTGTTAT
>DURL01000042.1 GCA_012837345.1 Bacteroidales bacterium
GCAGAAAGCAACGCCATTACAACAATGATTTTCATTTTCATAACCTAAAAACAATTTAATTAGACATAATGCAATATTCACGCTGCAAATATAATCATTTTGTTTTATTCCAAACATTTTTATTTACTTTTTATTGTTTTTATTTTATTTTTTCTGTCTTTATGGCTTTATAAACGCAATTCTGATATCAGGTTGTCATCTTCATAAGTAGGGGAACTCTACTACTGATATTTCACACAAATCATGGTAAATGGTTGTTGTCTTAGGCAATAACAGTTCACCAGGTAAACCAATGATCTGTTATTCTTGTTATAGAAGTAAGAAATAGATACTATAAACGGAAAGAATGACATCAGAACCGCAGAATAGTTACGCATTAGAACAAATATCGAGGCTAAATTAATAATTTATATAAATATTTGTTTAGTTTTGCAAACCATCCTGAAACAATGAATAGATGAAGCAGATTTTGGTAACCGGTGGTGCCGGTTTTATTGGGTCGCATTTATGTGAAAGACTATTGAGAGAAGGTAACAGGGTAATCTGTCTGGATAATTTTCTCACAGGACGAAAAGAGAACATTGCTCATTTGATGGAGCATCATCTTTTTGAATTGGTTGAACATGACATCATGCACTCCTACCACATTGATCCTGTAGATGAGATATACCATCTGGCCTGTCCGGCATCGCCGGTACACTACCAGCGTGATCCGATCAAGACCATGAAGATCTCGGTGTTGGGTTCATACAATGTGTTGGGCATGGCCAAGAAGCATCGTTCAAAGATTCTGTTAGCCTCTACCAGTGAAATCTATGGTGATCCGCTTGTACACCCTCAGCCGGAGCATTACTGGGGGAATGTAAACACCGTTGGGCCACGCTCCTGTTACGACGAGGGGAAGCGAAGCGCCGAGACCCTTTTCATGGATTACCACCGGCAGGAGAAGGTACGCATCAAGATTGTACGTATCTTCAACACCTATGGCCCGGGAATGTTACCCGATGATGGGCGGGTGATCTCCAATTTTATTCTGCAGGCGCTACAAAACCAGGATATCACCATCTACGGTGATGGCAGCCAGACCCGCAGCTTTCAGTACATCGACGACCTGATTGAAGGGTTGCTGAAAATGATGCAGACTGATGAGAGCTTCACCGGGCCGGTCAACATCGGCAACCCGAGGGAATTCACCATCAAGGAGCTTGCAGAGCGCATCGTAATGCTCTCCGGATCTTCTTCAAAGCTTGTTTACAGAGCGCTTCCGGTGGACGATCCGAAGCAGCGCCAGCCTGATATCACCCTGGCCCGTGAGATGCTTGACTGGGAGCCAATGATCCGGCTCGACGAGGGGTTGACCAGAATGATCAGCTTCTTCGCGCATAAACTGAAACATCAAACCTTTGCAGCAAAAGCGAACCTCACCACTTAATCACTGGGTGTAAAATCGAATGTCACCACCACCGGCTTATGGTCGCTAAACTGCAGTTCCGGAGAGAAATAGCGGGTGGCCCGAAAACTCTCGGGAGAGTAGAAGATATAATCGATTCTGTAAAGCTTTTTCAGGTAACGATAGGTGTAGCCATACCCTTTGCCAACGTCACGGAAGCTATCCTTCAAGCGACCTTTAATGGTTCTGTATGTATATGAGGCAGGGTTCGCGTTTAAATCGCCACAGACGATCAACGGATAGGGGCTTTCATCCAACAGGCATCTGATGTGATCAGCCTGTCGTGTTCTGATGCTGCCATTTTCTTCAATCACCTGTTTTAATCTTTTTATTTGGGAGAATGTATGTCCGATATCAAGTGAAAATTGCACTCTATTTTGGTTCAGATTGGTTGTTTGCAGATGGTTGTTGAAAACCCTTACCCTCTCTCCCTCCAGATCCAGATCAACCCACATGGAGAAGTTATCAGTCTCATCCTCGAACAGGACCGGCACCACCTCCAGAATTGGATATCGGCTAAATATTGCCACTACCAGTGTTTCTCTGTTTCGTGACGATATATGGTAATACGGCAGCATCTTCGTAATTTCCACAATCAGCCCCTCTCTGACAATCCCATCTGCCGGAAACTCCTGCAGACAGATAAGATCCACACTTTCTTCGTTCAGAAAGCCAGCGAATTGTTGTGCATCGAGGAAGATATTCTCACCTATCTTGTTTCGGATGTTGTAGGTTGCCACGGTTACTTTTCGCTCCGGGGGTGACGGCTTGCTGAGAGGCCAATGAAACACGGCAGCAAGATAGGGAATGGTGAGAAGCAGAGATGCAATGGGTACAATCATCCAGGGGCTTCTTTTCCAGATCCAGATAAACATGATCAGGGCATTCAGCAGCACAATCAGCGGAAGCAACACCCCCAGCCAGTGTATGGCCGGATTGCGTGTTGGATGGAGATATGAAACATAACAGCCGATCACCGCCAACACTGCAGGGATAAAGCTCAACAAACCCCACACGAACTCCAGAAAATTAAAAAAAACAATTCTCCCCATTATCAGTTAAGGTGATGGATAAAAACAGCTCCCACTGCAAAAATAAGAAAAAAAGGGCAATCCGCGAAAAATGATAACTTTCGGTTAAAAATATTGGTAAAATAAATTAAAAAAACAAATTGAGTGGGAAATAGGCTGAAATCAGAACAAACAAAATGGTAAAAATGTTTAACTTTGGTGTTGGCAACAAGATTCCTCTTACATCAAAAATATTGTTTCCCCAGTTATCAGTCCCTGTTCAACATAGAGATGCATGATTAGATATTTTGTGGAGACATTGAGAAGCGGATTTAACTGTTTCCCCACTAAGTAAAACATTTCAGGAGTTACAAATCTCTCATCGATCAACATTTCTGGTAAAGACGATATGGAAATTGATTTTTCAAAATACAGGATATTGGCAGTTGATGATATCCCGACCAATACGCTATTGTTGCAAATGATGCTGGAGCAATCCGGTTTACATGTGTTCACAGCACAAAATGCAGAAGAAGCAGTGGAACAGGTCAAAGAAAACAAGCCTGATTTGATTTTGCTGGATATCCTGATGCCCGGCACCGATGGTTTTACAATGGCAAAACAGCTTAAGGAGCATCCTGATCACATGGACATACCCATCATATTTCTCACTGCACTAAATTCTCCCAACGATATTGTGAAAGGATTTCAACTGGGTGCAGATGATTACATTACCAAGCCGTTCAACAAGGAGGAGTTGCTGGTACGCGTACGTCATCAACTCACTTTGCTGGAAGCCAAGCGAACCATTGAGCATCAGAAAGCAGAGCTGGAACAGACCATCGCCGGTAGGGATGCATTGTATTCTGTGATTGCACATGACTTGCGGATGCCGATGTCAACCATAAAGATGATACTGAACGTCCTGTCCATCCAGTTAAAAGAGGATAGCGTGATCCGGCCGGAAGTCCTGGAGTCGATACAAAATGCCAACGAGGTATCGGAACAGCTGTTCAGGTTACTCGACAACCTGCTGAAGTGGACCAAAGCACAACTGGGCAAACTGGAAGCGATCAAACAGCCATTCAACCTGGCCGAGCTGATCGAAGCTGAGGTAGAAACAGCCACAATCCTTGCAGCGAACAAGCACATCAGCATCCGATATGTATCAACAGCAAATGAAGAGACTGATGTAGAGGTGGACATCGACATGATTAAAACCGTGATGCGGAACCTGATCAGTAATGCCATCAAATACAGTTATCGGGATAGTGAAATTGAGGTAAAACTGGAAACTGAAAAGGGGGAGGTCATTTACAAAGTGATGGACCGGGGCTGTGGCATCAGTGAGGAGGACCAGTGTAAACTTCTTGATGTGGGCACCCAGTATACCACCTTTGGCACGGATCATGAATCTGGATCGGGGCTTGGATTGCTTCTGGTGAACAATTTTGTGAAACTGAACAACGGTCGTTTCTTCTTTCAATCAAAAGAGGGGGAGGGCTCCACTTTTGGTTTTGCACTCCCCGCTTTAAAAAAGTGATCCTGATTCCCGGTGGAGGAGAATGAGGACTCCTCCGTGCACCTGTCACATGTTACAGGTATTTGTCAACGGTGGCAATCAAAAGCTCCCTGTCGATCGGTTTCGTCAGAAAGTCCTTGCAACCATTCTTCATCAACTCTTTCCTGTCATTGTCGAAGGCATAGGCGCTCACGGCGATGATTGGCGGATAGAAAGGAGATTCCTGCCGAATGGCCATTATTGCCTCCAACCCGCTCATCACCGGCATCTTGATATCCATCAGAATCAGATCCGGGTTTATGGAGTGGAACAATCTTATGGCATGGTCACCATCCTTTGCATGTACCAGGTAATAATCATTTCCAATCATTGCATTGATCAACTCAAAGTTATCCTCATCATCCTCAGCTACGAGAATCGTGCTTTTCACCCCTTGCCTACTCACCTGCAATGAACTGTTTCGGGGTTTCACCTTGAAAACATCATCCGCACTGTCGGTAAGCAGCAGTGGTATCCTACAGGTGAACTGTGTGCCTATTCCCACTTGTGAAGTCACCTTTATATCGCCTCCCAGGCGTTCAAGGATGGTCTTGCAAATGGGCAGGCCGAGTCCTGTACCCTGTGCGAAGCTGTTCACCTTCTCAAACCGTTCAAATACCTTTTCCTGTTTATCTTCCGGGATGCCGATACCGGTATCATTCACGAACAGCTCCAGCCACTCCAACTGAACTCTGTAACCGATGGTGATACTTCCTTTTGGAGTAAATTTCAGGGCATTGTCAATCAGGTTTGAGAGCACTTGAGTGAGACGGTTTCTATCGCTGCGGATTGAGATATCCTCTTCCGGCATCTCCAGAATGAGACTGGTACTTCCAGCATAAATTTGATAGGTGCTGAAGATCTCACGGCAGAGATCATGCATGCTCACTACCGAAAAGTGGAAAATGAGGGTTCCCGATTCGATCCTTGAGAGGTCGAGCACCTCATTGATCAGCAACAGCAGCCGATTGTTATTCGATTCAATGATTTTGTGAAACTTCATCCGCTCATCGCGGTCATCCACTTCCGCCATGATTGTCGAAAAACCAACGATCGCATTGAGTGGAGTCCTGATCTCGTGGCTCATGTTGGAGAGAAAAGCTGATTTCAGGCGGTCCGACTCCTCTGCCTTCTCTTTCGCCTCCTTGAGCTTGTTTTCATAGCGCACATGTTCTGATATGTCACGTCCGAGATTCCAGATGATATCTTCACCGTAGTCGTTACGGATGATAAAGGCGGAACATTCAGTACTGATCACGTCGTAATCGGGGTAGTGGTGGTTACAGAGAAACTTCAATGAGTTGTCATTTGCACGCAGGGATTTCAAAAACAGACTCCATTTATTTTCCTCCTTGAAGTTATCCAGTACTTCATAAGCTTTCAAGTTGCTGATATCAGCAGATTCGGGAATATGATTCATCAATCGGCACAACTGATTGGCAAAAATGAGTGTACCATCCAACTTGGCTGCAAAGATGCTCTCGTTGGTATTGTTGACCGCCAGAGTAATCATTTTCAAACGATCCCAGTTGGATACGATATCATCAATGTTCTGTGTGTAGCCATCAACCATCTGCTCACCCTTTCTATTAAGATACCGGTTGATAATCTTTGAGCGCACATAATAGATCTTATCCTTCACCACCCTGTAGTCGTACGTATCCACATCACTGTTTGGATTGGTCAAATTATTCTCAATCCTCTCCCTGTCCTCGTGGAAGACATGTTCCAGGTATTCAGACAGAGGAATGACCACTTCCTCTCGTGTTTCAAGGGATATGCCTACATATCCTTCGTAGTAAAGCAATCTGGTGGATTGGTTGTAGCTCCAGTATCCAATCTTTGCTGCCTGCCCGGTTTCCTGCAAACGTTCGTTGGCCAGTTGCAATCTCAATTTCATCTGGCTGCGCTCAGTGATATCGCGATATTGCAGCAGCAGATGCTCCTCATCATACTTCTGGATGATACACTTGAAATAGAAGATCTTCTCCGGGGCGGGAAGATCATAGTTGGCATTGGAGATCTCGCCGGTGCGGGCGACGTGCTCGATAGCCGGTCTCAGATCCATAAGGGTTTCCTGCGGGAAGCAATCAAAAATATTCTTTCCCAGCAGCGTCCCCTCCTCATTGACGTAAGGATTGTTCGCGGTTTTGACAATCATGTCGACGCAGGTGCCGTCGTTCTTCACCAACAGCAGGGTATCAGTCATCATTTCCAGCAATCGGGCAGCCTGAC
>DURL01000043.1 GCA_012837345.1 Bacteroidales bacterium
GTTGCGCTGCTGGCTGGGGGAGACCAGGTCGGGCAGGCGCTCCCAGGTGACCAGATCCTTCGTGCGTACGATGCCGGCTGTCGCCTTTGCCCGTGAGAGGTCGCCCGCGGGCGCTGTCTCGTCGTACCGCTCGGCACAGAAGATGCCGTAGATCCAGCCATCCTCATGGGCGGTGAGTCGCATGTCATACATATTGGTGGCGGGATCCTCCGTCTCGGGAATCACCACCGGATAATCCCAAAAGCGGAAGTTGTCGATGCCATTCGGGCTCTCGGCGATGGCGAAGAAGGACTTGCGGTCGGCACCCTCCACGCGCACCATCAGCAGGTAGCGACCGTTCCACTTGATGGCACCGGCGTTCATGGCGGCATTCATGCCGATGCGCTCCATCAGCAGCGGGTTGGTCTCCTCATTGAAATCGTACCGCCAGTAGAGGGGGGTATGGGCGGCGGTGAGCACCGGGTAGCGGTAGCGGCGGTACCAGCCGTTACCTTCCTCCATCGGTTCATTCTTGCGGGTGAGGAGGCTCTCATGCTCCTTCATCATCTCTTTGATCTGTTGCTTATATGACTTCATTATAATTTCTCTTATGTCGTTACTGATACAGGTTGGGGATATCGTTGCTGAAAAGGGTTTTGGGATGTTGGTAAAAGACGACAAAATCATCGGCCGAGAGCTGTCCCGGGTAAGGTGCATAGTAGTGGTCAGGCCGCTCGCGGGCGTTGCGCCATACCATCACGTAACTCACCGGATAGCGGTCCAGCACGGGGAAGAGTACCGATGTCCACCAGTCGGCAATCGGAATCGCCTCCAGCCCTGTCTCGGTGAGTGCGATCGGCTTGTCCCGCATTTTACCCTCCTCCGCCAAAAAGGAGAGGATGGTATGGAGTGAGGATTGATAGGCATCGATCCCCTCTTCGTTGTTACGGTGGTAGCCATCCAGACCCAGCAGATCAACATACTCATCACCGGGATATCGCTCCATATAGATCTCACCGGGTCCCTGCAGGTCAGGTGAATAGGCGTAGAGCAGGTTATCCACCCCTGCCTCGTCGAAACGGCTGCGGGTCATCTCCCAGAGGGCGGTGTACTCCTCCACACTACAGAGATCCTTTCCCCACCAGAACCAGCTGCCAGTATGCTCGTGCCAGGGGCGGAAGAGCACCGGTACCTTCCTCCCCTCCTCGGTGGTGAGTGAGTTGAAGAAGGCGGCAGCCCTGTCGAGCCAGCCAAGGAAAAGCTCATGCTTCTCCCCACCCGGCAGGATGGCAGCCACCACATCATCGCGACTCACATCCCACGAGTCGCCACCGGTAAGCGGGTTGTCGGCATGCCAGCTTACGGTGATCATCCCACCCCGCTTGTAATGACGGATCATCTCCTCACGAATAATGGCGAAGAGGACATTGTCGATGTTTTTTTCGCTGTCGTTTTCAATCTTCCCGATGTCAAAGCCCATCACGGCGGGATAGTCTCCCGTGACGCTCTGCACGTCCGAACGACCGCTGTCTCCCTCCCAGGTGACGCCGTAGAGCGGGTCATCCTGGTGGCCAAACATAAAACCGTCCGCTGCAATCGCCTTCAGGTTAACCAACAACTTTTCTGTCTCCGTCGTTCTTTGCGGACTGATCATCACCTCCCCATTTTCCGATGATTTTCTCTCCACACAGGATGTACCGGTCAGCAAGAGAGCTGACAGTAATAAACCCGTTATCATTGTTCTTTTCTTCATATGCATCTCTTATTTCAGGTCAGGTAACTCATCGCGTGTAAGCACGTAGGGCTGTGCCAGGGCATCTTCCCACCAGGCGATAGAGGCATGTTCATGTGTCTTTAACTGGAACGCATCACTGCCGGGATCGAGGGTGCGATCATATTCGTACCAGGGCATAAACCATAGCCATCTGGCACCGGTGTTCCACTGTGCCGAAATGGTTGCCACGTTGCCGCACTCGCTCAGGGCGACAGGCTTACCGGGATAACGTTGCTGCAGGGTGGTAAATTCGTTTGTGACCTTTGCTACACCCGTTTCATTGTAAATA
>DURL01000044.1 GCA_012837345.1 Bacteroidales bacterium
GAAAACAACTATGTGATTGGTGATTTTGTGTGGACGGCCATCGATTACCTGGGTGAATCGGGTATCGGGGCTTATTATTATCCTGATGAGGGGGATATCAGGCTGACGGAATGGGCTGTCTGGCCTGCATGGGAGAGCTGGACATGGCCGGGGCATGAAGGAAAGGATATTGAGGTGGAGGTTTATTCGAAGTATCCGGCTGTGCGGCTTTATGTGAATGATACGCTTGTTGGTGAGAAACAAACGGGGGTAGCGGAGGAGTTCAAGGCATTGTTTACGCTTCCCTATGCTCCGGGCGAGATCAGGGCTGTTGGCATAGCGAACGGTGAAGAGAAAGAATCGACAGCGCTGCAGACGGCCGGTACAGGTAAGATGATCGCTTTGTCGGCGGACAGGGATGAGATTGCAGCCGACGGGCAGGATCTGTCTTACATCACGGTTCACATCACGGATGAGAATGGGTTGATTGATCCCAATGCTTCCAACAAACTGGCGTTCGAAATTGAGGGGCCGGGGCGTATCGTGGCTGTGGACAATGCAAACCTAAAGGATTCCGGCTCATATGTCGCGAACAGCAGAGATGCCTGGAAAGGGAAAGCATTGGTCATTGTGAGAAGTACCGGGGATGCGGGGGTGATCTCCCTGAAGGTGACATCGCCCCACCTGAAAGGTTCCACCATCAATATCCAATCGATTGGGCAGTAGGGCAACCAGATATTGAAAACTACCCTTTTCTATTTTCAAACAAAACACACAGTCAACGCAAATATTTGCGTAAAACTGTGTGTAAATTTTTCGATTTCGGCTTTTCTGGGTTACTCACCGAAATTCACAGTATGTTAATTTCTTACTTTAGTCTTTTAATAACTTGGCATGCGACATATCTCTGACAATGATACCATCATCGAATAATTCGTACGCAAATATCCAGTTTTTCTCAAAAGGAACACATCTATATCCCAATACACGCCACTTTTTAAAACGGCATAAGGGATAATCTGCTATGCCTGCTAATGATTGGAATAAAGTTTCCATCCTATCACATCGACATTTTGCCGCCTCTTTCGATAACTTGAGTTCAGTCTTTAAAAAGTATTCAAGATCATCGATCTTATCCAGAACCGTTTGCGAGATCACAACTTCACGCATTTTCTTCAGGCCATTGTTCTATTCGACTGCGCAACTCGTCTGTAAATTCTTTTACCGGAATGGCATTACACTCTTGGGCAGCCTCCCGAAAACTCTTCTTCTTCTCTTCAACAACCGTAGCGAAAGGCAACGTCTTGATAAATTCAAGAAGTGTCTTTGCCTGTGGGCTATCTTCTTCTATAATGATCGTTGTCATATTACCACGTATTAATCCACACAAAGGTAACGAAAAATATAACTCAACACCTATTCAGAAAGTTAAATGATTATTCCTGTGCGTGATAACGATTTGGACTCACTTGTCATTTTAATATAAAAGAAAAAACACCGTAATCGTAAGATTAACGGTGCTTTTACCTGATTTACCTTTCGGCTTGGCGGAGAGAGAGGCTCTACCCAATAGGTTTATTTAAGTTTGCTGCGATTAATCAATTCAATATATCTATCTGTATTTCAC